>CAJFMB010000001.1 GCA_904390925.1 uncultured Subdoligranulum sp.
CGTCCTGAAGAAGGAAGAGGGCGGCCGTCATACCCCGTTCTTCAACAACTATCGTCCTCAGTTCTACTTCCGCACCACCGACGTTACCGGCATCATCACTCTGCCCGAGGGCACTGAGATGTGCATGCCCGGCGACAACGTCGATATGCATGTTGAGCTGATCACCCCGGTTGCTATGGAAGAGGGCATGCGCTTCGCTATCCGCGAGGGCGGTCACACCGTCGGTTCCGGCGTTGTTTCCAAGATCGAGAAGTAATTTCTGCTGATCGCGGAATCTGCTGAAAAGCTGATAAGGCTCCCTGCCGCAAGGCAGGGAGCCTTTTTATATGTTTCTTTGGCAATATTTTTTGCAAGCAAACATCCCCGGCTGACTTCGGTCAGCCGGGGATGTTTTACTTATCAGGAAAAGCGGGAAGCGATTACTTCATCAGTTCGCAGACCATCTGGGCATAGGCCACAGGATCTTCCAGGGGCAGACCCTCAATCAGCAGGGCCTGGTCATACAGCAGCTCCGCATACTTGGCAACCTTGTCGCTGTCACCGGCAGCCTTGGCGGACTTCAATGCCTCAAACACCGGATGATTCGGGTTCAGTTCCAGCACCTTGGTGCTTTCCATACCCTCCGCATTGGGCATCTTGCGCAGGACCTTTTCCATCTCCATGGACAGGCCGCCCTCGCTGGACAGGGAAACCGGATGATCCTTCAGGGTTGCATTGACCTTGACTTCCTTGATCTTGCCCTTCAGAGCGGTCTTGATCTCCTCAAACAGATCCTTGTTTTCCTCGGTGGCAGTCTCGGCGGCCTTCTTTTCCTCTTCCGTCTCCAGACCCAGATCGCCGGAGTTGATGTTCTTGAACTCCTTCTCCTTGTAGTCGTGCATGATCTGCAGGCAGAACTCATCCACATCCTCGGAGCAGAGCAGCAGGTCATAGCCCTTGTCCAGCACCAGCTGAGCGTTGGGCAGCTTCACCAGACGGTCAGACTCATCACCGGCAGCATAATAGATGCACTTCTGGCCTTCCGGCATCTTCTCGATGTACTCGTCCAGCGTCACATACTTCTTTTCCTTGGCGGACCAGAACATCAGCAGGTCAGACAGCAGATCCTTGTGCATGCCGTAATCACCGTAGATGCCGAACTTGATCTGACGGCCGAATGCCTTCCAGAAGGTTTCGTACTTTTCCCGGTCGTTGACCAGCATGGCGTGCAGCTCGTTCTTGATCTTCTTTTCCAGCGAATTGCGGATCAGGCGCAGCTGGCTGTCCTTCTGCAAAGTCTCACGGCTGATGTTCAGGCTCAGATCCTCGCTGTCCACAACGCCCTTGATGAAGCTGAAGTAATCGGGCAGCAGATCAGCGCACTTGTCCATGATCATGACGCCGGAAGCGTAGAGGGCCAGGCCCTTCTCGTACTCTTTGGTGTAGTAGTCGTAGGGCATGCGGCCAGGCACAAAGAGCAGCGCGGTGTAGGTGGCGGTGCCCTCGGTGCGGCTGGTGATCACCCGCAGAGGATCGGTGTAGTCGTTGAAATGGTTCTTGTAGAAGTCAAAATAGTCCTTCTCGGTGACATCCTTCTTGTCACGCTTCCAGATGGGCACCATACTGTTGATGGTTTCCAGCTCGGTGTAGGTCTCGTACTCCGGCTTGTAGTCCTCGCCGGCATCCTCCGGCTTCGGCTTCTGGCGGGACTTCTGACGGTACATGGTGATGGGGTAGCGGATGTAGTCGCTGTATTTCTTGATCAGATCCACCAGCGTGTACTCTTCCAGATACTGGCTGAAGTTGTCGTTCTCACTGTCTTCCTTCAGCACCATGATAATATCGGTGCCGGGTTCAGCCTTCTCGGCCTCCGACAGGGTGTAGCCTTCCACGCCGCTGGATTCCCACTTCCAGGCTTCCTCGCTGCCCCAGGCGCGGGAGATCACAGTAACCTTGGAAGCCACCATGAAGGCGGAGTAGAAACCGACACCAAACTGGCCGATGATGTCAATGTTTTCGTTCTGGTTTTCGGCCTTGAAATCCATGCTGCCGGACTTGGCGATGGTGCCCAGGTTTTTCTCCAGCTCTTCCTTGGTCATGCCGATGCCGTTATCGCTGACGGTCAGGGTACGGCTGTCCTTGTCGGCGGCAATGTGGATGTGCAGATCCTCCTTGCGCACGCCCAGGGTGGTGTCGGTCAGGCTCTTGAAATAGAGCTTGTCGCAGGCATCGCTGGCGTTGGAGATCAGCTCACGCAGAAAGATCTCGCGGTTGGTGTAAATGGAATTGATCATCAGGTCCAGAAGCTTTTTGCTCTCGGCCTTGAACTGACGCATAGCCATATGGATTACCTTCTTTATATGAAATTTCGTGATACACATTTAGCACTCATGCAAACTAAGTGCTAATGGTATTTTAGCACTCGAAACCACAAAGTGCAAGGGCTTTCCCAAGGGGCGTAAAAAGATTCACAATTTGTTCAAAACGTGGGGCGAACCTCTTTTCAAACCCGGGAAATTGCGGTATTCTAAGACTGTATTTTCCACTATCGCTTTAATTCGGAAAAGCAGAACGGAACAGTAGGGATGTGACAGCATGTCTGTATATGGAGACCGTGCCGAGCAGGCGTTTTATTCCGGCTGCAACTGCAGCCAGTCAGCGGTTTTGCCTTTTGCCGAGGAGATCGGCATGACCCGGGAACAGGTCCTTCGTCTGGTGGGGGGACTGGGCGGGGGCGTCGGCCGCATGCGGGAAGTCTGCGGTGCCTTTACCGGCATCACCCTGGTGCTGGGGGCGCTCTACGGCTTTACCGATCCCAAGGACAAAAGTGCTTTCTATGCCGAGGTGCAGTCCCTGGCAGAAAAATTCCGGGAACGCAACGGCAAGGATACCATTCTCTGCCGGGAACTGCTGGGCCTGGAAAAGGCCGAAGGCACCCCGGTGGCGGAGGAACGTACCCCGGAATACTATCAGCGGCGGCCCTGCCCCATGCTGGTACGGGTAGCGGCAGACATTATGGCGGAGTACATGCAGGCCCATCCGCTGCCCAGAACTTCTGAGCAGTCGGCAGGGGAGACGGAAGACGCATGACAGTTTCCCGTTTTTTGCTGCGGCTGCGGCGCAAGGTACGGCAGCAACTGCCGGAACCGGTCACCCAGCTTTTTCAGAAAGGAACATCCTATATGCAGTTGATTACACAGACATTTCCCGGCGGTGCCACACTGACCGGGTGGGTTCATGCCAGGGTGGAATCCTGCCCGTCGTTTGACAAACGACCGGCGGTGCTGATTCTGCCGGGCGGAGGATATGACTATTGCAGCCAGCGGGAAGGCGAACCGGTGGCGCTGCAGTTTCTGGCTGCCGGTTACCAGGCCTTTGTGCTGGAGTATTCCACCGCACAGAAGGCCGCCAACTGGCAGCCGATGATTGACGCTGCCCGCGCCATGGTCTGGCTGCGCAGCAATGCCGGACAGCTGAACCTGATGCCGAACAAGATTGCGGTGTGCGGATTTTCCGCCGGCGGGCACCTGGCAGCCAGCACCGCCATCCTGTGGGATGCCGCCCCGGTCCAGGAGGCACTGGGAAAGGAACGGGGCAAAAATTGTCCCAATGCGGTGATTCTGGGGTACCCGGTCGTCACCTCCGGCGAGTTTGCCCACGAGGGCAGCATCGACAACATTGCCGGGGATGACAAGGCCCTGTGGCAGACCTTCAGTCTGGAAAATCAGGTCCGGCCGGGTCTGCCGCCCTTCTATATCTGGCATACGGTGGCCGACACCAGCGTGCCGGTGGAAAATTCGCTGCTGCTGGCGTCAGCCCTGCGCAGAAACCGTGTTCCCTTTGAGATGCACCTGTTTGCCGAGGGACATCACGGAATGAGCCTCTGCACCGCTGAGGTTCATGAAGCCAATCCCCACAATGCCCACTGGTTCGGCTTGTGCCGGGAATGGCTGGATCATGTGTTTGCCTATCAGGCGGGCGCCGACGGTGACCCGAACATTCCCTGCCTGCCGCACGGTGGTAAAAAAGGATAACGGGATGATACGGACAGGGAAAAGAACAACCTGTCCGGGTGGGAAAGGAGCATCCGGAACCTATGAAAATCACTGTCAGACAATATCGGTCAGCTGACCTGCCCGAGCTCTGCCGCATCTGGAACCAGGTGGTGGAGGACGGGGTGGCATTCCCGCAGGAGGATTGCCTGACCCAACCGACCGGCGCGGAATTCTTTGCCGCACAGACCCATACCGCGGTGGCGGAAAACGAGGCCGGACAGGTGGTAGGGCTGTATATTCTGCATCCCAACAATGTGGGGCGCTGCGGGCACATTGCCAACGCCAGCTATGCGGTGGACAGCGCCTTGCGCGGCGAACACATCGGGGAGCTGCTGGTGAAGGATTCGCTGCAGCAGGCAAAGGCAAATGGCTTCCGTTTGTTGCAGTTCAATGCGGTGGTTGCGGACAATGTCCATGCCCGGCATCTGTATGAGCGGCTGGGCTTTGTACCGTTGGGCACCATCCCCGGCGGGTTCCGGCTGAAAAACGGACAGTATGAGGATATCTGCCTCTATTACCATCTGCTGTGAAAGGAGCAGCCGGCCCACTGCCGCCACATGGCCCCACCCGGGCAGACCTGACGCTCCGCAGTTGTGCGGGCTTTCAATCCGGACCCGGGAGAAACATCTGTTGACCACGCGGAAACAATATTTTTGCAAACGCGCGTTGAAATTGCAAGAGCAGCCATAGGGTTGCAAAAGGAGTATCTCGATCATGAAAATCTGCTTTTACGCGCTGCGCCCCTTTGATGAGCTGGCCTACTGCAAGCAGTTCAGCAAGCAGTACGGCATCGATTTTACCTGGACGGC
The DNA here is from genome assembly GCA_904390925.1 of uncultured Subdoligranulum sp. Taxonomy (GTDB): domain Bacteria; phylum Bacillota; class Clostridia; order Oscillospirales; family Ruminococcaceae; genus Gemmiger. The sequence continues at coordinate 4,844 of CAJFMB010000001.1, forward strand.
GGAGTATCCCACGCCGGAGAACGTCAGTCTGGCCGAAGACTGCGACGCCGTCTGCATGACCCCCTGCGATATGGGTGCAGATATGGTGGACCGGTTTGCCGCCCTTGGGGTGAAATATCTGCTTTGCCGTTCCATCGGCTATGACCATGTGGACCGTGCCCGTGCCAAGGCACACGGCATGCGGGTATCCAATGTGGGCTACACTCCCAACGGTGTGGCCAACTATGCCATTATGCTGATACTCATGGCCACCCGCCGCATGGGCCATATCCTCAAGCGGGCCGAACTGCAGGACTATTCCCTCAAGGGCAAGATGGGCAAGGACCTGTCCGCCTGCACAGTGGGCGTCATCGGTGCCGGCAAGATCGGCCGCACGGTGCTCAAACACCTTTCCGGGTTTGGCTGCAAGCTGCTGGCCTACGATGTGTATCACAGCCCGGAAGCCGAGTCCCTGGCTGAGTTTGTCCCGCTGGAAGAACTGTACGCCCGCAGTGATGTGATCACGCTGCACACCAACGCCACCGCCGAGAACCACCATCTGCTGGATGCGGCGGCCTTCGACAAAATGAAGGACGGCGTGGTGATCGTCAACACGGCGCGGGGCAGCCTGATCGATTCCGACGCGCTGATTGATGCGCTGGAAAGCGGCAGGGTAGGGGCTGCGGCGCTGGATGTGCTGGAAAACGAGAACGGCCTGTACTACTACAACCGTGCCGGTGAAGTACTGCAAAACCGGGAACTGGCCATGCTGCGCAGCTTCCCCAACGTGATTGTCAGCCCGCACACCGCCTTTTACACCGACGAGGATGTGGCCAGCATGGTGGAAGGTGCCTTTGAGGCGCTGCACTGCTTTGCGGAAGGCATCCCCACCGACCACGAGGTCAGTCTGCCGTGAGCCGCCCGCAGCCTGTCCCCGGACGTTTTGCCGAGGAAGCCGAGCTGGCTGCGCTGCCCCGCCTGCGCATGGAGGACCCGTTTCCCTTTGTCTGCGCGGGCTGTGGGGACTGTTGCCGTGCCCGGCGGGATATTGTGCTGTCCGGACTGGATCTGTACCGGCTGGCGCGGCGACTCCGGCTGCCCCCGGCCGCCGTGGCGGAGGCCTTTTGCCGCGAAACCACCGGCCTTTTGCCCGGACTCTGCCTGAAACCATCCCGCCGCACCGGAAACTGTCCGTTTCTGGAAGCCAGTGCCTGTACCGTCCATGAAGCCCGGCCGCTGGCCTGTGCCCTTTATCCGCTGGGACAGGCCATAGACCTGGACACCGGACTGGTGGAATATTATATCCAGCCTCCGCTGTGCGGCGTCCGGGTGGAGGAGTGGGACGGCGTGCGGACGCTGCGCACCTGTCTGCAGGATTCCGGCGTGCTGGAACGGGCGGGAGCAGATGCCTTCTGGGCGCGCAGCTGTGCCCGGTTGACGGACCGACTGACGGCGCTGCAGGACAGCCCACAGCTTCCGGCCGTCCGCCGCAGGGTATTCCAGGCCCTGTATCTGGACTATGACTTCCGGGATGAGTTCGCCCCGCAGTTCCGGGACAATCTGGCAAGACTGGATGCCCTGCTGGATCGTCTGGCAAAATAACAGGCCTGACGGGATACCTTATATAATAGCAGGCGGGCCGACCGGCAGATTTCGCTGTTTTTTGCAGGGCGATGGTGACACAAAATTGAATGTACGTTAAAACTCTCTGAGAAAGTGGAACCTGTCCGCGCAAAAGCGACAGAAAGACAGTTGTCTGTCACCAATCTGCCCGGAATTGGCCATTGTGCGGCAAAAAATATGGAGAATAACAAAAAGATAACAAAACAGTCTTGACATTGGCCAAATCTCTGGTATTATAGATTCGTAAAAATTATCTAAATTATTTTAGGTAATTCAAAAAACTGAATCTATTGTTCATCAAATAAGGAGCGGATCAGAATGGATTTCGAAACTCTGAAGCAGGTTATCGTCGACACCCTCAGCTGCGATGAGGACAAGGTCACCATGGAGGCCAGCCTGGCCGAGGATCTGGGCGCTGACAGCCTGGACGCCGTTGAGCTGAACATGGCTATCGAGGAGTCCTGCGGTGTTGCCATTCCCGATGAGGAGCTGGGCAACATGAAGACCGTCGGCGACATCTTCAACTACCTGCAGGCTCACGCAGAATAAAATCCAATTACCGCTGGCCCGCCTGACAATCTGGCGGGCTTTCGGTTGTTTACAGGGCGTATTGTTTTGCGGCAGGGCGGTGTTTACCGCTTCGGTTTCAGCGCATAGCGCCCGGCCCTATCTGATCATCAAAAGCGAGGTATTTGGATATGCCAAAAGTGTTAGATGCTCTGACCGGCCTTGGCCGATCCAGCACACTGGCCCGCAAGGCTGCGCCGGAATCCGGTGAACTTTCTCCCATCTGGCAGCCGCCGGTGTTTATCACCTGCCCCGGCTGCGAGCGTCGCGCCACCCGCCGCGCCTGGGCCGAAAGCATGTATGTCTGCCCCAACTGCGGCCGGTATCAGCCCATCGGCGGCTATTACCGTCTGTCCCTGATCCTGGACCACGGCACCTTCCGTGAGCTGGACGAAAAGCTGGAGGGCAACGACCCGCTGCATTTCCCCGGCTACCCGGAAAAGCTGGCCAAGCAGACCCGCAAGACCGGCCTGTCGGATGCCGCCATCTCGGCCACCGGCAAAATCGAAGGCATGCCGGTTGTGGTGGTTGTGCTGGACAGCCACTTCTTCATGGGCAGCATGGGCACTGCGGTGGGCGAGAAGGTCACCCGTGCCATCGAGTATGCCACCAATAAGAAACTGCCGCTGATCATCTTCTCGGCCAGCGGCGGCGCCCGTATGCAGGAAGGCATTCTCAGCCTGATGCAGATGGCCAAGACCAGCGCCGCCATTGAGGAGTTCTCCTCCAAGGGCGGACTGTACATCAGCTACCTGACCCATCCCACCACCGGTGGTGTCACTGCCAGCTTCGCCAGCCTGGGCGACATCATGCTGGCGGAGCCCGGCGCCCTGATCGGCTTTGCCGGCCCCCGCGTCATCGAGCAGACCATCGGTGAAAAGCTGCCTGCCGGCTTCCAGCGCAGCGAGTTCCAGGAGGAACACGGCTTTGTGGATGCCATTGTGCCCCGCAGTGAGATGAAAGCCACGCTGGCGCAGATTCTGCGCCTGCACAGCAAAGGAGGTCGCCGCTGATGATCAAGGAAGTTCTGCGCAAGATCGACGACATTGACAAGGAACTGAAGGAGCTGGAGAACGACCGCTCTGCCGAGGCAAAGCAGCGCCGCCGCCAGCTGGAGCAGGGCCGTGCCGAGCTGCTGGAAGGCTGCGGCAGTCTGGCCGCTGCGGACCGGGTTTTCCTGGCCCGGCATCCCCATCGTCCCAAGATCGACGAATACATTGACGCCCTGTTCACCGACTTCTTTGAGCAGCGCGGCGACCGCCAGTGCAAGGAAGACCCCAGCATTCTGGGCGGTATCGCTCTGTACAAGGGCAAGCCGGTCACTGTGATCGGCCACCGCAAGGGCAATACCCTTGAGGAAAACATGAAGTACAACTTCGGTATGCCCGGACCTGAGGGCTACCGCAAGGCACTGCGCCTGATGAAGCAGGCGGAAAAGTTCGGCCGTCCCATCGTCACCTTCATTGATACCCCGGGTGCCTATCCCGGCAAGGAGGCAGAAGAGCGGGGCCAGGGCGAGGCCATCGCCCGCAATCTGGCCGAGATGAGCTCCCTGACGGTGCCTGTCATTGCCGTGGTCACCGGCGAGGGCAGCAGCGGTGGCGCACTGGCACTGGGCGTTGCCAACCGTGTGCTGATGCTGGAAAATGCCATCTACAGCGTGCTCAGCCCCGAGGGCTTTGCCAGCATTCTGTGGAAGGATGCCAGCCGCCACGAGGAAGCATGCGATGTCATGAAGCTGACGGCTCAGGATCTGCTGAATTTCAAGGTCATTGACGAGATCGTCCCCGAGCCCCTGGGCGGCGCACAGCTGGACCACAAGGCGCTGTTCACCGCACTGGACGACATCCTGGACCGGAACCTGAACCAGCTTACCCGCATGAGCGGCAATGCACTGGCCAGCTCCCGCTACAAGAAATTCCGTCAGATGGGCACCATCTGAGCCAGACTGCCGTTTTGCCATCCGGCAGGATGAACCTTGATTCTGCAACGGGAACGCCCAGTGGAGCATTCCCGTTTTCATAAAGTCTTTGACACAAGGCAGTATGGGCACAGGCCCGTCTGCCGGGGGAGGTTGCATGACAGGACTTAAGATGATCGGCATCGGGCGGGCGCTGCCCAGCCGCTGCGTGACCAACGATGATCTCAGCAAAATCGTGGATACCAATGATGCCTGGATCTCGGAACGCACCGGCATCCGCCGGCGTTATTACTGCGCCGACGGGGAGAGCACCAACACGCTCATCGCCGCCGCGGCCCGTGAGGCGCTGGAATGTGCCCGTCTTCAGCCCGAGCAGATTGACTGCGTGATTGTTGCCACCGTTTCCAGCAATTATGCGTCGCCCAGCGTTGCCTGCCTGCTCCAGGCGGAACTCGGGATCCGGGAAAATATTCCCGTGATGGACATCAATGCTGCCTGTGCCGGTTTTTTGTTCGGCATTGCCACTGCTGCGGGCCTGCTTCAGATCTGCGGCGGTCGCCATGCTCTGGTGGTGGGGGGCGAACAGCTTTCCCGTCTGATGGACATGACAGACCGCAGCACCTGTGTTCTGTTCGGCGACGGTGCCGGCGCTGCTGTCTTTGAGCGGGACGAATCCGCCGATCTCTGCGTGGACCTGGGTTCCCGCGGGGGCATGGACATCCAGATCGAGGGTGTGGGCCGTCCCGATCCCTCTTACATCAAGATGAACGGCAACGCCGTGTTCCGTTTTGCGGTGGGGGTCATCCCTGACTGCCTCAATGCGGTCATGGACAAGGCCGGACTTACCATGGACGATATTGACTGGGTCGTCTGCCACCAGGCCAATGCCCGCATCATTGACCACTGCGCCAAAAAGATGGGCGCCCCTGAAAAGTTCTACAAAAATATTGACCGTTACGGCAACACCAGCGCCGCCAGCATTCCCCTTGCCCTGTACGACATGTACAAGGAAGGGCTTCTCAAAGACGGCCAGAAGGTGCTGGCCGTTGGATTCGGCGCCGGCCTGACCTGGGCTGGTGCATTGCTCAACATTCATATGGGCGCCTCTGAATAAGGCCCAAAAACTCCCGGGAGGTACATTATGAAACTGCTCAACGAGATCCTCGGCACCAAATATCCCATCATCCAGGGCGGTATGGCCAACATCGCCACCGGCGAGTTTGCCGCAGCCTGCTCCAACGCGGGCGCGCTGGGCCTGATTGGCGGCGGCGGCATGCACAGCGGTGATGACCTGCGCCAGCACATCCGTCGCTGCCGCGAGCTGACCGACAAGCCCTTCGGCGTCAACATCATGCTGATGCATCCCTGCGCCGACGAGTTCGCCCAGATCGTCATTGACGAGAAGGTGCCCGTGGTCACCACCGGCGCCGGCAACCCCGGCAAGTACGTTGCCAAGTGGAAGGAAGCCGGCATCACCATCATCCCGGTTGTTGCTGCCGCAGTTCTGGCCAAGCATCTGGCCAAGACCGGCGTTGACGCCATCATCGCCGAAGGCACCGAGAGCGGCGGCCATGTGGGTGAGATGGCCACCATGGCCCTGGTTCCCCAGGTGGTGGACGCCGTGGATCTGCCGGTCATTGCTGCCGGCGGCATTGCCGACGGCCGTCAGATGGCCGCTGCCTTTGCACTGGGCGCTTGCGGCGTTCAGATCGGCACCTGCCTGCTGACCAGCACCGAGTGCCCCATCCATGAGAACTACAAGAAGGCCCTGCTGAAGGCCAAGGACAGCGATACCATCGTCACCGGCCGTATCGGCGGCACCCCGGTCCGCGTTCTGAAGAACAAGATGACCCGTGAGTATGTCCGCCTGGAAAAGGAAGGCGCCGACAAGATGGAGTTGGAGAAGTATACCCTGGGCAGCCTGCGCCGCGCCGTGTTTGACGGCGACACTGACACCGGCAGCCTGATGGCCGGCCAGGTGGCGGGCATGCTGCATGACATCCGCCCGGTGGCCGAGATTCTGGACGAGATGTGGAACGGCGCCAAGAAGCGCATTTCCGAGATCCAGTACATTGCCGAGTAATCGCAGACCGAAAAGGAGAACCAACGCATGAAACTTGCATTTTTGTATGCCGGCCAGGGCAGCCAGCACGCAGGCATGGGCCGTGATATGTACGACTCCAACGCCGATTTCCGCGCTGCCTTTGATGCCGCAAAGCTGGATTTTGATCTCAAGTCGGTCTGCTTTGACGATCCCGACGGGGTCATCAATCTGACCCAGTACACCCAGCCCTGCATGGTGGCATTTGCTGTGGGTATGACCGCAGCTTTCTACGCCAAGGGCATCCGTCCCGAGTATGCCGCCGGCCTGTCGCTGGGCGAATACTCCGCCCTGAACGCCGCCGGCGTTCTGGACGCTGCCACTACCGTCGAGCTGGTTGCCTTCCGCGGCAAGGCCATGGCCAAGGCTGCCGAGGGCATCGAGTGCGGTATGACCGCCGTCATGATGCTGGATCGCGACAAGCTGCAGGCCTGCTGCGACGAGGCTTCCAGCCTGGGCGTGGTGCAGATCTGCAATTACAACTGCCCCGGCCAGCTGGTCATCGGCGGTGAGAAGGCGGCTGTGGACAAGGCTTCCGAGCTGGCCAAGGCTGCCGGCGCCAAGCGCTGCATTCCGCTGAAGGTCAGCGGCCCCTTCCACACCAGCCTGATGCATCCCGCCGGTGACGCGCTGGCGGAGCGCTTCAAGACGGTGGATTTCCAGGAAATGCAGTTCCCGGTGCTGTTCAACTGCCTGGGCCACGAGAAGTCTGACGACCAGACCATTCCCCAGCTGCTGGAGCGCCAGGTGCAGTCCAGCGTCTTTATGGAGGACACCATCCGTCGTCTGGCCGAGCTGGGCGTGGATACCATCATCGAGATCGGCCCCGGCCATGCCCTGTCCGGCTTCGTCAAGAAGACACTGGGCACGTCGGTGCGCTGCATCCCTGTGGAGACCGCTGCCGAGTTTGACGCTGCCGTCGCCGAACTGACCAAGGAGGACTGAACCATGAAGGCTGCTGAAGTACCCGCCCGCCGCGTTGCCGTTGTCACCGGCGGCAGCCGCGGCATCGGCCGCGCCATCTGCATCCGTCTGGCCAAGGCCGGCTATGACATTGCCCTGAACTATGCCGGCAACGCCGCTGCCGCCGAGGAGACTGCCAACACCTGCCGCGAGGCGGGCGCCACCGTCATCACGGTGCAGGCGGATGTCTCCACCGTGGCCGGCTGCGATGCCCTGATCGAGGCGGTCAAGAATCAGTTCGGCCGCGTGGATGTGCTGGTCAACAATGCCGGCGTCACCCGCGACTGCCTGCTGATGCGTCTGAGCGAGGAGGACTACGACAAAGTCCTGAACACCAACCTGAAGGGCGCGGTTTTCTGCTGCAAGGCAGTCAGCCGCCTGATGATGAAGCAGCGTTACGGCCGCATCATCAATATGTCCAGCATCGTGGGCCTGCGCGGCAATGCCGGTCAGGTCAACTACGCCGCCAGCAAGGCAGGCCTGATCGGTCTGACCAAGAGCCTGGCCAAGGAGCTGGCTTCCCGCGGGGTCACCGTCAATGCGGTTGCCCCCGGCTTTGTGGGCACCGAGATGACCGACGCCATGCCGGAGGCTGCCCGCGAGGCAACCCTGGCCACCATCCCGGCAGGCCGCATCGCGGAGCCGGATGAGATTGCCCGTGCAGTGGAGTTCTTTGCTGCCGAGGGCAGCGGTTACATCACCGGCCAGGTCCTGTGCGTGGACGGCGGCATGGCGATGTGAGAAAGAAGGCATCTGCCATCTGCCGGTGACACTGCCGTCCGGTGGATGGTCTGCGGGCGGATGGAACTCCCGGCCGGATACCTTTTTTGCGGATGTTGGACAGATTGCCCCACATTTGCTCTACTTTACAGATAGGGTATGAAGAATGCCCGCTGTAATTTTCACACAAGATAAAGAGGAGTAGTCCTATGGAAAAACGCAGAGTTGTGGTCACCGGCATTGGTACGGTGAACCCCATCGGCCTGAATGCGGCTGAGACCTGGGCCAACGCTCGCGCTGGTGTCTGCGGCATCGGCCCCATCACCCAGTTTGATGCAACCAACTTCAAGGTCAAGCTGGCAGGCGAAGTCAAAAACTTCAATCCCGAACCGGTCATCGACCGCCGTGATGCCAAAAAGATGGCCCGTTTCACCCAGCTGGCTGTGGTTGCTGCCATGGAAGCTCTGAACGACAGCGGCCTGACCTTTGAGCATGATTCCCCGGAGCTGGAGCGCTACGGCGTCATCATCTCCAGCGGCATCGGCAGCCTGCCCACCATCGAGGAGGAGCACAGCCGCGGTCTGCAGCGCGGGTTTGAGAAGGTCAGCCCCTTCTTCATCCCCATGGTGATCCCCAACATGGCGGCAGCCCAGATTGCCATCCGCACCGGCTTCAAGGGCATGTGCATCTGCCCGGTCACTGCCTGTGCCGGCGGCACCAACGCGGTGGGCGACGCTTTCCACCGCATCCGTGACGGCTACGAGGATGTGATGGTGGCCGGCGGCACCGAGAGCTGTGTCAGTGAGCTGTCCATCGGCGGCTTCTCCAGCATGAAGGCACTGACCACCGCCACCGATCCCAATGCGGCCAGCGTTCCCTTTGACGCCCGCCGTTCCGGCTTTGTCCTGGGCGAGGGCAGCGGCGTTCTGGTTCTGGAGGAACTGGAGCATGCCAAGGCCCGCGGCGCCAAGATTTACGCCGAAATGGTCGGTTACGGCGCCAACTGCGATGCCTACCACATCACTGCCCCCGCGCCCCATGGAGCCGGCGGTGCAGCCTGCATGACGGCAGCCATGAAGGATGCCGGCATCAACCCCGAGGATGTGGACTACATCAATGCCCACGGTACCTCCACCAAGATGAACGACTCCTGCGAGACTGAGGCCATCAAGACCGCTTTCGGCGACTGGGCCTACAAGCTGTGCGTTTCCAGCACCAAGTCGATGACCGGCCACCTGCTGGGCGGCGCCGGCGGTGTCGAGGCTGTCTTCACTGCGCTGGCTGTGCACGACGATTTTGTGCCCGCCACCATCCACTACGAGCAGCCGGACCCCGAGCTGGATCTGGATTATGTGCCCAACGTGGGCCGCGAAAAGAAGCTGCGCTATGCCATGAGCAACAGCCTGGGCTTCGGCGGCCACAACGCCTGCATCGTCATGAAGAAGTGGGAGGGCTGAACCAATGACCTTTGAGTCCCAGATTCCGGCAGCACCGCGGGAGAATGCCACGGTCCTGACCTGCGACCAGATCGCCCAGATCCTGCCGCACCGCTATCCCTTCGCCCTGGTGGACCGCATCCTGGACATGGAGCCGGGCCAGTGGGCCATGGGCCGCAAGTGTGTCAGCGGCAATGAGGCCTTCTTCTGCGGTCATTTCCCCGGCTACAAGGTCATGCCCGGCGTGCTGATTCTGGAAGCCATGGCACAGGTGGGCGGCGTTGCGCTGCTCTGCCAGCCGGAAAACAAGGGCAAGCTGGCCCTGTTCGGCGGCATCAAGAATGCCCGCTTCAAGCACCAGGTCACCCCCGGCGACGTGCTGGAGCTCCAGTGTGAGATCATCCGCCGCATGGGCCCTGTGGGCTACGGCATGGGCCGTGCCTTCGTGGACGGCAAGCTGGCCGCCCAGGCAGAACTGACCTTTGCTCTGGTGGACGGCGAAAACCCGGCCAAGTAAACTCTGATTCACAAACCAAAGCCGGCAGGCACCCGTAAAAAGGTGCCCGCCGGCTTTTCTGCGTTTGGTATCTTTCGTGGTGGATGGAAAATGAGGTGCGAGGGGAAGCGTTTTCTAAAACTCAATCGGAGGAACACGCTGCCCGCTCCCCGGCAAGCCATGCCTCAAAGGCAGGGTCTCCCCGCAGGAAGGCCATATCCGGATCGGTGTCCGCCTGACGGATCAGCTGGGCAAACATGGTGCGGTAGATCTGGGCTGCCTGCTGACTGCCGTCTGGCTTCTCCGGCAGATGGCAGAAAAAGGGCCGCATGACCGGCGCTGAAACCGGCTGCTTTGCCGCGTCGGACAGCTGGCGCAGCAGTTCCAGTGCCTGGTCTTTGTGCCGGCGTTTCAGGGCGGCAAGCAGTTCCAGGTGGATGCCCAGATAGGGCGGATACCCCATCAGGTCCAGCATCCGGCGGCCTTTCCGGGCCAGGTCGGCGGCATCTTCCCGGCGGCCCTCGGCGACGGCTACCTCCACCAGCGTGGTCAATGCCTGGACCAGCGCCGCGACAGACATCAGCAGCCAGCTCTCGGTGACCCGCCCGGCCTCCGCCCACTGTCCCTGACTGCAATACAATGCAGCCTGCAGCTGTTCCTTGCCGGGCATGACCGGACCCGGCATTTCGGACAGAAGTGCCTGGGCCTCGGCGTAGCGTCCGGCGTCCCGGTAGCGCATGACCAGCATCCCTTTGGCCTGACGGGACACGCTTTCATCGGCGGAGGCGGCGGCCTTCTCGTACAGGGTCAGGATCTCCGGCAACAGCTCGTTGCGGCGCTCCGGCCGGGATGCCGTCAGCCCGTCCAGCGTGATAGCCAGATTCAGCTGTAATAGGGCGCTGGCGGGGTATTCCCGCAGCTTGCGCCGGGCCAGGTCCAGGGCGGCATCCAACCCTTTTTCCTGGTAAATGGTGTGCAACCGGTTCAGCAGTTCGACGATCTCGCTGCGGGAGGGTTCGGCGGCAAAGTCCAGCAAGGTGTTGGGGTCGGTCTCCAGCAGGCGGGCTAAGGTTGGCAGCAGCGTCATGTCTGGCAGGGACAGGCTGTTCTCCCACTTGCTCACCGCGGCGGCGGTCACGCCCAGGGCATCGGCCAGCTGTTCCTGGGTCATACCCAGCATGCCGCGGCGGCTGCGGATGGTTTCACTCAGTTTCATTTGGCAGTCCTCGCTTTCCGGTCGGGAAAATGATTTGTACTCCGGATGCCCACGGCCGTGTCTGCTTCCGTTGTCTTTATCATACCACCGTCCCCGCCCACCACACAATGGAGCCGTTGTTGACCAAAAGTCAAAAAAATCAACCATCGGTTGAACGGCACAAAAAGCCCGCCGTACAGTGCTGCCACTGTGCGACGGGCTTTTATCAAGAAAATCGGATTTTGCTTACTCGGCTTTTTTCCGGCGGGACTTTTTGGCGGGGGAGGGCTCCTCGTCAAGCTCTCCGGCGGCCAGGGCAGCCTCCCGCTCTTTGGCGCGCTCCAGAACGGGTTTCAGGTACTGGCCGGTGAAGGAGGCCGGATTCTCAGCAACCTCCTCAGGGGTACCGGTGGCCACCACACGGCCGCCGCCGCTGCCGCCCTCGGGACCCAGGTCGATGATATAGTCAGCCCGCTTGATCACATCCAGGTTGTGCTCAATGACAATGACCGTGTTGCCGGCGTCCACCAGCTTGTCCAGCACCTTCACCAGGCGGTGCACATCGGCCACATGCAGGCCGGTGGTGGGCTCGTCCAGAATATACACGGTCTGCCCGGTGTCCCGGCGGGCCAGCTCGTTGGCCAGCTTGACACGCTGCGCCTCGCCGCCCGACAGGGTGGTGGCCGCCTGGCCCAGCTGGATGTAGCCCAGGCCCACCTCCTGCAAGGTCTGCAGCTTGCGGGCAATCTTGGGCAGGTTGGCAAAGAACTGGCAGGCTTCCTCCACCGTCATGTCCAGCACGTCGGCGATGGTCTTGTCCTTGTAGTGAACTTCCAGTGTTTCCCGGTTGTACCGCTTGCCTTTGCAGACATCGCAGGGCACAAAGATGTCCGGAAGAAAGTGCATCTCGATCTGCAGAATGCCGCCACCCTCGCAGGCCTCGCAGCGGCCGCCCTTGACGTTGAAGCTGAACCGGCCCGGGCCGTAACCCCGCATTTTGGCGTCCTGGGTCTCGGCGAACAGGGTGCGGATGTCGGTGAACACGCCGGTGTAGGTGGCCGGGTTGGAGCGGGGCGTCCGGCCGATGGGGGACTGGTCGATGCCGATGACCTTGTCCACCCATTCCATGCCCTCCACCTCGTCGCACTGGCCGGGGCGGCTGCGGGCACCATTCATGGCAGCAGCCAGGGTTTTATAGAGAATCTCATTCACCAGCGTGGACTTGCCGGAGCCCGACACACCGGTGACACAGATGAATTTGCCCAGCGGGAAATCCACCGTGATGTTGGCCAGGTTGTTCTCCCGGGCGCCCACCACACGCAAAATCTTGCCGTTGCCTTCCCGACGGGTGGCGGGAACCTCCACCGCCTTGCGGCCGGACAGATAAGCGCCGGTGATGCTGCGCTTGCAGGCGCAGATATCCTCCACGCTGCCGGCGGCCACGATCTCGCCGCCGTGCACGCCGGCGCCGGGGCCCACGTCCACCAGATAGTCGGCCTGGCGCATGGTGTCCTCGTCGTGCTCCACCACAATCAGGGTGTTGCCCAGATCCCGCAGCCGCTTCATGGTGGCGATCAGCTTGTCATTGTCCCGCTGGTGCAGACCGATGCTGGGTTCGTCCAGCACATAGAGCACGCCGGTCAGGGCGCTGCCGATCTGGGTGGCCAGCCGGATGCGCTGGCTCTCGCCGCCGGACAGGGAAGCCGCCCCGCGGGAGAGGGTCAGATATCCCAGGCCCACGCTCTGCAGAAAGCCCAGCCGCTCCCGGACCTCCTTGAAGATGGAGGCGCCGATCATCTGGTCCCGCTCGGAAACCTGGGCGGTACGGATGAAATCCAGCTCCTCATTGACGCTCTTGTCGCAGAAGTCGGCAATATTGATGCCGCCCACCGTCACGGCCAGACTGGTGGGTTTCAGCCGCCGGCCGTGGCAGCTGGGGCATTCCTCACTGGACATGACCTGGGCGATCTCCTCCTTGACCCACTCGCTGCTGGTCTCCCGGAAACGGCGTTCCAGGTTGGGGATAATGCCTTCAAACTCGTTTTTGTAGGTGCCGGAGCCGAACATGTTCTCCCGCTGCATCTCGATCTTTTCGCCCTTGGTGCCGTACAAAATGGCGTTGACGGCCTCCTTGCTCATCTCCTTGACGGGAGTATCCAGCGTAAAGCCGTAGCGCTTGCCCAGGGCAACATAGTACATTTCCGAGACCGAACCCTCGGCATAGTACCAGCCGCTGGCCTTGATGGCACTTTCCCGGATGGACTTGCGCTTGTCGGGGATGATGCGGGCCGGGTCCACCTTCATGAAGGTCCCCAGGCCGGTACAGGTTTCGCAGGCACCGAAGGGGTTGTTGAAGCTGAACATCCGGGGGGTCAGTTCCTCAATGGAGATGCCGTGCTCCGGGCAGGCGTAGTTCTGGCTGAACTGCATCGGCTCGCCGCCGATCACGTCAATGATGACCAGGCCGTCGGTCAGACTCAATGCCGTCTCGATGGAGTCCGCCAGACGGCTGCGCACCTTGTCGTTGATGGCAAGGCGGTCCACCACAATCTCGACGGTGTGCTTGGTGTTTTTCTCCAGCTTGATCTCCTCGTCCAGGTCATACATGTTGCCGTCCACCCGCACCCGGACAAAGCCGGCACGTCGGGCAGCGTCCAGCTCCTTGGCCTGTGTGCCCTTGCGGCCCCGCACCACCGGCGCCAGGACCTGGAACCGGGTGCGCTCGGGCAGCTTCAGCACCTCGTCCACCATCTCGTCCACCGTCTGCTGGCTGATGACCCGTCCGCAGACCGGACAGTGGGGGACACCGATACGGGCGTACATCAGACGGAGATAGTCATAAATCTCGGTGACGGTGCCCACGGTGGACCGGGGGTTGTGGCTGGTGGTTTTCTGGTCGATGGAGATGGCCGGCGACAGGCCGGTGATCTCGTCCACGTCCGGCTTTTCCATCTGCCCCAGAAACTGCCGGGCATAGCTGGACAGACTTTCCATATAGCGGCGCTGGCCGTCGGCGTAGATGGTGTCAAAGGCCAGGCTGGACTTGCCGGACCCCGACAGGCCAGTCATGACAATCAGCTTGTTGCGGGGCAGTGTCAGATTCACATTTTTCAGGTTGTGTTCCCGCGCGCCCTTGATGACAATGCGCTGGTTCGGGTCGATCTTGATCTTGCTCAATGCTTTCCTTTCCCCCTGTTCGATTTGCGTCCACCCCGACGTTTGGCGTCGGCGGCTTTGCGCTCTTCCGCGTCCATGGTGGGGTCTTCGCCCCGCTCCAGACGCTGGATCTGGTCCCGCAGGAAGGCCGCATGCTCAAATTCCAGCACCCGGGCGGCCTCCTTCATCTCCTTGGTCAGACGGGCAATGGTCTGCTCCCGCTCGGCCTTACTCATGCGGCGCTGGCGCAGTTTCTTGTTTTCCTCCGACATACTGATTTCCAGCCCGCCTGCAATGGCTTTGACGATGGTCTTGGGCGTGATGCCGTGTTCCTTATTATAGGCATCCTGAATCGCCCGGCGGCGCTCGGTTTCCAGGATGGCCCGTTCCATGCTGGAGGTCACCTCGTCAGCATACATCAATACCACGCCGTTGGCATTCCGGGCAGCACGGCCGATGGTCTGAATCAGGCTGGTCTCGCTGCGCAGGAACCCCTCCTTGTCGGCATCCAGAATCGCAATCAGCGATACCTCCGGCAGGTCCAGGCCCTCGCGCAGCAGGTTGATGCCCACAATCACGTCGATGGCGCCCACACGCAGGTCCTTGATCAGTTCCATTCGCTCGAAGGTGTCCACCTCGTGGTGCATATACCGGGCCTTGACGCCGTGTTCCTCCAGGTAGTCGGTCAGATCCTCCGCCATCTTGACGGTCAGGGTGGTCACCAGAGCGCGCTCGCCCCGGTCAATGCGGGTGCGGATCTCGCCCAGCAGGTCCTCGATCTGGCCCTCCACCGGACGCACCATGATGATGGGGTCCAGCAGGCCGGTGGGACGGATGACCTGTTCCGCTACCCGGCTGGAGTGCTTGCGCTCGTACTCGCTGGGGGTGGCACTCACATAAATGGTCTGTCCCACCTTGGACTCAAACTCCTCGAAAGTCAGCGGCCGGTTGTCAAAGGCGGAGGGCAGCCGGAACCCGTATTCCACCAGGGTGGCTTTACGGCTGTGGTCGCCGGCATACATGCCCCGTACCTGGGGCAGCATGACGTGACTTTCGTCCACCATCAAAAGAAAATCCTTCGGGAAGTAGTCCAGCAGGGTGGTGGGGGTGGACCCCGGCGCACGGCCGGACAGCACTGCCGAATAGTTCTCGATCCCCTTGCACATGCCCACCTCCTGCAGCATCTCCATGTCGTAGTTGGTGCGCTGGGCAATGCGCTGGGCTTCCAGCAGTTTGCCTTCCTCGGTAAATTTCTTTACCTGCTCGTCCATCTCCTGGGCAATGCGGGCAAGGCCGGCCTTCATCTTCTCCGGACTGACAATGTAGTGGCTGGCAGGGAAGATGGCCACATGCCGCACCACGTTCTGGCGCTCACCGGTCAGGGGGCGCATCTCGCTGATGCGATCGATCTCATCCCCGAAAAATTCCACCCGGATGGCCAGGTCGTCCATATAGGCCAGGTAGATGTCCACAATGTCCCCGTGCACCCGGAATTTGTTGCGGGTAAAATTGATGTCGTTGCGCTCATACTGCAGGCGCACCAGACGCCGGCAGAGTTCGTCACGGCTCATTTCCATGCCGGGGCGCAGGCTGATGACCATGCTGCGGTAGTCGATGGGGTCGCCCAGCGAGTAAATGCAGGACACGCTGGCCACAATGATGACATTGCGCCGCTCGCTCAATGCCGCCGTGGCAGAATGCCGCAGACGGTCGATCTCGTCATTGATGGCGCTGTCCTTTTCAATGTAGGTGTCAGTGGAGGGAATGTAGGCCTCCGGCTGGTAGTAATCGTAGTAGGAAACAAAGTATTCCACCGCATCGTCGGGGAAAAAGCTGCGCATCTCGGTGCAGATCTGGCTGGCCAGGGTCTTGTTGGGCTCCAGAATCAGGGTGGGACGGTTGCAGCGGGCAATGATATTTGCCATGGTAAAGGTCTTGCCGGACCCTGTCACGCCCAGCAGTGTCTGGCCTTTGTCGCCCTCCCGGATGCCTTCCACCAGTGCCTCGATGGCCTGGGGCTGGTCACCGGTGGGGGAGAAGGGGGCTTTCAGATGAAAAATGGACTCCTCTTGCATGAACGCTCCTTTTCTGCCCGACGGGCAGACGGCAGCGCCCCGAAGAGGACCGGAAGCTGGTCTGAAAACGGGACGCTGTCTCACATTTAACAACAAATGGTTGTAACTGGATTATACCACGAAAGCACCGGATAGTAAATACCGCGCAAAACAAATTTGACGCCGGGTCATGGATTGGCGGTCTCATCGGGGTTCAGCATCCAGGTGATTCCGTCGGCAGTGCGGCGGGCGGCATGCTTGCCGTGGCCGCCGGGGTTCAGCACAAACTTTGTCCGGATGCCCTGGGCCTGAAAATGCGCTGCCAGCAGTTCGGTGTTCTGCTGTACCGTTTGCAGATACGGGTTGCGGGTCCGGCATTCCCGGTCGCCCACCGAAAAATAGAGACAGTCGGGGCGGCGCAGTATGGCATGCTCCTGCACAAACGCCGGAAGCCCCGGATACCACAGCGACCCGGAGACGCTGGCAGCCCGGGCGAACAGGTCGGTGCGGTACAGGGCGTACAGGGCAAACAGCCCGCCCAGCGAGTATCCGGCAATGCTGCGCCAAGCTGGCGGCACGGAAAGCCGGGATTCCACCTCAGGCAGTATGGTTCCCAGAAGCAGTTCCAGATACTCGTCGGCGCCGCCGGTGCAGGGGTCGGCGCCGGGGGCCAGCGGCGGGCAGTCCCAGGGTGCCATGTCGTGTCCCCAGTCCAACCCCCCGATGACCGCCAGTGTACAGGACGGGTTGCCTGTCTGCCGGAGAGCATCATAAACCTGGCTGCCCTCGCCCCCGAAGGTATTCAGCACCACCAGCGGCGCCCCGGCGGTGACGGACGGATAGACGGTGATTTGCTTTCCCGATGCGGAAAATCGTTGCAAAACAGATCCCTCCCCAATCCGGGCATTTTCTTGACGCCCGATGCTGGAAAAATTATACTATTTTTGTAAGGAAAAGCAAAGGGAGCAGCCTTGCACCGGAAAGGAAGCGATGCCATGCAGCCAATCTTTGAAACGACCCGGAAGGGGCTTTTGGATTTTGTCCTTTTGCGGTATCACGACCAGCCGGAATATCTGTGGCGGTCCTCGCCGGGCCATGCAGTGCTGCGCCATGCCGAAAACCGAAAATGGTATCTTTTGGTGATGAATCTGCCGCGGGAAAAACTGGGGATGCCCGGCGGTGGCAGTGTGGACGTGGCGGAACTGAAATGTGATCCGATCCTGTCCGGATCGCTGCGCGGGGAGCCGGGAATTCTGCCCGCCTACCATATGAACCGGGACAGCTGGATCACCGTGCTTCTGGACGGCAGCGTGGACCCGGAACGGCTGGCTTTTCTTCTGGATGTCAGTTATACCCTGACCGGACTCGGAAGAGCAAAAAACGGGGCACCGCGGCAAAACAGGGACTGGCTGATCCCGGCAAATCCTGCTGTCTACGACGTGGAACAGGACTTTGCCCGGGACGGGACCATCTTCTGGAAACAGACCACCAATGTGCGGGTGGGGGACCCGGTATATCTGTATATGGCGGCCCCGGTATCGGCGGTTTTGCATCAGTGCGTTGCCCGGCAGGTGGAAATCCGGGAGGATGGCCCGGACGGACCCCGCCGCCTGATGAAACTGAAACTGGTCCGCCGCTTTTCCCCGGAACAACTCAGCCGGGCGGTTTTGCAGCAGCACGGCATCCGCACGGTGCGCGGGCCCTGCGGTCTGACCAACAGCCTGCGGCATTATATCGGGACCTTGCCGGAAGAATGAGCCTTGGACACTGCCCGGGCTTGTACTTTTTGCCGGTATGCGGTATACTGAAACAGTATGTCCGGCACTTGCAGCAAAAAGACAGGCTGCGGTGCATCCTTCCCGGGCGGCTTGCCGCCGTCCCAGAAAATCCACCCCCAGGGGGAGCGTCATTTGGAAAAAGCAACCTATCTTCATAATGCGGCCGCTGCCAGCACGCTGGCCGAGTATTACGACACCCCGCCCATGGCTTACGTACACAGCTACGGCTGCCAGCAGAATGTCAATGACGGCGAAAAGCTCAAGGGCGTTTTGCAGGATGTGGGCTTTGGCATCTGCGACAGTGTGGAGCAGGCCGATCTGATCCTGTTCAACACCTGCGCCGTGCGGGAACACGCCGAGCAGCGGGTGTTCGGCAATGTGGGCGCCCTGAAAAAACTCAAGGAGAAAAATCCCCGCCTGATCATCGGCGTCTGCGGCTGTATGGCCCAGCAGAAGCAGGTGGTGGACAAGCTGCGCACCAGCTACCCGTATGTGGACCTGGTGTTCGGCGTGGACGGCATTGACCGGCTGCCCGCCATGCTGGCCGAGCGGCTGCGGCGGGGCAAGCGGTATCTGGAGGAGCCCAACCACCGGGACGCTGTGGTGGAGGAAATCCCCATTCGGCGGGATTCCGGCTTCCGTGCCTGGCTGCCCATCATGTACGGCTGCGACAACTTCTGTACCTACTGCATTGTGCCCTATGTCCGCGGGCGGGAGCGCAGCCGGGAACCCGCCGCCATCCTGGCCGAGTTCCGGCAGCTGGTGGCCGACGGCTACAAGGAAATCACCCTGCTGGGGCAGAACGTCAACAGCTACGGCAAGGGCCTGGCGGACCCGATCGACTTCTCCGACCTGCTGACCATGCTCTGCCGTACGCCCGGCGACTACAAGATCCGCTTCATGACCAGCCATCCCAAGGATGCCAGCCACAAGCTGATCGACACCATCGCCGCCGAGGAGCACCTGTGCAAGCATATCCATCTGCCGGTGCAGTCGGGCAGCAACCGGGTACTCCAGGCAATGAACCGCCACTACACGGTGGAACAGTATCTGGATCTGATCGGATACGCCAAAAAGACCATTCCCGGCGTCACCTTCTCCAGCGACATCATCGTCGGCTTCCCCGGCGAGACCGAGGAGGAGTTCAACGAGACGCTGGATCTGGTGCGCAAGGTGGGCTATATGCAGCTGTTCACCTTTATTTATTCCCGCCGCACCGGCACCAAAGCGGCCGGGATGCCCGACCCCTACACCCATGCTGACAAGACCGCCCGCATGGACCGGCTGCTGCGCACCCAGGACGAGATCGCCTTCCCGGCCATTGCCGCCATGGCAGGCCAGACGGTGCGGGTGCTGGTGGAGGCCTGCGGTCGTACCCCCGGTACCCTGAACGGCCGGCTGGACAACAACCTGGTGGTGGAGTTTCCCGGCGAGGAGAGCCTGATCGGCCAGTGGGCCGAGGTGGAACTGACCGGCTCCCGTGCGGCACTGCTGGTGGGACGAAAGGTCTGATTCCGACGGAAGCTCTGCTGTAAAAACGTGACCCCGGCAACAGCCCTTTTGTGGGCTGGTCGGATATACTATGAACGGACAACAGGATTTGTTGTGTCCGAAGGACAGGGCCAGGCCCTGAAAAAACAAAAGGAGAATTTCCATCATGGATTGCATTGATCTGTTTAAAAAAGCCGCGGCTGCCATGCAGACCGACCCCCGTTACCTGGAGCTGGACTCCGCCCGCCGTGCCAACGACGCCGACCAGGAACTGCAGAAGATGATCGGTGAGTTCAACCTGCAGCGTCTGGACCTGAACCGTGCCACCTCCGAGGCGGAGCCGGATACCGCCCGTATTGCTTCCCTGAACCAGAAGATCAACGACCTGTACAGCCAGATCATGGCCAGCGAGGGCATGGTCCGCTACAATGCCGCCAAGAGCGAGTGCGAGTCGATGGTCAGCTACATTGACGCCATCATCAACACTGCCATGAACGGCGGTGACCCCATGGCGGTCCGCCAGCCGGAAGCCGGCTGCACCGGCAGCTGCTCTTCCTGCTCCGGCTGCCACTGATCCTGGAGCGGCCTTCCGCAGGCTGCTGTCTGGCTGAAAGAATCTGATCCGTCCCGCCGCGCTGATTTGTCAGTGCGGCGGGTAGCCGTCCATACGGGGCTTTTGCCCCGCCCATCCTGAGGAGTGTGACACCATGGCACAGCAGGCGGTCTCGCCGATGATGCAGCAGTATTTTGACATCAAGCAACAGCACCCGGACGAGATCCTGTTTTATCGCGTCGGTGACTTTTATGAAATGTTCTACGACGATGCCATCACGGCTTCGCGGGAACTGGAACTGACCCTGACCGGCAAGGCCTGCGGCAAGGAGGAGCGTGCCCCCATGTGCGGCGTGCCCTTCCACTCCTACGAGACCTACGTGGCCCGGCTGATTGCCAAGGGCTACAAGGTTGCCATCTGTGAGCAGATGGAGGACCCGGCCCTGGCCAAGGGACTGGTCAAGCGGGACATCATCCGGGTGGTCACCCCCGGCACCGTCATCGAGTCCAGCATGCTGTCGGAGGACAAGAACAACTACCTCTGCGCCATCTACTTGAAAAAGCAGCGACGCAAAATGCAGGCGGGCGTCTGCTTTGCCGACATCTCCACCGGCGAGGCCTATGCCACCGAGCTGGAAAGCGAGAAGATGGGCGGTGCCATCATCACCGAGCTCTGCCGTTACATGCCCAGCGAGATCCTCATCAACACCGCAATGCTGGACCTGAAGGACGTGACCAACTACATCAAGCAGCACACCAGCGCCCTGGTGGAACTGCGGGAGGACGCCGTCTGCAAGGACAGCGTGGTCCACGCCCATCTGGCCGAGCAGTTCGGCCCCGACTGGCAGAAAACCTGCGGCTTTGCCGAGGGCGGCATGGTGCCCTATGCGGTGGGCATGCTGCTGGGCTACCTGAAAGAGACCCAGAAGCACGGCATCGAGCGCATCCGCACCATCCAGAATTACGCCGATGCCCAGTACATGCGCCTGTCACCGGTGACCCGGGCCAACCTGGAGTTAACCGAGACGCTGCGCGGCCGGGAGAAAAAAGGCACCCTGCTCTGGGTGCTGGACAAGACCGAGACCTCCATGGGCAAGCGTCTGCTGCGCGGCTGGATTGAGCAGCCGCTGGTGGATGCCGACGCCATCAATGCCCGTCTGGACGCGGTGAACGCCCTGTATCAGGAAAATGTCACCCGCGCTGATCTGAAGGAGGCACTGGGCCGGGTGTTCGACATCGAACGCCTGACCACCCGGATTCTTTACGGCTCCGCCACCCCGCGGGAGGTCTGCGCCCTGGCCGATACCTGCGAGGCTCTTCCCGAGGTCCGCCGCCTGACCGAGAGTCTGGACGCCCCGCTGCTGGCAAAACTGGCGGCCGACATTGACCCGCTGGCCGATATCCTCAACAAGATCCGTTCGGCCATCGACGATGATCCCCCGGCCACCCTCAAGGACGGCGGCGTCATCCGCGCCGGCTACAATGCCGAGGTGGATGAGCTGCGGGACATCATGCACGGCGGCAAAGGCTTCCTCTCCCAGATGGAGGCCCGCCTGCGGGAGGAAACCGGCATCCCCAAACTGAAAATCGGCTTCAACAAGGTGTTCGGCTACTATATTGAGGTCAGCCGCTCCTACGCCGACAGCGTACCGGATACCTTTACCCGCAAACAGACCCTCACCACCGGCGAGCGCTACATCACCCCCGAACTGAAAGAGCTGGAAAACAAGATCCTCGGCGCCAACGAGCGGCTGCTGGTTCTGGAGCATCAGCTCTTTGCCGACCTGCTCAGCACCATCTCCGGCGAGATTCTCCGCATCCAGAAAACCGCCTCCTCGGTGGCACAGCTGGACGTGCTGGCCGGCTTTGCCGAGGTGGCGGTCTGCAACAATTACACCCGGCCCACGGTGGACAACAGCGACGTGCTGGACATTGCCGAGGGTCGCCACCCGGTGATCGAGCAGATGCTCAAGGGCAGCCTGTTTGTCCCCAACGACACCACGCTGGACGAGGGCGACAACCGGATGCTGATCATCACCGGTCCCAACATGGCCGGCAAGTCCACCTACATGCGCCAGAATGCCCTGATCGCGCTGATGGCCCAGATCGGCAGCTTTGTGCCGGCGGCCAGCTGCCGGGTGGGCGTGGTGGACGCCATCTTCACCCGCGTGGGCGCCAGCGACGATCTGGCCGCAGGCCAGTCCACCTTTATGGTGGAGATGACCGAGGTGGCGGAGATCCTCCAGCATGCCACCAGGGACAGCCTGGTCATTCTGGACGAGATCGGCCGCGGCACCTCCACCTTTGACGGCATGAGCATTGCCCGCGCCGTGGTGGAATACATCTGCAAAAACATCGGCTGCAAGACGCTGTTTGCCACCCATTACCATGAACTCACCGATCTGGAACAGGATGTGCCCGGCGTCAAGAACTACAACATTGCGGTGAAAAAGCGGGGCGAGGACATCACCTTCCTGCGCCGCATTGTGGCCGGCCCGGCGGACGACAGCTACGGCATCGAGGTGGCAAAACTGGCGGGTCTGCCCTCGGAAGTGACCCGCCGCGCCCACGAGGTGCTGCGCCAGCTGGAGACCACCGCCCCCGGCGCGAACACCTCCCTGCAGCTGGATTTTGACACCGTCAACGCCTACGAAAATCCCCAGGTTCCCAGCGAGGTGGTGGACAAGCTGCACAGCGTGGACATTGAGACACTGACCCCGCTGGAGGCGTTGAACTTCCTTTATGAACTCAAACAGGCACTGAAAGCCTGAATCCCGATCCCATTGATGCTTTGCAACCAGGAGGCCCACCATGGCAGAGATCCGCGTGCTGGACAAGCACACATCTGAACTTATCGCCGCCGGCGAGGTGGTGGAACGCCCGGCTTCGGTGGCCAAGGAACTGCTGGAAAACGCCATTGACGCCGGTGCCACCAAGATCACGCTTTCCATCCGCCGCGGCGGCATCCAGCAATTGCAGATCGTGGATAACGGCACCGGCATCGAGGCCGAGTACATCGACAAGGCCTTTATCCGCCATGCCACCAGCAAGATCCAGACCGCCGAGGACCTGGCCCACATCCACACGCTGGGCTTCCGGGGTGAGGCGCTGGCCTCCATTGCCAGTGTTGCCCGGGTGGAGGTCCTGACCCGCACCGAGGCGGACGAGTATGCCTGCCTCTACCGGATTTCCGGCGGCGAACCCCAGGGTATGGAGCCGGGGGCCCGCCCGGTGGGCACCACCATCACGGTGAACGACCTGTTTTACAATACCCCTGCCCGGATGAAATTCCTCAAAAAGGACACCAGCGAGGGCACCTTTGTGGCAGACGTGGTGCTGCATACTGCGCTGTCCCACCCGGAGATCTCCTTCCGGTTTGAACGGGAGGGCAAGCTGCAGTTCGTCACCCCCGGCGACGGTAAAATGCTCAGCGCTGTGCATGCGGCAGTGGGCCGGGACTTTGCCCGGGATCTTCTGCCGGTGAACGGCGGCGACGGCGTCTACCAGGTCAGCGGCCTGGTCACCCCGCCCCGGGCCTGCCGGGCCTCCCGCGGGGCACAGTACTTTTATGTCAATGGCCGGTATGTGAAAAACCGCACCATGATGGCCGCCATGGAAAATGCCTACAAGGGCACGCTGATGCAGGGCAAGTTCCCTGGCGGCGTGCTGGTGCTGACCATGCCGGCAGAACTGGTGGACGTGAATGTTCACCCCGCCAAGACGGAAATCCGTTTTGCCCGGGAAGGCGATGTCTACGATGCGGTTTACCGGGCGGTGCGCAGCGCACTGGCAGCACCCGGCAGCGGGGAATGCCGTTTCTCGCTGGAACACGACGCAACCGGCAAGGCGGAACCATCCTCCGGAAAAGCGCCGCAGCCTGCCCAGCCGGCCAAACCGGCGGGCAAGGGGTTTGCCACCATGTCGGCTGCCGGGTACCGCGCCGCACAGAAACTGGTGGAGGGGGTGCCCCAGCGCCCGGTGCCCGGACTGAATACTTCGGCGGTGCCGGGGCAGGTCCGGCTGAACTCCGCCCGGGATGCTTACGCGGCACCGACTGTTCCGGTGACGCCGGCGGAAAGGCCTGCCCGCCCGACACAGCCGGTTCCGGCCACGCCCGTGATGTCCGGAGCGGATGACAGCCTGCTGGACATCCTGCCCGACCTGCCGGAACAAACCCCGGAATCTCCTGTTTCGGCGCCAGCCTCGGCCCTGAAGGATCTGGCAACCCTGCCGGATGGGGAAGGACGCATCCTGACGGACGCCGTCGCGGCTGCGCTGGCGGAAATGCCCCCTGTACCGGTTTCCGCTGTGCCCCCGGCGGATGCCCCTCGGCCGGAGGAGCTCCCCGCAGAGAATTCCTCTGATGATGTAGAGGAACCGGAGATGCCGGAAGCATCCCAAGCCTCCCTCAGTGCGTTGCCAGGTGGAAATCCGGCCCCGGAGCAGACCAGTTTTGCCCCGGCGGAGTCGGAACCGCTGCGTTACGTGGGCGAGGTATTCAAAACCTATATTATTACCGAGCGTTCCGGTGAGCTCTGCCTGATTGACAAACATGCCGCCCATGAGCGGGTTCTGTTTGAAAAACTGTCCCGGGACTACGGCAACGTGCCTGCCCAGATGCTGCTGGTGCCGGTGCAGGTCAACCTTTCCGCCGAGGAAAAGCTGGCGGTGCTGCAGAATCTGGAACTGCTGCAGAACGCCGGCATCGAGGCCGAGGACTACGGCGGCCCCACCGTCATTGTGCGGGCAGTGCCTGCCGATGTGCCGGTGGACGATGTGGAGGATATGGTGGTG
Source organism: uncultured Subdoligranulum sp. (assembly GCA_904390925.1). GTDB lineage: Bacteria > Bacillota > Clostridia > Oscillospirales > Ruminococcaceae > Gemmiger. Next base: position 29,670 of record CAJFMB010000001.1, read on the forward strand.
GAGCTGGCTGCCCATCTGGCGGCCGGCGGCCGGGACGCCCTGCGGGAGAAAACCGAGTGGGTGCTCCATTCCATTGCCTGCCGCGCCGCCATCAAGGCCGGCGACCGCAGCGACCCCAAGGAACTGCTGGCGCTGGCCCGGCAGATCATGGACGGCACGGTGCCGCCCTTCTGCCCCCATGGCCGCCCCTGCGTGCTGAAGATCACCCGGAAGGAGCTGGAAAAACAGTTTGGCCGACTTGTCTGAATCCCGAATGGAATCCCGCCCCCGGGTGGTTGCCATCGGCGGCCCCACCGCCACCGGCAAGACCGCGCTCTCGGTGGCGCTGGCAAAGCGCTTTGACGGTGAGATCCTCAGTGCCGACTCGATGCAGATTTACCGGGGGTTGGATGTGGGCACCGCCAAGGTCACACCGGAGGAAATGCAGGGCGTACCCCACCATCTTCTGGACATCCTGACCCCGGAGCAGCCGTTCAGCGTGGCAGAATTCACCGACCGCGCCGGGGCAATCATCTCTGACCTGACCGCCCGGGGCAAGCTGCCCTTTGTGGTGGGCGGAACCGGGCTGTACATCACCAGCCTGCTCACCGGTGTCCGCTTTGCGCCTCAGCCGGAAAATAAGGCGCTGCGGGCGCAGCTTCAGGCCCGTGCTGCGGCAGGGGAGGGGCAGGCACTCTATGACGAGCTGACTGCCATCGACCCGGCGTATGCCACAACCCTGCATCCCAATGATGAAAACCGTGTCATCCGTGCGCTGGAACTCTATCAGCTCACCGGCCGCACCATGACTGCCCAGCGGGCGGCCTCCCGGCCGGACATGCCGCCTTACCGGGCCCTCTGCCTCTGCCTGAGCTGCCCCGACCGGGCGGTGCTTTACCGGCGGATTGACACCCGGGTGGACCGGATGGTCAAAGCGGGCATTCTGGAGGAGGCCAGGCTGGTCTATGACCACCGGGACAGCTACCGCACCGCCGCCCAGGCCATCGGATACAAGGAATTTTTCCCGTATTTTGAAAACACCGCCACCCTGGAGGAGTGTACCAACCGGCTCAAGCAAGCGTCCCGCAACTATGCCAAGCGTCAGCTGACCTGGTTCCGCCGCCAGACCGACGCCGTCTGGCTGGACTTTACCGCCCCCGACCTGACCGAACAGGCCGCCCGGCTGGTGGAATCCTTCCTGTCCGGGGAATAACCACCCTGCATCCACGTCACCATTTTGTCCGCAAAGGAGGTGCCTGCCCATGCAGCAAGACTCTGCCGAGCGCCGCCGCATCACCCGCAATGTGCTGTTGGCGCTGCTTACCATTCTGTTGCTTGCCGCCGTTTTGTACATCGCGGTGCAGCTGTACGCCATCCTGCACCGCACCTACCGCACCGAGACCGCCATCAAGGCCACCATGTCGGACAGTGTACTGCTCAACGGCGCCGCGGTCTTTTCCGCCACGGCGGTGCAGGGCAGCGGCAACCTGGGATATCTGGTCAACGACGGTGAGCGCGTTACCGTTGGTACCACACTGGCAGAATACTATACCCAGGAGGGCCAGGACCTTCTGCGGGAGGAAATGACCAACCTGGACCGGGAAATCTCACTGCTGGAACGTTCGCAGAATTCCAGCGGCAGCGACCTTTCGCTGCTGACCACCCAGACCCGGTCTGCCCTGTACAATCTTTTGGATCAACTGGATGCCGGCAACTATTCCGGCATTCTGGACGCACAGGAGGAATTCCTGCTGGCCCAGAACCGGATGCAGGTTTCCACCGGCCAGTCCCAGGGGTTTGCCGATACCATCTCCCAGCTGCAGAGCCAGCGGGATGCCATCTCCGCCCAGCTGGGAAATCTGGAAACCATCACGGCACCCCAGAACGGATATTTTATCTCGGCGGGGTCTGCGGGGCTGACCACACTGGACCAGGCCACCGCCGACGAGGCAACCCCTGCCCAGCTGCAGCAGACGCTGGCAGGGGACCTGAGCCCTTCCCACGACGGGGTGGCGGGCTGGATTGTCTCCGGCTTCACCTGGCGGTTTTATGCGGTCTGTGACCTGGAAACCGCCCAGCGGTTTGACGGTGTCACCAATGTGCAGATCAGTGTGCCAGGAAAACAGGATACCCCCCTGGATGCGGAGGTCCTCTCGGTGGAAACCGATGAAGATTCCGGCCTTGCCAAGATCGTCATTGAATGCGGCACCATCAACCCCGAGGTGCTGACACTGGGGCAGGAGGAAGCCCAGATCGACCTGCAGACCTATTCCGGCATCCGGATCAGCCGCAGCGCGCTGCACATTGTGGACGGGCAGAACGGCGTCTATGTGGCGGCGGGCAATCTGCAGCGATTCCGGAAAATCACCATTCTTTACGAGGACGAGGACTATATTCTGGTGCCCGACGATGGTGCAGTGGGAACCGATAACGAAGTCCGTCTGTACGATGAGGTGATCGTGGCGGGCACTGACCTGCAGGACGGCAAACTGATGTGACGATTCAACGGTAACTTTTAGGACGGCCCGGCCTGCTTGCTGAATCAGCGGCAGCCTGGGCCGTTTTCTGCTGCCCGGGGAAGCCGGTCACAGGGGAATGGTCGGCTTTGCCAGGACAGATGTTTCCAAATTGCAACAACGGCCGGCACAACCTATTGACTTTTATACCCAAAAAAGAGATAATACTTAATGTATATCGCTGAATGGCTGAATTCTGCAGTCTGTGCTGCGATGACGGTCCCCTGTGACCGTGACAGTTATTGTAAGGAGAATCCAATATGTCCATGTTCGAAGGCTTCAAAAACATGCTTGGCATCAACCAGGACCCCGAGGACGACGAGTACCTCGACAACGGCGAGGACGAAGTCTTTGCCGGAAACAACCAGGGCCAGGCTGCCCAGGACGCCTACGCGCAGCCTGACGCCAACCGTCAGCGCAACAACAAGGTTGTCAACATCAATGCAACGACCCAGCTGCAGGTGGTGCTGGTCAAACCGGAGCGCTTCGAGGATGCTTCGGCCATTGCCGACCAGCTCAACGCAAAGCGCACAGTTGTGTTGAACCTGGAGTCCACCAACAAGCAGGTCTCCCGCCGTTTGATTGACTTCCTGTCCGGTGTTGCCTATGCCAACAACGGCCAGATCAAGCGGGTTGCCACCAGTACCTTCATCATCACTCCCTATAATGTGGACATTATGGGCGACCTGATCGACGAGCTGGAAAACAATGGCGTCTTCTTCTGATGCTGCAAAACCGGTGCGCGGCTTTCTGCCCCCGCAGAACGATGCCGAACACCGGCTGATGCGCCGTGTGGAGGAACTCTGCAACCTGGCCCGATCACGGGAAATCCCCCGGTATACCGGCTTTCTGTCGGATCGGGAACAGGTCCTGGCCCAGGCGGCCGCCAACCGTGCCGGGTGTGATTGCATCCGGTTCTGGGGCGGCTATCCCGGGGCCGAGCGGCAGGTCCTCTGTATCGAACCGCCGGAAGCCTGGCAGCAGGACCCGGTGGCCTGCCTGCGCATCACTGCCCATCTGGCTGCTGGACAGGCTGCCCCTCAGCACCGGGATCTTCTCGGTGCTGTTCTGGGTCTTGGCATAGAGCGTGTCTGCTTGGGCGACATCCGCCCCGACCCGGACGCACCCGGCACCAGTTATCTCTTTTTGATGGAAGACAAAGTGGAGTTTGTAGCGGCAAACCTCTTTGAGGCGGGTCGGACCCGTGTCTCGGCGGAGCCCTGTGATACCCCGCCGGAAACGGTTCTTGCCGAGCCGGAGCGGGAAATCCGCCAGGGCACAGTGTCGTCGCTGCGTGCCGACAGTGTCCTGGGCGCCATGCTGCACATCTCCCGCGGACAGGCTGCTGCCCTGATTTCCGAGGGGCGCGTGGAGGTGGGGCATGTCCCGCTTCGCAGCGCCCATGAACCGGTCTTTGAGGGAGATCTTTTCACGGTGCGCGGCAAAGGCCGGTTCCGCCTCTGTGAGGTGGGCGGCAAAAGCCGCAGTGACCGGACCTTCATCCGGTTTTTCCAATATTGATTTTTTCCAAAGCCCCCGGCCCGCCCGGATGCCGGTTTGGGGCACTACTGTGTTTTGCCAATCCCGGACCGGGCCCAAGAGGAGGAATTGTTCATGATCGCTTCGGAGGATGTACGCCGCGTCACGTTCGATAAGACCATGCGGGGCTATCGGTGCGAGGATGTTGACGACTATCTCAAGCAGGTGGCAGACAGTATGGATGCGCTCAGCGCAGAGAATGAGGACCTGCAGAAAAAGCTGGTGGTTCTGGCACAGCGCATCGACCAGTACCGTGCCGAGGAGGACACTTTGCACACCACGCTGATCAACGCGCAGCGCCTGGGCGAGAATGTCATCAAGGAAGCCAAACAAAAGGCTGCGGAAGTGATCCGTGCCGCCAACATCAAGGCGGAGGACCGGGAACAGCGTGCCCGCGACGAGGTGGAGCTGGCCCATCAGGAGCTGGCCACCATCCACAAGGAGACGACAAACTTCAAAAAGTCGCTTCTGGATATGTACCGCAAGCACATTGAACTGCTGAGCCAGATTCCCGCCGACCCGATGCCGGAGGCCGCCACCGCGGACCAGGCACAGGACAGCGCCGCACCGGCCCAGACGCCGGTCTATGAGACGCCCGCACCCGAGCCGGAGCCCGACCCCGAGCCGGCACAGCCTGCTTATCCGGAGGAAAAGGTGGAGGAATATCCGCCGCAGCCGGATTACACCGAACCCCAGCCTCAGACCCAGACGCAGCAGGAAGACGAGTCCTACTACGAAGACCCGGAGGACAGCCTCCCGGAACCGGGCGAGGAAAAGGTGGATACGGTGGAGTTCGCCATCGCCCCCAAACCGGATGAGCCGGAGGATCTGCGGGAAACCCCGCCGGACCCTGACCCGCAGCCGGTACGACAGAACAAATTCAAGCCCGGTGCAGGCCTGTACGATGTGCCCGGGGAGGAAGAGGAATCTCCCGCCCCCAAAAAGGCAACCCGCAGATCTACCCGCAGCAAATCCACCGGGACCAGCCGCAGCCGCGGCAAAAAGCAGCAGCCGTCTGACACCGGGCTGCCCGCATCATTTGACACCTTTGCTGGCGTTGACTTTGACAGCTGACGCCGTCTGATCCCCGCGAAAAACCAACGTGTCCGCCCGGCGGGCGCGTCGCAGGGCCATTTTGCCATTACAGCCCGTGACGGATTGTGGTGGGAAAGTGAAAGATAGAGGATATAGAGGAGTGTAGGAACTTTGGCACAGAATTACAACGACACCATCCATCTGCCGTCCACGCCGTTTGCCATGCGCGCCGGCCTGCCGAAAAAAGAGCCGCAGATGCTGAAAGACTGGCAGGAAAACCATGTCTATGAGCAGATGATCAAGAATAACGAGGGCAAACCCCGTTTCATTCTTCACGACGGCCCGCCGTACGCCAACGGCAACATCCACATGGGCACGGCGCTGAACAAGATCATCAAGGACATCATCATCCGCTACAAGAATATGTCCGGCTACTGCGCACCCTATGTGCCCGGCTATGATACCCATGGTCTGCCCATTGAGCTGAAGGCTCTGGGCTCCCTGGGCGACAAGAAGTCCGGCGTTTCCAAGCTGGACCTGCGCAAGATCTGCAAGGAATTTGCCACCGAGCACATCGACGTGATGAACGAGCAGTTCCAGCGTCTGGGTGTTCAGGGCGATTTCGGCAACCCCTACCTGACCCTGCGCCCCGAGTTTGAGGCCCGTCAGGTGGAGATCTTCGGTAAAATGGCCGAGAAGGGCTATATCTACAAGGGCATGAAGGCTGTCTACTGGTGCCCCGAGGACCACACCGCCCTGGCCGAGGCCGAGATCGAGTACGCCGAGGATGAGTGCGATTCCATCTATGTCCGCTTCAAGCTGAACAAGGACCCCAACGGTGTGCTGGCCAAGTATGGCATTCCTCTGGACAAGGCCTGGATCGTCATCTGGACGACGACCACCTGGACCCTGCCCGCCAACGTTGCCACCTGCCTGAATCCCACCATCGAGTACTCCTTCGTCAAGATCGGCGACGAGTACCATATCATGGCTTCCGACCTGGTCAAGACCACCATGGAGGCCTGCGGCATCACCGACTATACTGTTCTGGAGCCCCGTGTGCCCGGCGCCGAGTTCGAGCGCATGGAGTACAAGCATCCCTTCCTGAACCGCCAGTGCCTGGTGATCCTGGGCGACCATGTCACGCTGGAAGGCGGCACCGGCTGCGTTCATACTGCTCCCGGCCACGGCGTCGAGGACTTTGAGGTCTGCACCCAGCACTATCCCGAGATTCCCGTTGTGGTGCCGGTGGATGAGGCAGGCTGCCTGACTGCCGAGGCAGGCGAGGAGTTCGCCGGCCTGAAGGTCTGGGCTGCCAACAAGGTCATCCTGGAGCACATCAAGGGCACCGGCCATCTGATGGGCGTCAAGCACATCACCCACCAGTATCCCCATTGCTGGCGCTGCCATAACCCCATCATCTTCCGCGCCACCGAGCAGTGGTTCTGCTCCATCGACGCCTTCAAGGAGGATGTCTACAAGGCCATCGACAATGTGAAGTGGCAGCCCGCCTGGGGTCATGACCGCATGGCCGGCATGGTCCGTGACCGCAGCGACTGGTGCATCAGCCGTCAGCGTGTCTGGGGCGTGCCCATCCCGGTGTTCTACTGCAAGAAGTGCGGCAAGTATCACATCACCGACACCTCCATCAAGGCGATCAGCGATCTGTTCCGCAAGGAAGGCAGCGACGCCTGGTACAAGTATGACGCCAATGACATCATGCCCAAGGGCGAAGTCTGCGAATGCGGTGCCTCCGACTGGGAGAAGGACCCTGATATCATGGATGTCTGGTTCGATTCCGGCTCCACCTGGAGCGCTGTCTGCCGCGAGCGTCCCGAGCTGACCTGGCCGGTGGATCTGTATATGGAAGGCGCCGACCAGTTCCGCGGCTGGTTCCAGTCCAGCCTGCTGACCTGCGTTGCCACCGAGGGCATCGCCCCCTACAAGGGTGTTCTCTGCCACGGCTGGGTCGTTGACGAGCAGGGCAAGCAGATGCACAAGTCTGCCGGCAACGGCGTTGAGCCCTCCGAGCTGATCCGTGATTACGGCGCCGACATCGTCCGTCTGTGGGTTGCTTCCAGCGACTACACCGTCGACGTGCGCGCCGGCAAGGACATCTTCCGTCAGCTGTCCGAGGCTTACCGCAAGATGCGCAACACCGCCCGCTTCATGCTGGGCAACCTGAACGGCTTTGACCCCGCCAAGGATATGGTGGAGGAGAGCCAGCTGTTCGAGATCGACCGCTGGGCACTGGAAGCCATCCGCTCCCTCACTGCCACCGTGCGTGACGCCTACGATCACTATGACTTCTCCCGCGCTTACCACGCGATCTATAACTTCTGCGTCATCGACATGTCCAACTTCTATATGGACGTGATCAAGGACCGCCTCTACTGCGCCGATGACCAGGCCCGCCGCTGCGCCCAGACGGCTCTCTACCGCATTCTGGTGGACTTCACCCGTCTGCTGGCTCCCATCCTCTGCTTCACCAGCCAGGAAATCTGGAGCTATATCCCCAAGCTGCCCGGCATGAAGGAGTATGTGGTCTTTGAGCAGATGCCCGAAGTTACCGCCCCCTCCGACGAGGCCTTCACCGCCAAGTGGGACCGCATCATGGCCATCCGCGACGACGTGAAGAAGGCCCTGGAGCAGGCCCGTGCCGACAAGAAGATCGGCTCCTCTCTGGAAGCTGCCGTCAAGCTGTACTGCTCCAGCGAGCTGTACGACTTCCTGAATGCCATCCCCATGGATGAGCTGGCAGACCTGATGATCGTTTCTCACATCTCGCTTGAGCAGGGTGAGGGTGGCGTCAAGGGCCTGGTGGACGGCCTGGGTGTCCAGGTGGAAACCGCTGTCGGCCAGAAGTGCCTGCGCTGCTGGAAGTACCATCCCGCCGTGGGCGAGGAGGGTCTGTGCCCGCGCTGCGCCAAGGTGCTCAAGGGCTGATCCTGTCATTTTCAAAATATCACATGCGAACGGCCGGTTTTTCCGTATTTCGGAGGGACCGGCGTTCGGCTGAACATTTCCAATTGTGAAGGAGCCCAAATGCTGTACGGTATTCTCTCGGTGGCGGCAGCTGCGTTGCTGGTCGGCATCGACCAATGGCTCAAGGCATGGGCAACGGCCAATCTGCTGCCCGTCGGTTCCATGCCGCTGATTCCCGGCATCATCGAGCTGCGCTACTCCCTCAATCAGGGTATGGCCTTCTCGCTGTTGTGGGGCAAACAGGGCTTTCTCATTGTGGTCACATCACTGGCACTGCTTGCCGTTACCGTCTACCTGTTCTGGAAGCGTCCGCCGCTGGTGGAGCGCATTGCCTGGACCATGGTGCTGGGCGGCGGCGTCGGTAACCTGCTGGACCGTGTCCTGTCCGGGCAGGTGGTGGATTATCTGAACTTCCAGTTTGTCAATTTCGCCATCTTCAATTTTGCCGATGTCTGTGTCACCTGCGGCATTGCACTGCTGTTTGTCTCTGTCCTTGTGGGAGAACTGCGCGGACGCAAAAATCCACCGAAAGAAGGCAGTGCCTCCGATGCAGACGCTTGAATTTACCGCTGCCCCCGAGGCAGCCGGCCAGCGTCTGGACCGGTTTCTGGCAGACCAGTGCGAGGGGCTGACCCGCAGTGCGCTGCAGAATCTCATTGAGCAGGGAGCAGCCGCTGTCAACGGCCAGCCGGTGCCCAAACGGTACAAGGTCCGGGCAGGGGACAGCATCGCCATCACCATCCCCGACCCGCGCCCGCTGGAGGCACAGCCACAGAATATCCCGCTGGACATTGTCTATGAGGATGCCCACCTGCTGGTGGTGAACAAACCCAAGGGAATGGTGGCGCATCCGGCGCCCGGCAACCCGGACGGTACGCTGGTCAATGCGCTGTTGTACCATTGTGCCGGGGAACTGTCCGGCATCGGCGGAGCCATCCGTCCCGGCATTGTGCACCGCATCGACAAGGATACCAGCGGCCTGCTGGTGGTTGCCAAGGATGATGCCACCCATCAGGGGCTGACCGAACAGATGAGTGTTCACTCCATCCACCGGGTCTACCATGCGGTGGTCTACGGCAATCTGAAGGAGGATTCCGGCCGGGTGGAAAAGCCCATCGGCCGTGATCCCCATGACCGCAAAAAAATGGCCGTCACCGATATTCACAGCCGCTATGCCTGTACCGACTGGCAGGTGCTGGAACGGTTCGGCAACTTTACTTACATTGCCTGCCGGCTGAAAACCGGCCGCACCCACCAGATCCGTGTGCACATGGCATCCATCGGCCATCCGCTGGCCGGCGATGCCGTTTATGGTCCCCGCAGCGTCATCAAGGCGCTGGACGGCCAGTGCCTGCACGCCAAGGAACTGGGGTTTGTCCATCCGGCAACGGGGGAGTATCTGCAGTTTGACTCACCGCTGCCGCCCTACTTTACTGCGTTTCTGACCAAGCTGAGAAAGGAAAGCCGTCCATGATGCAGACGCTGCACGATTATCTAGTCTTTTGCGATATGGATAACACCCTGCTGACTGCCAAGGAAGGCATTCCTTCCTGCAACCGCACGGTGATCAAGCTGTTCACCGAGCTGGGCGGCCGCTTTACCGTGGCCACCGGCCGGCCGCCGGCTTCCATCCGTGCTGCGCTGGGTGACATCAAGCTTTCGCTTCCGGCCATCAGCTGCAATGGCTCGCTGATTTATGATTTTTCCACCGACACCATCCTGCGCCGGGCAACGCTGGACCGCAAGCAGGCCACGCTGGCCATCGCTGATGTGATCCGCCAGTTCCCGCGCATCGGCGTCGAGGTCATGGCCCATGCGGGGGATATGTTTGTGGTTCAGGCCAACGAGTATACCCATGCCCACCAGGTGGACGAGAAAATCCCCAGTGTGGCCTGCCCGCTGGACAGTGTCCCGGACGGCTGGGTCAAGGTGGTGTTTGCCAGCGATCCGGAAACCATCCGCAAATTGTCCCAGTATGCCAAGACCCGCTATTACGGACGGGAAAACTACTTCCTCGCCACCAACAACATCTATTTCGAGATCATGCCCGGTGGGGTGGGCAAGGCTTCTGGCCTGCGGGATCTGTGCACCCTGCTGGGGGAACCGCTGCAGAAAACCATTGTGATCGGCGACTACTACAATGATCTGGAGATCATGCGCACAGCCGGACACTCGGTTGCGGTGGCCAATGCGCCCGCTGAGGTGAAGGCCGCTGCCGATGAGGTGACCACCTGCACCTGTTCCGACGGTGCGGTGGGAGAGTATCTTTATCATCTGATCGACAAGGTCATGGGATGATGGAAAATCCAGACAAAGCCCGGAAAGGGGAGGTGCCGCGGATGAAAGTCAGTCAACTGCTCCACCGCAAAAGTGTGCTGATCCATGCCGATGTGCCGGATGCCTCCAACGCGTTGGGCATTCTGGTGGAGCTGCAGGAGGCCGGCGGTGTGATCACCAACGGCACCGCCTATTACAAGGCGGTCTGCGACCGGGAAATTACCGGCGGTTCCACTGCCATCGGGGAGGGAATCGCCCTGCCGCATGCCTCCAATGCGGGGGTTGCGGCGCCGGGCCTTGCAGCACTCTGCCTGCGCCAGGGTGTGGACTGGGGTGCCGCGGACGGGGAACCGGTGGATCTGATCTTTATGATCGCCATGCCGCCCCATGCCCAGAGCGAACATCTGCTCATCATGGCCCGATTGGTGACGCTTCTTTCCGACCCCGAGCTGACAAATGCATTGCGTGGTGCTGTCTCCCGCGAGCGGTTCATTGAACTGCTGGCCCGGGCGGAAGCCGAGCGTTTTGCTGAATAATGGTTTGTTGCAAGCCCCTCTGCCGGTGTGTACCGGCAGAGGGGCTTGTGTTATGCAGCAATTTTTCTGAAAAAATGGACAAAAGCACCAAAAATTGTGCAGATCGCTGAATGACAGGAAATCCTGGCGTGATAAATTGTGGACTTGTCCATTGCCAACCGGATTGCATCGTGATATACTTTAAAGCATTAAACCGGCACGGAAGAGAGGACATCACCTCTTTGATCTGCTGTACACAGCGGATTGCCCTGCGGGGGAGATGCTTCCGGCCGGGACAACAGGGGAGAGAAGAACTATGAAAAAACTGATTTCTGTAATGACTGCTGCCTGTATGGCGTTGAGCTTTGCAGCCTGCACCGGTTCCGATTCCGGTTCCAGTTCGGACAGCACAGCCTCCACCTCCGGCTCCACTTCCGACACCACGGCAACCACCGAGGAGAGCGGAGCGGCCGACGATACCGTCTATACGGTCGGTATCTGCCAGCAGATGCCCCATGAGGCGCTGGATTCCGCAACCCAGGGATTCAAGGATGCACTGGTGGAAAAGTTTGGTGAGGACGGCATCGTCTTTGACGAACAGAACGCACAGGGCGATTCCAACACCTGCTCCACCATCGTCAACGGCTTTGTCTCCAGCGGCTATGACCTGATCATGGCCAACGGTACCAGTGCCTTGCAGGCTGCCGCCGCAGGCACTGCGGACATTCCCATTCTGGGCACCTCGGTCACGGAGTACGGCGTTGCCCTTGGCATTGACGGCTTCACCGGTACGGTAGGCGGCAACATTTCCGGTACCAGTGACCTGGCCCCGCTGGATGAGCAGGCCAACATGCTGGCGGATCTGTGCCCTGTGGATCAGTATCCCAATGTGGGTATGCTCTACTGCAGCGCCGAGCCCAACAGCGAGTATCAGGTGGAACAGGTCACCAACTACCTGACCGAGAAGGGCTACACCGTTGAGGACTACTCCTTCAGCGATTCCAACGATCTGGCAACCATCGCCACCAACGCGGCCAGCAACTGTGATGTCATCTATGTTCCCACCGATAACACCGCAGCTGCCAATACCGAGATCATCAACAACATCTGCCTGCCCGCAGGGGTTCCCATCATCGCAGGCGAGCAGGGCATCTGCAGTGGCTGCGGCATTGCCACCCTGTCCATCAGCTACTACGATCTGGGCTATGCCACTGGCGAGATGGCGGCCAAGATCCTGACCGGCGAGGCGGATATCTCCACCATGCCCATCGAGTATGCCCCCGAATTCACCAAGATGTACAACCCCACCAACTGTGAAGAGCTGGGCATCACCGTGCCTGACGATTACGTTGCAATCGAGTAACTGACAGTTATCTCCGGCATACAGCAGAAAAAGACGGGAGAAAGGACTTCCTTTTTTCCCGTCTTTTTGCTATACTATTATGGTCTATAACCTTTTTTGGGGCTGACCGCCCCGAAATCACTGTGGGGAGGTTTTTTCTCTTGGATATTATGACATTGCTCAATGCCCTGCCCGGTGCGGTGGCACAGGGCTTGATCTGGGCGATCATGGCCATCGGCGTCTATATCACCTATCGCGTGCTGGACATCGCTGACCTGACGGTGGACGGAACCCTGTGCACCGGTGGTGCAGTCTGTATCATGTGCATGCTAAACGGCTGCAATGTCTGGGTTGCCATGCTGGCAGCCACCTGCGCCGGATTGCTGGCAGGCCTTATCACCGGCATCTTCCATACCTGGATGGGCATTCAGGCCATTCTGGCCGGCATCCTGACCCAGCTAGCCCTGTGGTCTGTCAACCTGAAGATCATGGGCAAATCCAACCAGGCCATCAATGTGGACAAATATGACCTGGTGGTTTCTCTGCGCTACATCAAGGATGTGCCTTTCTACAAAAATACCATCTTTGTGGTGGCCATTATCATTGCCGTGGTGATTGCCATTCTATACTGGTTCTTCGGCACCGAGCTGGGCTGCGGCATCCGTGCCACCGGCTGCAACGGCAATATGGCCCGGGCTCAGGGCATCAATACCAGCCTGAACAAGGTCCTGGGTCTGATGATCTCCAATGGGTTGGTGGCACTGTCCGGCGCACTGCTGGCCCAGTACCAGGGCTTTGCCGACATCAATATGGGCCGCGGGTCCATCGTCATCGGCTTGGCTGCCGTCATCATCGGCGAGGCACTGCTGGGCAAGATCTTCCACAACTTCGCCCTCAAGATGCTGGCTGTGGCTGTGGGCAGCATTGTCTATTATCTGGTGCTGCAGGTGGTTATCTGGTTCAAGGTGGACACCGACATGCTCAAGGCATTCAGCGCTGTGGTGGTGGCCATCTTCCTGGCGATTCCTTACTGGAAGGGAAAATTCACCAAACCCGCTGTGGCAAAGGGAGGCAACAAGAATGCTTGAGATCAAGAATGTCTACAAGACTTTCAATGCAGGCACAGTCAACCAGAAGGTCGCCCTCAACGGGCTGAACCTGACGCTGGAGGACGGCGACTTTGTCACGGTCATCGGCGGCAACGGCGCCGGCAAATCCACCATGCTCAATGCGGTGGCAGGGGTCTGGCCGGTGGATATGGGCAAGATCCTCATTGACGGCAAGGACATTACCCGGCTGTCGGAGCACAAGCGGGCAAAATATATCGGCCGAGTCTTCCAGGACCCGATGATGGGCACTGCCGCCACCATGGGCATCGACGAAAACCTGGCACTGGCCCGCCGCCGCGGTCAGCCCCGGACTTTGCGTGCCGGCATCACGGCCAAGGAACGTGCCGAATACCGGGAGATGGTCAAGGAGCTGGACCTGGGGCTTGAGGACCGCATGACCAGCAAGGTTGGCCTGCTTTCCGGCGGACAGCGTCAGGCCATCACGCTGCTGATGGCTACGCTGCAGAAGCCCCGGCTGCTTCTTCTGGACGAGCACACCGCTGCGCTGGACCCCAAGACGGCGGCCAAAGTCCTGAGCCTTTCGGACAAGATTGTCCATGAGCACAACCTGACCACCCTGATGATCACCCACAACATGAAGGATGCCATCCGGTACGGCAACCGGCTGATCATGATGTACGACGGACACATCGTCTATGATGTCCGGGGCGAGGAAAAGGCAAACCTCAAGGTCTCTGACCTGCTGGCCCGCTTTGAAAAGGTCAGCGACGGCGAATTTGCCAATGACCGTATGCTGCTGTCCTGATTTTTATTAGAAAATTGGAATCTGCCCGCGGGAGCTGACATCAGTGCCCACGGGCAGATTTTGTCTTTGCAATTCCGAAAAAGGCTCCGGCCTCCTTTGAATTTTTTATGAAATGGTGGGCAAAAGCCGGAAATTATGCTATAATATCATCGATTGCATACAAGGAGGAAGGACATTGCCGCGTTACGACGCCGTTTTGTTTGACGTGGATGGGACATTGCTCCATTCACGTCCTGGTATCGAACATACATTTTCCTATGCGTTTCGCCAGATGGGCCTTGACCCGGCGGGAATTGACATTTCCCGCTATCTGGGACCGCCGCTGCGCTGGAGTTTTGCCCAGCATTTCACCGCTGAAGCGGATGTGGAACGTGCGGTGAACCTGTACCGGGAACGGTACGCTGAAGTCGGCATGCATGAATGTACCCCCTATGCCGGGGTAAAAGAGCTGTTGGAGCGGCTGTACAATGCCGGGATTCTGCTGGCCACCGCCACCTCAAAACCGCGGGATGTGGTCCTGCCGATCCTGGAAGAGCAGGGCCTGCGGCGGTACTTTGCCATTGTGGGCGGTGCCAGCATGGACAAGAGCGTGGACACCAAGACCGCGGTGATCCGCAAGGATCTGGAAGATCCGCGCCTGGACGGCAAACGCATCCTGATGGTGGGGGACCGCAGGGATGACATGCAGGGGGCCGCTGACTGTAATCTGCCGGCCGCCGCGGTTTTGTATGGCTATGGCAGCCGCGAGGAGCTGGAACCCTGGCATCCGGTGACAATGGCACCGGACCCCGCCGCTCTGGGTGATTTTATTTTGCAGCCCGTTTGATCTTGATGGGAGGACTGACTCATTATGAGCCGTAAAGATTCACAATCCCGGGCCTCATTCAGCCCGATGCAGCGCAAGGCTGTTTTTGTTCTGGCCGGCTGTGTTGCCGCTGTGATCATCAGTATTGTGGCAGCCTGGATTCTGCCTGGTGCCCTGCTGGGCGGCGGCAGCAATACCGATGGTTATGACCCGGCCGCCTACCCGGTGGACACCACGCTGGACGCCATCCTGACCCAGACCTCGGATGCGGGCAAGGATTACATCAATTCCACCGTTTTCATCGGGGATGAGAACACTCTGGCCCTTACCGCCTCCGGCGACATCACAATCGACCGGTATGTGGGCAAGGATGGACTGGGCATCAGTGACCTGCTGCGGGAGACCTGCGTTTATTTTGAGGGGGATTCTTCCTCCTACACCATTCCGCAGGCAATTGCCAAGATGAAGCCCCGCCGTGTCATTGTGACGCTGGGCGGCAATGATCTGGAAAGCAAAACGGTGGATGATTTCATCACCGACTATCGCCAGGCACTCAATGCCTTGAAAACCGCATACAGCTATTGCGACATCATCGTCAATGCCATCCCGCCGGTCAACGAAAGTTCGGACAAGGCCGCGGAAAAGCAGACCACCATTGACCAGTTCAACCAGGCATTGGCGCAGATGTGCCAGTCGGACGGCTACAAGTACCTCAACAGCGCCGAGGAGCTCAAAGCGTCCAACGGCTTTGCCGAGGGCAGCTATGTGGGATCGGCGGATAACAAGCTGACCACAGCCGGCGTCAATGCCTACCTGACCTATGTAAAAACCCATGCCTATGAGGCGGAGGACCACCGCCCCGATACCGACGACATTCCCCGCCGTGCCAGCCAGCCTGCCGCCGAGACGGTTGCCACACCCAGCCCCACGCCGCTGATGCATACCGTTAGCTACGGCATCCAGGCTGGAAGCGGTACCCTGGAATACAATGGCGAAAGCAGCATGTCGCTGCGCTTTGACGTGGCAGATGGGGAGACCATCACCGTCAAGGCGGTTCCGGCCGAAGGCTTTACCTTCTCCCAGTGGAGCGACGGCGTCAAGGACGCCACCCGTGTGGAACGGATCACCAGTGAAGTGTCTGTTTCCGCCATCTTCAACGATGCCCGCGTCGACGTGAGCCTGGATAAGAGCGATACCACCATCACACTGGGCGACAGCGTTACCTTCAATGCCAGCGTTACACTGGGCGGACAGGCCTATGACAACAGCATTGTTCAGTGGGCAGTCAATGATGAACTGCAGGCAACCCAGGGAAGCTATACCTTCTCCCCCTCCGAAACCGGAACCTATACCATCACAGCCGGTGCCGAAATCAACGGAGGCTATGACAAGGCGACGGTGACGGTTACGGTCAGTGCACCTGCCACCAGTGTGCAGATGTCTGTGCCGCAGACCATGCAGTCCGGCAGCACCGTGACACTGTACGTGACGGTTGCCAACCGCAACGGCGATACCACCTGGTCCTGCGATCAGATGCCGGACTGGAAGCCCACCGGCGACAATGTCCAGTTCACGCCGCCGCAGCCGGGCAACTATACCGTGCATGCCACCAACAACAACGTCACGGCGGATTATACCATTGTGGTGACTGCGGCGCCCACACCCAGCCCTACGCCGACACCGACGCCGGCACGTCCGGGCGGGGAGGACGATGACGACTGATCCGCGGCAAACATGATTTATTGATGGAAGGAACAGGAGCGATCCATGGCATATTATACCTGTCTTTTGCTGGATGCGGACAACACGCTGCTGGACTTTGATGCAGCCGAGCGTCAGGCGCTGGCCGATACCATGGCACAATTTGAACTGCCCTGTGACGCGGCTGCCTGCGACACCTATCATCAGGTCAACGGAAAATTGTGGCAGAGCCTTGCCAAGGGGGAAATCGGCCGCAGCAAGCTGTTCGCTGTGCGGTTTGCCCGGTTTCTGCAGGCAATGGGACTGCCCGACAACGGCAAGAGCCGTGAAATGAACAACTTTTATGAGGAACAGCTGGCATTGCATCCGGATGTGATCCCCGGGGCTCTGACGGCACTGGAGGAACTGGCCGAGGTTGCCACCCTGGCGGTGGTTTCCAACGGTACAGCCAAGGTGCAGCAGTCCCGCATTCAAGCATCCGGCATTGGCCGGTATCTGGACGGCGTTTATATTTCCGAGCACATCGGGGCTGCCAAGCCTTCCGCCAAGCTGTTTGACCATGCACTGAAGGATCTGGGCATTACCGACCGCAGCCGTGTTCTGGTGGTGGGGGATGACCTGCTGGCAGATATCCGGGGTGGCCGTAGTGCGGGCCTGGATACCTGCTGGGTCAACTTCGGCGGAGTGGAAAATGATACCGGCATCGAGCCCAAACATACCATTACCAGTTTTGAGGAGCTCTACCGTATTGTGATGGAACCGGAGGAACTGGAAAACATCGGCGCGCGCAATCGCCGCCACATGAATGATCTGTAACTCCTGCCCCGGATATGTGGGGCTGGAACCTGTTTGCCGCTGCACCTTCTGCGCAGCGGCAAACTTTTGGGCCGGGAAGATTTTGTCACCGACTTCTGGCAGAGCTGAAAAAGTAAGGATTGAGCTGTTATGTTGATCGAATTACAAGACCTGGGCAAAAGCTTTGGCGAGCACGAGGTCCTGCGGGGGATCACCGCCAGCGTGGAAAAAGGGGACCGGATCGGCATCATTGGTGCCAACGGCACCGGCAAAACGACGCTTTTGCGGATTCTCTGCAACCAGAGCCAGCCGGATACCGGCAGCGCAGATTTCGCCGCCGGCGCCACCTGCGGCTACCTGGAACAGACCGCGCACCTGGACCCGGAGCTGACCATCTACGACACGATGAAGGAATCCTTCCGGCCGGCGCTGGATGCCATGGCAAGGCTGGAAACTTTACAGAAGCAGCTGGCCAAGGCCCCGGAGGACCCGGAGATCACCGCGGGCATCGAGCAGTGCACCTCCATCATTGACGCCATGGATGCCTACAATATGGACACCCAGATCCGCAAAATGCTGTCCGGCATGGGCTTTCCCGCCGATACCTGGCAGAAACGGGCGGGGGTGCTTTCCGGCGGGGAACAGACCCGACTGCGGCTGGCAGGGCTTCTGCTGCGTCAGCCGGATATCCTGATCCTGGACGAGCCCACCAACCATCTGGACATCGAGACCATGTCCTGGCTGGAAAGCTACCTGAAAACCTGCCGCGGTGCTGTGCTGGTTGTCAGCCATGACCGTTATTTCCTGGATGCGGTCTGCACCAAAATCTGGGAACTGCGGGGCAAAACCATTCAGGTGTACAAGGGCAACTATTCCGCTTATCTGCCCCAGCGTCAGGCTGCCGATGAGCGCCAGAGAAAGCAGCGGGAAGCCGACCTGGAAAAGGCCGCCAAGCTGCAGGATTATATTGACCGCAACCTGGTGCGGGCCTCCACCACCAAAATGGCCCAGAGCCGCCGCAAGCAGCTGGAAAAGCTGGAAATCACCGAAGCTCCCATCGACGAGGCACGGGATCTGAATTTCCGCTTTGAATATGATATTGAACCATATGATGAACTGGTCACCATGAAGCATGTTTGCATCCGCATCGGGGAGCGTACCCTGGTCAAGGATCTGGACTATGTGGTGCACCGGGGGGACAAGCTGGTCATTGCCGGCCCCAACGGCACCGGCAAATCCACCCTTTTGCAGGTGCTGGACGGCAAGCGGCGTCCTTCCAGTGGTATGGTGCGGCTGGGCGGCGGCGCCCGGGCGGGCATCTTTACCCAGCAGCAAGCACGCCGGTTTGGACGGGTTATCGACGCCATCTGGGACAAGTATCCCCGCTTTACCGAGCTGGAGGTCCGCAGCCATCTTGCCCGCTTCGGCTTCCGGGGGGAGGAGGTCTTCAAGGACTGTGCCTCCCTCTCCGGCGGCGAGCTGGCCCGCCTGCGCTTTGCAGAGCTTTCCCTGGAACGCCCCAACCTGATGTTTCTGGACGAGCCCACCAACCATCTGGACATTTATGTGCGGGAAAGCCTGACCCAGGCCTTGGCTGCCTACACCGGCACGCTGCTGCTGGTTACCCATGACCGGTACCTGATGCAGACGCTGGGCTGCCCGATTTTGTATCTGGAGGACGGTGACACCACCCTCTACCGGGATTTCGCCGCCCTGCGGGACAAGGACAATGCTCAGCCAGCGCAGCCGGTGCAGACCGAGCAGAAGCCTGTCCGTCAGGCTTACGGCAAGGAACAGCGCCGCCGCCGTGCCGAGGTCCGTGCCCGCATCAAGGCAGTGGAGACCCAGATCGAGGAGCTTGGAGCCCACATTGTCGAGTTGGAAAACGAGCTCAACGACCCTGAGGTGCTGCGGGACCATATTCAGGTGCGGGAAAAATGCGACGATCTGGAGGATACCCGGTTCCACCAGCAGGAACTGTTTGACGAGTGGGAAAAGCTGCTGGAAGAACAGGAACAGTTTGAGGCAGAAGAAAACACTTCTGACTGATTTACACCCCATCCGGGCACAAAGAATACCGCCCGTTTTTTGTACACCAATCGCTGTACAAAAGGCGGGCGGTACGCTATAATGAAAAACAGAACGCGGCTGCTGTGTGCTGTATGCTGCCGCAGGAAACCGAAAGGGGCGAACGCGCATGGAAGAACAACAATTTTTTGTCACACTGGACCGCGTTGCGGCGGAATCCGGCCTGGCCACTGCCTATACGCCGAAAGATCTGAAAGACATCAAGGTCTATGCCACCGAGGTGTACCGCCCCGGTATTTTCCTGGCGGGATATTATCAGTATTTTGACAATATGCGGATTCAGATTCTGGGTCTGACCGAGATGTCCTACCTCAATGAGCTGGACGCCGACACCCGCCGCACCCATCTGGAAAAGCTGTTTTCCTTCCAGCCGCCGGCGGTGGTGCTCACCCGTGGTCTGCAGCCGCTGCCCGAGATGATGGAATTTGCCCAGAAATACGGCGTAGCCCTGCTGCTGTCGGAGGAAATGACCTCGCCGCTGATGGGCACCATGATCACCACCCTTAACGTGGAACTGGCCCCCCGCATCACCCGCCACGGCGTGTTGGTGGAAGTTTACGGCGAGGGCATCCTCATCACCGGTGATTCCGGTGTCGGCAAAAGCGAGACCGCCATTGAGCTGGTCAAGCGCGGCCACCGCCTGATTGCTGACGATGCCGTCGAACTGCGCCGGGTTTCGTCCAACCGGATCATGGGCGCGTCGCCGGAAAACATCCGCCATTTTATCGAGCTGCGCGGCATTGGCATCATCAATGTGGCGCGTCTGTTCGGCATCGGTTCGGTCAAGAACAGCGTCGAAGTGGAAATTGTCATTGAGCTGGAACCCTGGGACCGCACCAAGAATTATGACCGCACGGGTCTGGAAAGCCGGACCTGCGATATTCTGGGGGTGCAGGTGCCCAATATGGTGATTCCGGTCATGCCGGGACGCAACCTGGCAGTCATCATCGAGACGGCCGCCATGAACAACCGTGCCAAGGAAATGGGCTACAATGCCGCCAAGGAGCTGCTCAAGCAGCTGGGACTGCAAAACGATATTCTGTAAGGAGCCGGAAATCTGCATGTATCCTATCATCGCTGATCTGCACACCCACACACTGTGTACCACACACGCCTTCCATACCATTGATGTCATGTCCGCTGCGGCGGCACAACTGGGCTACAAGGCCCTGGCTGTCACCGACCACGCCCCGGCCATGCCGGACGCGCCCCATATCTGGCATTTTCAGAACCAGAACGCGGTGGACCGGAAAATGAACGGCGTCACCCTGCTGTTCGGCGCCGAGGCCAACGTCATGGATGTGTTCGGCGGGCTGGACCTGCCCCAGAACCTGCTCAAACACCAGGACTGGGTGGTGGCGTCCATCCACAGCCCCTGCATGCCGGGACTGCTCACCGAGCGGGAGGCCACCAATCTTTGGCTGGCGGTGGCGGAAAACCCCTATGTGGACTGCATCGGCCATTCGGAACAGCAGAATTATTTCTATGACTACGACCTGGTCACCAAGGCCTTTGCCAGAAACCATAAGGTCGTGGAGCTGAACGGCAACTCGTTCCATGTGCGCAGGGATGGTATCCCCAATATGCGCAAACTGGTGCGTGCCTGCTACGAAAACGGCTGCTATGTGTCGCTGGATTCCGATGCACATTCCACCCGTCAGTTGCGGGAGAATATGGCCCCGCTGCGGACGCTTCTGGAGGAAGTGGACTATCCGGCGGACCATGTGGTGAACAGCAGTGCCGAGACACTGGTTTCCATTTTGAAGCTGCACCGCAGAGCTTCTGCGGAGGAAATAGGAGGATTGTTACTATGAGTTATACCATCGGCATCGATCTTGGCGGCACCACCATGACCGCCGGCCTGGTCAATGAGGAATACGAAATCGTCGGCAAGACCACCTGGGCCACCCGGCTGCCCCGCCCGGCGGAGGATCTGGAGGCTGCTCTGGCCAAGCTCTGCCGCACTGTTGCCAAGGAAAACCATGTGCCCTTTGAGGAAGTCCGGTATGTGGGCATCGGTACCCCGGGCAGTGTCAATTTCACCACGGGGTTTGTGGGCTACAACACCAACTTCAATTACTATGACTGGAACCTGGGTTCCGACATGGAAAAGCTGCTGGGCTGCAAGGTCTATGTGGAAAATGACGCCAACGCTGCCGCCTTCGGCGAGTACATTGCCGGTGGCGCCAAGGGCTACAAGGATGCTGTGATCATCACCCTGGGCACCGGTATCGGCAGCGGTATCATTCTGGGCGGCAAGATCCTGCGCGGCTTCAACTTTGCCGCCGGCGAGATGGGCCATACCGTCATTGTCAAGGACGGCCGTCAGTGCAACTGCGGCCGCAAGGGCTGCTGGGAGCGGTATGCTTCCGCCCGCGCCCTCAGCGACGATACCCGCGAGGCCATGAAGGATGCCCCCGAGAGCGTTATGTGGAAGATCGCCGGTGATCTGGACCATGTCAATGCCAAGACGGCGTTTGACGGCATGGCCCAGGGCGACGAGACCGCAAAGAAGGTCATCGGCAACTGGCTGGAGTATGTGGGCTGCGGCATTGCCAATGTGGTCAACACCTTTGAGCCGGAGGTCGTCTGCATCGGCGGCGGTGTCTCTAACCAGGGCGAAGTCCTGCTGGCTCCTGTCCGCGCGTATGTGGAGAAGGAAACGCATAATATTACCACGGGCCGTTGCCCCGAGATCCGCGCCTGCGTGCTGCGCAACGACGCCGGCGTCATCGGTGCGGCTGCGCTGGAAAATTCTATTTGAACAAACGTTTGAGACCTTTTATCCGTAGGGAGGATATTTATGGCAGACAATGCGGTACTGGTACGGGCATTGCAGGCACAGCAGCTTCCGGTTCTGGAGCAGGAACCTTTAAGCCGTCACACCACTTTTCGGATCGGCGGCCCGGCGGCGGTGTTCTGCCTGCCGGAAACCCCCGCACAGCTGCTTCGCACACTGGAGTTCTGCCGGCAGCAGGGTGTCCGCACCTATCTGCTGGGCAACGGTTCCAATACGCTGTTTGCAGATGCCGGCTTTGATGGTGCGGTGATCTGCACGGTGGAAATGAAACATCCGGTTACCGTCACCGGCACCCGCATCAACGCCGCGGCGGGAGCATCCCTGGCCAATGTTTGCCGGGAGGCACTGCACCATGGGCTGACCGGACTGGAATTTGCCTTCGGTATTCCCGGCACAGTGGGCGGCGCCACCTACATGAACGCCGGCGCCTACGGCGGGGAACTGAAACAGGTGATCACCCAGGTGACATTCCTGGATGAGGATCTGAAAGCCCGGACGCTGCCGCTGTCGGAGTTGGCCATGGGATACCGCACCAGCCGGTTTGAGCAGAAGGGCGGCATCGTGCTGGAGGCGGAATTCCAGCTGGCGGCCGGGGACCCTGCCGCCATTGAAGCCAGAATGCAGGAGCTGATGGCCCGCCGCCGGGAAAAGCAGCCGCTGGAACTGCCTTCCGCGGGCAGTACCTTCAAGCGGCCCCAGGGCGCTTTTGCCGGCGCACTGATCGAGCAGGCGGGGCTGCGGGGCTTCACGGTGGGCGGTGCTGCCATCAGCACCAAGCACTGCGGTTTTGTGGTGAATCTGGGCGGGGCTACCTGCGCGGATGTGGTTCGCCTGACCGATGAGGTCGCCCGCATTGTGTATGAAAAGACGGGATTTCGCCTGGAACGCGAGATCCGTGTGGTACAGTAAAACGAAAAGCCAGACATCCGGTGCAGGCCGCAGGGCAGGCACCGGATGCGGCGGAAAGGGGCAGGGCAGCGTATGAAACTGCTGGTTGTGACCGGCCTTTCGGGGGCGGGAAAATCCATGGCCGTCAATGCACTGGAAGACATCGGCTTTTTCTGCATCGACAATATTCCGGCAGGGCTGATGCCCCGCCTGATTGACTTTGCCCTGCAGGGCGAAAACCAGCTCAACCGGGTAGCGGTGGTCCTGGATGTGCGGGGCCTGCGCACGGTTCAGGATGTGGACAATGCGCTGGCGGCACTGGACGAGAAAAAGGTGGATTACGAGATCCTGTTCCTGGATGCCTCCGACGATGCCATCCGGCGCCGCTATAAGGAAACCCGCCGCCAGCATCCGCTGACCATCAGCGAGGGGCTGCCCGTGCAGGAGGCCATCGCCCGGGAACGCCAGGTGCTGGACCCGCTGCGGGAACGTGCCAAATACATCATTGACACCTCCATGCTTTCCACCGCACAGAACCGGGAACGGGTCTGCAGCCTGTTCCTCAACAAGGGCCAGACCGGCATGTCGCTGATGGTGGTCTCCTTCGGCTTCAAGTACGGGATTCCGCAGGAGGCTGATCTGGTGTTTGACGTGCGTTGTCTGCCAAATCCCTTCTATGTGCCGGAGCTGAAAAAACTTACGGGACTGGACCAGGCAGTGGTGGACTATGTGATGAAGGCACCCGAGTCACAGGAATTCCTGCGCCGGATCGAGAGCTTTCTCGAGTATGCGCTGCCGCTCTATGTCAAGGAAGGCAAAAGCCAGCTGATGATTGCGGTGGGGTGCACCGGCGGCAAACACCGCTCCATCACTTTTGCCCGCAAAATCGGGGAATACTGTCAGAAACTTGGCTATGCACCCAGTGTCCAGCACCGGGACGCCAAACGCACCATGTAATACCAGGGGCCTGCCTGCACAGGGCGGGCCCCAAATCGGTAGTAGAACCAAATTTTATCCCAGGGAGGCCCTTTGCCTTGAGCTTTTCTCAGGATGTCAAGAACGAAATCCTGCGCCGCAAGATCCAGCGGCACTGCTGTACCCAGGCTGCCGCCTATGCGGTGGCCTGCTTTGGCAAATATTTTGACGAGCACGGCGTTGTGTTCCAGACCGAATCGGAAGGCATTGCCATGCTGGTCCGGAAACTGTATGACCGCTGCGGCATCCAGGGCACCGTCCTGGAAAAACAGCGGGCGTCCGGCCCGGTGTATGAGTTCGCCGTGAAGGACCCCGCCGAGGTGGACAAGATGCTGACGCTGTTCGGCCACACCGGCCGGGAACCGGCGCTGCGCATCAACCCCGACTGTTTTTCCTGCCAGCACTGCGTGTCCTATTTTCTGTCCACGGCGTTTCTCTGCTGCGGCACCGCCACTGACCCGGAAAAGGGATATACCATCGAGTTCTTGAGCCAGCGGTATCATGTCTCCCGCCAGCTGGAGGCCATTTTGTCCGAACACCATTTCCGGCCTCACCGCACGCTGCGCAAGGGAGCCAACGTGGTGTACATCAAGGCCAGCGACCAGATCGAAAACCTGCTGGCCTTCATGGGCGCAGGCAACTCTGCCATGCGGGTGATGGAACAGCGCATGTACAACGATGTGCGCAACCGCACCAACCGGCTCTCCAACTGCGAGACCGCAAACCTGGGCAAGAGCGTCCAGGCGGCGGTTCAGGTGCAGCTGGCCATCCGCACTCTGCAGCAGGCGGGGGCGATGGACACCCTGCCGGAACCCTTGCGGGAGACCGCCCGCCTGCGTATGGAATACCCGGACCTGCCGCTGGCCAGGCTGGCGGAAAAATTTGATCCGCCGGTCAGCAAGGCGGGGCTGTCCCATCGGTTCAAGCGCATTCAGGAAGCTGCCCACCGTGTCGAGGCTGCACGCCCGCAGCCCGACACACCCCAAACCCCATCCCGGAAGGAAGTACCATGAGCGAGTCACAACGTCAGTTTACCCACCTGCATGTGCATACGGAATACAGCCTTCTGGACGGTGCCTGCCGCATTGACAGGATGTTTGACCGCCTGAAGGAGATGGGCCAGACCGCCGTGGCCATCACCGACCATGGCGTTATGTACGGCTGCGTCCAGTTTTATGACGCGGCGGTGGCCGCGGGCATCAAGCCGATCATCGGCTGTGAGGTGTATGTGGCTACCCGCACCCGGTTTGACAAGGTCAACCGGGTGGACGGCAACAATCACCTGATTCTTCTGTGCAAAAATGAGACCGGCTACAAAAACCTGATCAAGATGGTCTCGGCCGGCTTCCTGGAAGGCTTCTATTCCAAGCCTCGCATTGACAAACAGCTGCTGAAACAGCACCACGAAGGGCTTGTCTGCCTGTCCGCCTGCCTGGCGGGGGAGATCCCCCAGGCCATTCTGGCAGGGGATTATGCCCGTGCCAAGCAGACAGCGCTGTATTTCAATGAGCTGTTCGGTCAGGGCAACTACTATATTGAACTGCAGGACCATGGCCTGGACGAGGACCGGGTGGTGCTGCCCCAGCTGATCCGCCTCTCCCGGGAGACCGGCATCCCCATGGTGGCTACCAACGACGCCCACTATATCCGCAAGGAGGACGCCAAGACCCAGAGCATCCTGCTCTGCATCCAGACCGGCAAGACCATTGCCGACGTGGACCGGATGGAGTTCCAGACCGACGAGTTCTATCTCAAGAGCACTGACGAGATGTATGACCTCTTCTCGATGGTGCCGGAAGCCTGTGAGAACACCAATAAAATTGCGGATCTGTGTGATTTCCATTTCGAGTTCGGCAACACCAAGCTGCCTTACTTCAAGGCGCCGGACGGCATGGAAAACCAGGAGTATTTTGAAAAGCTCTGCCGGGAAGGACTGGAGCGCCGCTACCCCGGCAAGGTCACGCCCGAACTGAGGGAGCGCCTGGAGTACGAGATCGGTGTGGTCAAGAACATGGGGTACACCAACTATTACCTCATTGTCTATGACTTCATCAACTATGCCAAGAGCCGGGGCATCCCGGTGGGTCCTGGACGTGGGTCCGGCGCCGGCAGCCTGGCCGCCTACTGTGTGGGCATCACCGACATTGATCCCATCCGGTACAATCTGATCTTCGAACGGTTTCTGAACCCCGAGCGGGTTTCCATGCCGGATTTTGACGTGGACTTCTGTTACGAGCGCCGGCAGGAGGTCATCGACTACGTCAACGAGAAGTATGGCCGGGACCATGTGGCCCAGATTGTCACCTTCGGCACCATGGCCGCCCGCAACGCGGTGCGGGATGTGGGCCGTGTCATGGGCCTGCCATACCAGGACGTGGACAAGGTGGCCAAGCTGATCCCCATGGAGCTGAAAATGACGCTCCATCATGCGCTGGAAGTCTCGCCCGACCTGAAAAAGCTCTACGACACCGACCCCAAGATCCACGAGCTCATCGATACCGCCATCGCGGTGGAGGGCATGCCCCGGCACGCCTCCACCCATGCGGCAGGCGTCGTCATTACCCGGGAACCGGCCACCGAGTATGTGCCGCTTTCCACCAACGACGGCCTGCCGGTGACCCAGTTCAACATGACCGAGATCGAGCGCCTGGGCCTGCTCAAGATGGACTTTCTGGGTCTGCGCACTCTGACAGTCATCCATGACACCGAGGTTGCCATCCAGCGTCACACGCCGGAGTTTGCTGTCGCCAAGATTGACTATGACGACGCCGCCACCTATGCCATGCTTACCAACGGTGAGACGGAGGGCGTGTTCCAGCTGGAATCCACCGGCATGCGGCAGGTGCTCACCGGCCTGCGCCCGAAGAACCTGGAAGACATCATCGCCCTGATTTCGCTGTACCGTCCCGGGCCCATGGATTCCATTCCCACCTATCTGCGCAACCGCAAGGAGCCGGACAAAATCCAGTACAAGACCCCGCAGCTGGCCCATATTCTGGACGTCACCAACGGGTGTATCGTCTACCAGGAACAGGTCATGCAGATCTGCCGGGAGCTGGCGGGCTTCAGCTATGGTCAGGCAGACAATGTCCGCCGCGCCATGAGCAAGAAAAAGCACAAGGTCATGGAGGCCGAGCGGGAGCACTTTGTCCATGGCTGTACCGAGCCCGGCCGCGAATGTCCCGGCTGTGTCAAGAACGGCATCTCGGAGCAGGCTGCCAATGAGATCTATGACGAGATGGTCAGCTTTGCCTCCTATGCTTTCAACAAATCCCATGCGGCCTGTTATGCCTATGTGGCCTTCCAGACTGCCTATCTCAAGTGTCACTATCCCCGGGAGTTCATGGCAGCCTTGCTCACCAGCGTGCTGGACAATACCTCCAAGGTGATCGAGTATTCCACCGAGTGCCAGCGCCTGGGCATCAAGGTGCTGCCGCCCAACATCAACGTTTCCCGCGGTGGCTTCACGGTGGACGGCGAGTCCATCCGCTTCGGTCTGAACGCGGTGAAAAACGTGGGCCGCAACCTGATTGACACGGTGGTGGCAAAGCGGGAGGAGCGTCCTTTCCGGGGACTTTACGACTTCTGCAAGCGGCTGTACGGCAACGAACTCAACCGCCGCGCGGTGGAAAGCCTGATCCGTGCCGGTGCCTTTGACGAGCTGGAGCCTTCCCGCCGCGGTATGCTGGAAAGCGTCGAGCCGATTCTGAAAAGTATCGAGACAGACCAGCGCCACAACCTGGATGGACAGATCGATCTGTTCGGCCTGATGTCGGGCGGGGAACAGCAGGCCGATGATTACAAGGTTCCGCCCATGGCGGAGTATACGGCCCAGGAGCTTCTCCAGATGGAGAAAGATGTCTCGGGGTTGTATCTGTCCGGCCATCCGCTGGATGCCTACCGGGAGGAGATCGACCGCATCTCCACCTGCACGGTGGCCCAGCTCACCGGGGAGGAAGCAAAGGAACTGGACAACAAAATGGTCACGGTTCTCTGCACGGTGGTCAAAAACAAGGTGATGACCACCCGCGCCAACACGCTGATGTCCTTTACCACCATCGAGGATCTGACCGGTACCATGGAGATGCTGGTCTTCCCGAAAATCTATGCCGAGTGCCGCGCCTGGCTGCAGGAAAATGCGGTCATCGTGATTCAGGGCCGTGTCTCCTACAAGGAGGATGAGGGCACCCGTCTTCTGGCGGAAGGAGTACGTCCCATCGACGGATATCAGGCAGACAAGACCTTTGGCGAGAACCGGGCCATCGCGGCAGGGGAGCAGCGCCGGGTCCAGCCGAAGGTGGCTGCCCTGTGGCTTTTGGTCCCGTCGATGCACAGTGTGCAGATGCAGCGGGTGGAAAATCTGCTGCGGAATATTTTTGACGGCCCAACGCCGGTCTACTTCAAATTCGAGGATACCGGCCAGCGGATGCGTGCGCCGCAGAGCATGTGGGCCAATGATCACCCGCTTTTGCGGGAGGAATTGACGCGAATTTTAGGAAAAGACCACGTAAAAGAGCAAACTGCAAAATAAGTCCATGCGTTTTGCATGATTCGTCCATAATCCACAGCGTGAAGCTGTGGTATAATGGGGTTGTGAAAAATTTGTTTTATGGAACCGCCGAGCAAACTCCGGACGGCGCTTTGGCATGCATGTTGCGGCATGCGGGGCAACGAAAGGGGCGGCGATTCCTTACCGTTTGCTGAAACAGGAGGGGCAACTCTTATGGCAAAGGAAATTAAAACGATTGGCGTTTTGACCAGCGGCGGCGACGCACCCGGCATGAATGCAGCAGTTCGTGCCATTGTGCGTGCCGGTATCACCAAAGGCTACCGTATGATGGGTATCCAGCGCGGTTACAACGGCCTGATCAACGGTGAGTGCTACGAAATGAACGTCCGCAGCGTTTCCGAGATTATCCATCGCGGCGGCACCATTCTGTACACCGCGCGTTGCCTCGAGTTCAAGACTGCCGCCGGCCAGGCCAAGGCACTGGCCCGCTGCAAGGAACTGGGCATTGATTCGCTGGTTGTCATCGGCGGCGACGGCTCTTTCATGGGCGCCCGTGCGCTGGCCAATCAGGGCATTCCCTGTATCGGCCTGCCCGGCACCATCGACAATGATATCGCCTGCAGCGAGTACACCATCGGTTACGACACTGCCATGAACACCGCTGTCGAGGCCATCGACAAGCTGCGCGACACCACCCAGAGCCATGACCGCTGCAGCGTTGTCGAGGTCATGGGCCATCATGCCGGCTACATCGCCCTGAACGTGGGCATTGCCACCGGTGCTGTGGCTGTCTTGCTGCCTGAGCGTCCCTTTGATTTCGAGCGTGACATTCTCTCCCGCATGCGCCAGACTCAGGCCACCGGCAAGAAGCACTTCATCGTCATCGTCTCCGAGGGCGTGATCGGTGCTCAGGAGCTGGCCAACCAGATTCAGGCAGCCACCGGCGTTGACAGCCGCGCTACCGTTCTGGGCCACATCCAGCGCGGCGGTTCCCCCACGGTGCGGGATCGTGTCATTGCTTCCCTGATGGGCTATCATGCTGTGGATCTGCTGGATAAGGGCATCTACAACCGTGTTGTAGCTGTCTCTGGCGGCAAGATCGTTGACTACGACGTGAACGTCGCTCTGTCCATGCACAAGTCCATCGACATGGATATGGTCGAGATCGCCAACGCCATCTCCATCTGATTTTTCCCGAGATACACAAGAGCCGCAGGTTTTTCCTGCGGCTCTTGTTTTATGTTGTTATTTGAAAAGACAGAAACAAATGCACCGGAACTTATCCGTGGAATACATACCGGTCCAGCCGGTCAAAGGCTTGCTGCACCACATGGGTGGGCAGGGCAAGGTTCATCCGGATGCTGCATGCCCCATGGAAGGGGCGGCCATCCTGCCAGATGACGCCCACCTTCACGCCGGCTTTCAGCAGTTCATCCAGCGTTTTGCCGTGGGCGCTGCACCAGTTAGTGCAGTCCAAAAACAGCATGTAGGTGCCCTCCGGGCGGGCCACCTCCACACCCTCAAAGTGGCTGCGGATAAACTCCACGGCGTAGCGCACATTCTTGCCCAGAACCTCCCGCAGTCCGTCCAGCCAGGCGGCGCCGGTGTCGGAGTAAGCGCCAATCAGTGCGTGCATCCACAACACATTCATCTCGTTGTAATGGCACAGGGAGGCTTCCTTGTCCATGCGGTCCCGCAACC
The DNA here is from genome assembly GCA_904390925.1 of uncultured Subdoligranulum sp. GTDB lineage: Bacteria > Bacillota > Clostridia > Oscillospirales > Ruminococcaceae > Gemmiger. Next base: position 59,996 of record CAJFMB010000001.1, read on the forward strand.
GGTCATTGTAGACAATGTGATAGCTGCCCACCAGGCCCGCCAGGTTGAAGGTCTTGGAGGGAGCATACAACGCGATCACCCGCTGACGGGCATCCTCGCTCACCGACTGGGGCGGCACATGCTTGTGCCCGGGCAGGACCAGATCACTCCAGATTTCGTCCGAGATCACCGTCACGTCGTTTTTGCGGTAGACCTCCATGGCCTGCTCCACTTCCTGCCGGGTCCAGACACGGCCGCAGGGGTTGTGGGGCGTACAGAAGATGGCAGCGTGGATGCGGTTTTCCTTCAGCTTGCGGTCCATGTCCTCGTAGTCCATCCGCCAGACGCCGTCCGCATCCTGGACAAGAGGACTCAGCACAATGCGGTAACCGTAGTTTTCCAGCACATGGGTGAACCCGATGTAGGTGGGGGAGTGCAAAAGAACCGCATCCCCGGCCGAGCACAGAACCCGCAGGGCAGTGGCCACACCGCCCAGCACGCCGTTTTCATACCCGATGTGTTTGGCCTCCAGACCCTGTACCCCGTTGCGGGTACGCTGCCAGTTCAGGATGGCGTCATAATATTCGGGCCTGGGCGTAAAATAGCCAAAGGCGGGGTGCTGGGCCCGCGCCACAATGGCCTCGGTGATGCTGGGTGCGGTGATAAAATTCATGTCCGCCACCCACATGGGAATCCGGGAAAAGCCCGGGTCGATCTCGGCGCCGGGAACGGGGATTTTCTCCACGGCAATGGCGTCCTGTCCCTCCCGGGAAAGCATGGTGGTAAAATCAAACGACATGGTCGTATAACACTTCCTTTGCTTGTGAAGTTCGGCTTTCCGCCTGTTTTTCATTCTAGCATCCTGCCGGTCGGAATACAAGGCAGTGTCCGGGACGCGCCGGGAAGGGGAAATATAAAATCGCGGTAAAATCTCGCAGAAACAGGTGGAATTTCCCTCTTGGCATGGTATAATGAATTAATTCCCATACAGTTTTCCCAATACAGTTCATAGACAAGGTCTGTTTCCACAGACACGGTATGCGGCGGGCGGTGACCATGGAGCAACACAATGCAGACCGGCGCGGCAGCGTCCGGCTTCTGGCGGCTGTTTTGGGGGCTCTGGCTGCCATTGCGGTGGGAGCGGTCTGCCTGATCGCTCCGGTCTGGCAGCCTGGCTACGCGCCCACCGGACCGGTGCTGCTTGCTGCCGAACAGGCTCAGCCGGAACAGACGCCGGCAGCGTCTGATACGGGGACCGCTGCCATCAACGTCAACACGGCCTCCCTGGAGCAGCTGATGCAGCTGCCGGGAATCGGCGAGGTCAAGGCAGCTGCCATACTGGAATACCGGACAGCCAACGGACCCTTTACCGATGTGGAACAGCTGGCGCAGGTCAAAGGAATCTCACAGCGCATGGTTGCCGAGTGGGGCGATCTTGTGACTGTCTCATAGCGCCCGGGCGGGTGCAACAAGCAATCAGGAGGACATCATGGCAGAAACGACGGATTCGATTTTCATTAACCGGGAACTCAGCTGGCTGGATTTCAACAGCCGCGTGCTTGCCCTCGCCAAAGAAAAGACGGTACCGCTGGGCGAGCGCCTGAAATTTGCCGGTATCTACGGCAGCAACCTGGACGAATTTTTCATGGTCCGGGTGGGGTCGCTGTACGACCAGACGCTGCTCAAGGACAACAAGACCGACCAGATGACCCACATGACTGCCTCGCAGCAGCTGTCGGCCATCATGCCCAAGGTGGAGGAGTTGCAGGCCAAGTGCAACAAATACTACCAGCATCTGATGGATCAGCTGGCCGACTGTGGCTATAAAAAGGTGGACTTCAACTCCCTGGACAAGCAGGAGGAGCGCCGTTGGAAGAGCTACTACCAGAACGAGGTGTTCCCGATTCTCAGCCCGCAGATTGTGGACCAGCGGCATCCGTTCCCCTTCCTGCGCAACAAGGAAACCTATTTTGTTGTGCAGCTGTCCAATAAGACCGATGGCATCTATTACGGCATCATTCCTATCAACAGCCAGTTTGAGCGGGTCCTGTATGTCAAGGAAGGGGAAGTCACCCGGTTTGCCTTCATTGAGGAGCTGATCGCCCACTATGCGGCGTCGGTTTTCGGCAAGAGCAATGTGCAGAAGAGCTGCCTGTTCCGGGTTACCCGCAATGCCGACATCACGGTGGACGAGGGCATGATGGACCATGACATCGACTTCCGCGATGTGATGAGCGAGCTGCTGAAAAAGCGCCGCAAGCTGGCAGCGGTCCGGCTGCAGTTCTGGCCCGAGGCTCCCCAGGATATTGTCCGTTTTCTGCGCGACAAGCTGATGGTGCCTGCCGACCGCTGCATTGCCCAGACCGCACCGCTGGACCTGGGCTGCATGTTCAAGCTGGCATCCCGGCTGTCCGCCGATGGTCACAGCGAGCTGGCCTACCCGCCGGCCAAACCCATCCAGGCGCCCCACGGATACAGCCTCTATGACGAGGCCCGCAAGCATGATGTGTTGATCGGATATCCCTACCAGAGCATGCGTCCCTTCATCCGGATGCTGATGCGGGCCGGATCTGACCCGGATGTGGTTTCCATCAAGATGACGCTGTACCGTCTGGCCAATGACTCCCAGATCGTGCAGGCACTGATCAACGCGGCCGAGAACGGCAAGCAGGTTGTGGCCATGGTGGAGCTGCGCGCCCGCTTTGATGAGCAGAACAACATCGACTGGTCCAAGCAGCTGGAGGATGCCGGCTGTACCGTGTTCTACGGCTTTGACGACTATAAGGTCCATTCCAAGCTGACACTGATCACCAGCAAGGTCAATGGCAAGTACCGGTATCTGACCCAGATCGGCACCGGCAACTATAACGAAAAGACCAGCGAGCAGTATACCGACCTGTCCTTCATCACCGCCGACCAGCAGATCGGCGAGGAAGCCAGCGCCGTCTTCAACAATATGGCGCTGCAGCGCCTGACCAGCGACGTGGATACCATGCTGGTGGCCCCGCTGCGGTTCAAGAGCGTCCTGATGAAGGAGATGGACAACGAGATCGCCCGCGCCAAGAGCGGCCTTCCCGCCTCGATGATTCTCAAGAACAACTCCATCAACGACCCGGAGATCATCAACAAGATCAGCGAGGCCAGCTGTGCCGGTGTGCGGGTGGATATGATTGTCCGCGGCATCTGCTGTGTCCGGGCCGGTGTGCCGGGCAAGACCGAGAATGTCCATATCCGCAGCCTGGTCGGCCGTTATCTGGAGCATTCCCGCATTTACTGCTTCGGCACCGGCGCCGATATGCGGATCTTCATCGCGTCCGGCGACTTCCTGACCCGCAACACCGAGCGCCGTGTCGAGGTGGGCGTCCGGATCAACGACCCGCGCATTGCCAAGCAGCTTTACGGCATTCTGGAACTGCAACTGCGGGATACCGTCAATGCCCGTGTCATGCAGCCGGACGGCACCTATACAAAGGTCAAGCCGGTGGAGGGCCAGCCTCCGGTGGACAGCCAGATGGCGATGTACGGCTATTTCCAGCATGGTTGGGATACGCTGCCGGAACCGGAAGCCCCCAAAAAGGTGCCTGCCGTGCAGAACAACAAGCCCGCTGCGGCAAAGGAGCCTGCCAGGGAAAAGTCCACTTCCCGGTTCCGGGGAATCTTCGGCACGCTGTTTGGCCGGGGCAAACAGTAAAACTGCAGACGGCCCGGCGAGAAATGTCGGACCCTGTTGGCAGATGGTATCGGAAACATACAGCCCTGCGGCTGTTTTAGAAGGAGGAACTCCTCACCATGAAAAACTGCGTTTTGACCACCACCTTTTCCTGTGACCCCATGCGGGTCTGGCTGTATCTCACCAACCCGACGCTGCAGGGGTGGCGCAGGGACGTGAAATCTGCCGAGATCAGCGATGACGGCATGCATGTGGTGGAAACTGCGCCGGACGGCAGCCGGACGGACATTGTCTTTTCCGTCAAGGAAAAGCCTCGCCGTCTGACCTGCACCTTCACCCACGGCCGGGTGCAGGGGGACTTCACCGCCATTTTGCTGGGCGGCGGGGATTCCACCAGCCTGGAATGCACCATGCAGGTGAAGGGGCTGGGCCTGTTCGCCAAGCCCAAAAAGATGCTGGAGGAGCGCATGAAGATGCTCTCCGCCGTGCTGGGTGCCTGATCTTTATTACCCTTTGCGCCTCCGCGCGGCATTTTCCCACAGACCGGGAAGATGCTGTGCGGGGGCGTTTTCTATGTATATTCGGCTACCGCCGGGCATACCATTGGGCTGTGCAGTATGGTATGCAGAACTGGGCCCTGGCCCGGAAAGGAAGGTAAGCCGTCATGTGGGAGGATGCCACCCCGAAACCTGTACCGGAGGAGCCCCAGAATAATGCCCGCCCCGAGGCGAGGTCCTCCGGTGAAAATCTGGTTCTTTGGGCGCAGATTCTGCTGGTCGGTCTGGCACTGGCAGGGATCTTTGCGGCCCGGCAACTGGACCTGCCGGTATATGACACGGTCCGCAACGTCCTGACCCAGGCGCTTCAACAGCCTGGGCTGGATGGCTTTGACGGGGAACGGAATCTGCTTCGCTTTGTTCAGACGGGGATGAACCGGATTCAGCAGACGGCGGTGGAGGTGACGGAAACCCTTTCGGCGCCGGTCACCGCCGAGTCGGCCCGGCCCGCCCATGGCCAGCCGGAGCCCGATGCCCCGGCCGGGGCCAGCAGCGAGAGCTATCTGCCGGACTTTGCCCTTGCCCTGCCGCTGCCCGACGGTTTTACCACCACCTCCGGGTACGGGTGGCGGGATAATCCATTGACCGAGGATGGCAGCCGGGACTTCCACCTGGGCCGGGACCTGGCCGCCGCCGAGGGCACCCCGGTTTATGCCGCTGCCGACGGTATGGTGCGCCGGGCCGGGACGGGGGACAGCTACGGCAATTATCTGCGCATCCTGCACGCCGGCGGGGACGAGACGCTGTATGCCCACATGCAGTATCTTTTTGTCCATCCCGGGCAGCAGGTACGGCAGGGCCAGATCATTGGCACAGTAGGGCAGACCGGAGATGTGACAGGGCCGCACCTGCATTTTGAATTGCTGCATGGAGGAATCCGCTATGACCCGTCCCAGGCACTGGGCCTTGCCTAAATCAAAACTCCGGGTGCGTCGGCCCTGCCTTTTGCTGTTCTGCTATACGCTGCTTCTGGCGACCGACACAACCGGCGTGCTGCGCATCGGGATTCTATGCGCGCTGCTGCATGAATGCGGTCATGCAGCAGTGTTTATGCTGCAGCAGCACCGCCTGCCCGAGCTGGAGGCGTCTCTGACCGGCATCCGGCTTTCTCTGCGGGGGATTCTTCTTTCGCCCGGGCGGCAGCTGATGCTGGCTGCTGCGGGCCCCGGCGTCAATCTTTTGCTGGCGGCTGTGGTGCTGACCTGGATGGATGGCCCCGGGCACTACAGCTATTTCGGTATGTGGTTTGCCGTGACAAATCTCTTGGTGGGGGGATTCAATCTGCTGCCGTTGCCGGGGCTGGACGGAGGCATGATCGCCGACAGCCTGCGCCTGCTGGCAGGGCGGGGCGGGCCTTCCGCCCAATGATTTCACTGTGCCCACGGTTCGACCGTCTTTTTCCTTCTTTTTCGCTATACTGGGGCCGAATAAAACGACCGCGGCGCAAATTTGTATCCGCAGTCCGAAAAAAAGGAAAGGACGGTTTTCATGCATATTCCCAAATCCCTTCGTTTTCTGTCCCTGCTGCTGACAGCGGCGGTGCTGATGACCATGGCATCTCCGGCGGCGCTGGCCGCCCCCACGCCGGGGGCAGTCCGCATTGCGGATGCAGATACCCTCAATGATTACGAGACCAGTCTGGGCGACAGCGACTCCACCTTGCTGGATGGCCGTGTCTGGTCGGACAAGTCGGTTTCCACCACCGATGTGGTATTTGACGGCGATGCGGGAGGCATCACCGTGACAAATGACTCAGATTTTCTGGTTACTTACTCGGCGCTGGCCACCTCCACCCAGATCATTTCCGAAACCACTGCGCCGGTGGATGTGGTTTTTGTGCTGGACTTTTCCGCCAGCATGGCCTGGGGCCAGTACGAGAACGGCCGCGGCACCGTGACCACCCAGGCGGAAAGCCGGGTACAAGCCATGGTGGACGGCATCAACGAGGCAATCAGTACCCTGGCGGAGGCCAATGACCAGAACCGGGTGGGAATTGTGGTATTCAACCGCGGCGCCCAGACCATGCTGAACCTGGGCACCGTTGCCGTCCGGCCGGACAAGGACTATCTGGCCATCACCCGCTGGAACGCCACCCCCGGCGCCGATAACGGCAACAACGGCAATGTGCAGGTGACCTGCAATATTGATTCCACCACCATTCCGCTGGATTCCTACACCAACATTCATGCCGGGATTTATCAGGGCATGCAGATGCTGCTCAACGCCACCGATACCGATGCCCTCCAGAACGGCCAGACGGTCACCCGTGTGCCCAACCTGATTGTGATGTCGGACGGTGCACCCACCACCTTCTCCCGGGCAACCTCCGGCGGCGAATGGTGGGCGGGTATTGAAAATACCCCCATCGGCTCGGGGGACAACAATACCCCCCACAGCGGAAACGGCTTCCTGCCGCTGGTCACGGCGGCCTATTTCAAAAAAGCTGTGACGGCCCATTACTATCCTGATCCGCAGCCGGGACAGAGTGCCCGGGTATTTACCATCGGCTTCAAGACGTCGGAGCAGAACGAGGGGATGCGGACAATGGCCGACCTGGTTCTGGAACCGGGCCGTTACTGGAACGACTCCAACGACTTTACCTCCACCAATGTGCCGGCGGTGAACGCGGTCAATACCGCCTGGCAGGAATATCTTACCGGCAGTGCGCCAACCGTGCAGTATACCCAGTCCGGCAACCAGGAGTATACGGTGGACGTGGCGCCTGACCCGTATAACCCCACCTCGCTCAATTACCCGGATGCCTATTTTGCGGCGGATGATGCCGACGCCCTCTGGAATGCCTTCCGCCGCATCATCAACAGCATCACCAGTTCCGCCCAGGGGCCCACCGAGGTGGAAAACAATGACCCGGTCCACAGCGGTTACATCCTGTATGTGGACCCCATCGGTCAGTACATGCAGGTGGATGCGGTCAAGACCATCCTTTGGGCAAATGTCCGCTTTGATCTGGAGGCAGGCTATGTCCCCACGCCGGAATCTCAGCCTGACGGCGGTGTTCGGTATACCTACACCGGACACTTTGCCACCGACAGCGGCGGCAAAACCTTTGATAGCCCGGTGTATGGCCGCGGAAATGTGGATGACATTCTGGTCACCGTCAATCAGGACGCCGACGGCAACCAGACACTGCGGGTGGCGGTGCCGGCCTCGGCCATTCCCATCCGGGTCAACTCGGTCACGCTGAATGTGGACGGCGACCCGGTCAACAATGTCTCCAACAACGCCTACCCACTGCGTGTCTGCTATACCGTTGGATTAAAACCGGGGGTCACCAATGCGGATGGCACCCTCAATACCGATCCTGCCACCGGCGGCGTCAGCAGTGAATATCTGGCACAGCACACCGATCCGGCCACAAATCAGGTCTATTTCTATTCCAATCTATATTCCGGCAACGAGGAAGACGGGGAAACGGTGGGTAACGCCACGGTGGAATTCAATCCCGCCTCCACCAATCCCTTCTATTTTATCCAGGAAAACACACCGCTGTATCTCGACCCGGCCTGTACCATCCGGGCGGATCAGGCCCAGTTTGACCCTGACCGGGATTACTATTTTCAGGACGACTACTATGCCAGTTCGGGGGATACTGTCACCGCCCGCGTCTATGTCATCCGGCGCCGGGGCTCCAACCTTCAGGACTATGTGGCCCGCGACGGCAGCGGATGGTATATCGTGGCCGATGCCCCGCGGCTTGGCAATCTGTCGGATCTGATCCGTCCGAAAGGGGCGGGCAACCTGACGCAGACTGCCCAGACCAGTTTTTATCCCACCTACCAGGCGGGCGGCCTGCCCCAGGGCTGGCTCAATGCCTATCAGGGCAACAACGGACGGCTGGCACTGGCAGCTCCGGCCAGCCTGAGCATCACGAAAAATATCACGGCGGATGCAGGGCTGACTCTCCCTGCCGACAGCAGTTTTGACTTTACCGTTTCGGTGCCGACCAAATCCGGACAGACGGTCACGGCGACCCGCAGCGCTTCGGGAATGGCGACACCGGAACAGCTGAGCTTTGACGGCACAGGCAGTGCCTCCTTCACGCTGCAGCCCGGCGAAACCCTGACCATCCCGGATATGCAGAATGCCGGGTTTACTGTCCGGGAAACCTCCATGCCGGAAGGCTTTGCCCGGGAAACTGCCACTGCCGACCCGGCGGACATCGGCAGCTTTGACGCCGGCAGCGGCACCTATACCGGCACCATGGGTACCGATGCCGCCGCGGTCACCTTTACCAATGTCTACCGGGCCAGTTTTGGCCCCGATGCGGGAAGTATCCGGATTCCGGTCAGCAAGACCCTGTCCGGTTACCGGGATACCTGGCTTCCCGGGGAAACATTTACTTTCCAGATCAGTCCTTCCAGCCGGGCAGACAACAATCTTAATGCCGCACTGGCCCTGCCTGCCAGCCAGCTGGTGCTCAGCCAGGCCATGCCGCAGGGAAATTTTGTTGTGGATCTGAACCGCCTGCTGGACGCCGATACACTGGAAGCATTGCGGCAGCGCGCCGCCATTCAGGAGGTCACGCCGGAAAGCGGGGCGGTGCCGGAGGCCTCCACAACACCGGAGACCGCCAGCCCGGAGACCGCTGTACCCATCCTTACAGTAGAACCGACGCCCGACCAGGCCGCCAGCCCGGAAACCGCCACTTCCGAGACTTCCCGTCGCCGCAACAATTCCGCCCCGTCCACACTGGCGGGCCTGACCCTGGAACAGGTGCAGAGGATGGACCCGGCTGACGCAAGGGAACTTCTCGACAGCATTCCCGGCGTCTACTATTACACAATCACCGAGACCGGAGACCCGGACACACTGGCTGAACGCGGTGTGACCAAGGATCTTTCCCAGTATGAGGCTGCCATTACGGTTGCGGACAACGGCAGCGGAACCCTGACCGCGACCCTCACCAGCTTGACCCGGGTGGTGGACTCCGACGGCAATGAACTGACGGTGCCGGAACCGGTAGGGGAGGCATCCTTTGACAACCGGACGGTAGAACCTGTGCCGGTCAATCCCACTGCCACACCCCGGCCTTCCGAAAGCCCGCAGACTTCGGTAAGCGGAGGGACACCGACGGCTGCGCCGTCGGCACAAAATTCCGGGATTCCGCAGACAGGGGATGAATATCCCTACGTGGGGCTTTTTGCCGCGGCAGTGCTGTCTGCCTGCCTGGTGGGCGTATTGATCTATCATCGCCGCCGGAAAAAGCAGTAACTTTACCATTTGATAGAAAGAACCCGGCCCGGGAACCTGAACAACAGGCTTCCGGGCCGGGTCTTTGTGATGATTTTGTTATTCGTAGGTGCGGCGTCCGGCAAACACGCACAGCGGACGCTTGGACTTTCCCGCATTCATCAGCTGCAGGGCAGCGGCCAGCGTGGCGCCGGCACTGGTGCAGGCCGGCACACCGTCAAAGAACAGAACCTCTTTGGCGGCACGGTTGGCGTCGGCGGTGGAGACCGTCAGCACCGTATCCACCACATAGGGGTTGTAGTTTTCCGGCACAAATCCCGGACCGATGCCGGAAATGCCGTGGTGACCGATCATGCCGCCGCTGATGGCCGCGCATTCGCTGGGCTCCACTGCCACAATCCGCACCATGCTGTTCCAGGCCTTCAGGTACTCGGCCACGCCGGTGATGGTGCCGCCGCTGCCCACACCGATCACGACCGCGTCAATGCTGTCGCCGGCTGCCTTCAGAATCTGCGGCCCGGTCACCCGGCGGTGATATTCCGGGTTGTCGTCGTTGGCAAAGTAATTGGTAAAGTAACCATTGTAGCGTGCTGCGGTATCGGCAGCCACCCGATCCAGCGCCTTGCGCCCGCCGATGCTGCATACCACGATGCGGGCACCCAGACTTTGCAGGTGCTGCCGGCGGCTGACCGGCAGGGCATTGGGCACCACCAGAATGCAGGGGTGCCCGGTTGTGGCGCAGGAGACCGCCAGCGCAGCACCGAAACTGCCAGAACTGGCTTCTACAACCGGCATGCCGGGACGCAGCGTGCCCCGTTCGGTGGCCAGGGCCAGCATGGTCTCGGCCACGCCGTCCTTACAGGTGCCGGTGGCGCCGCCGAAATCCAGATAGGCCAGGATACTGGCCTGCAGCCCATGCCGTCCCGAAAAACCCGACAGCTCCACCACCGGGCATTTATACACATCCTGATAGTAGCTTTGCAGGACCCCCACAAACGCCGACCACCTTTCCCCAAACTGCAAAATCACAACCCGGTCCCGCATCCGACGGCCGCTGCACCGCAAGTCTGACAGCCCGGCACGCCGGCAAAGACCGGAAATCTTATTCATTATACCATATCCTTGCCGCTTGTGCGCTTTTTCGACAGGGTATTTTTCAAAAAAATGCGGGTTTCCGGCAGGTAAAACTACTTGACACCACCCTCCGGCTCTGGTATAATTGGCTGCTGTAAAGGAATCAGCTTTACACAGAGAAGCATCCACGCAATACAGGGAGGCAGGACATTGGCACAGAATCCCAAGGATCTGGAATATTCCATCCTGCTGGACCATTACGGGCCTGTGCTGACCCAGCGTCAGCGGGACATCCTGACCGAGTATTATGACGAGGATCTGTCCCTTTCCGAGATTGCGGAAAATTTCGGCATCACCCGGCAGGGGGTGCGCGACGCCATCAAGCATGGGGAAGCGACCCTGCGGGAGATGGAGGACAAAATCGGCAACGCCCGGCGTCATCGGGCAATGCTGGAGGATCTGCAGCGCCTTGAGCAGCTGATCCGGGAGGTCCGCTGCTGCAATTCCGGTCTGTACACGCCGGTGCCCCGCATCAAGGATGACACCGACGAGATGCTGGCCATCGTGGAACGTCTCACTTCCCAGGAGGAAACGTCAAGTGGCATTTGAATCACTTACCGAACGCCTGTCCGGCGTTTTCAAAAAGCTGCGCGGCAAGGGCAAGCTGGGCGAGGCCGACATCAAGGCCGCCATGCGGGAAGTCCGCATGGCACTGCTGGAAGCCGATGTCAACTACAAGGTTGCCAAGGATTTCTGCAATCAGGTGTCGGAGCGGGCCATGGGCCAGGAGGTCATGGAAAGCTTGACCCCCGCCCAGCAGGTGGTCAAGATTGTCAATGAGGAACTCACCCGTCTGATGGGCGGCGAGGAACCCCAGCAGCTTCACATCAAAAACAAGGGCCAGACGGTTCTGATGATGTGCGGCCTGCAGGGCAACGGCAAGACCACCCATGCGGCCAAGCTGGGCAAGTATTACAAAAAGCTGGGCCGCCGCCCGCTGCTGGTGGCCTGCGACATCTACCGCCCCGCTGCCATTGATCAGCTGCGCATTGTGGGTGAGCAGGCCGGGGTCCCCGTCTTTGGGATGGGCACCGAAAAGCCGGAACAGATTGCCCTCAAGGCAATGGCTTACGCCCGCGACCATGGCAACGACATTGTTATCATCGATACCGCCGGCCGTCTGCAGATTGACGATGCCCTGATGGACGAGCTGGTCCGCATCAAGCAGACAGTGGAGGTGGACGACACCCTGCTGGTTGTGGATGCCATGGCCGGTCAGGAAGCCGTCAACGTGGCCAAAACCTTCAACGAGAAGGTGGGCATCGACGGCGTCATCCTGACCAAGACCGACGGCGATACCCGCGGCGGTGCCGCGCTCTCGGTTCTGGCCGTCACCGGCAAACCGATTTATTTCCAGGGCATCGGCGAAAAGCTGGATGATCTGGAACCTTTCTATCCCGCCCGCATGGCCGGCCGGATTCTGGGTATGGGCGATGTGCTTTCCCTGATTGAGAAGGCCCAGGCCACCCAGGACGAAAAACAGGCCGAAGAAACCGCCCGGCGGATGATGGCCAACAAGTTTGATCTGAATGATATGCTGGCTCAGTTCCAGCAGATCAAAAAGATGGGCGGTGCCTCGGCACTGCTGGCCATGCTGCCCGGCGGTTCCAAAATCGACGCCGATCAGCTGGACGACAAAGCCCTGCCCCACATCGAGGCCATCATCTACTCGATGACACCGGAGGAACGGGCCAAGCCCTCCATCATCAATCCCAAGCGCAAGCGTCGCATTGCCGCAGGCAGCGGCCGCACGGTGGAGGAAGTCAACAAACTGCTGCGTCAGTATGAAATGATGCAGAAGATGATGAAACAGGTCAAGCGCAACCCCAAAGGCTTCATGCGCCGGCTGGGCAATATCCCGGGCCTGCGCGGCATGCACTGAGCAACCGCTGCGCAAAACCGTCAATATGGTATTTCCCTTATGGCTTTTCGGCCCCGAGGGTGATATAGAAACAGTGCCCCGCGAAACAGGGCCGAACACAAATTTTGGAGGAAAGTTACAATGGTTAAGATTCGTCTGCGCCGCATGGGCGCCAAGAAAGCCCCCTTCTACCGCGTTGTTGTCGCTGACAGCCGCTATGCCCGTGATGGCCGCTTCATCGAGGAGATCGGCTACTACGATCCCACCCAGGAGCCCTCTGTCATCAAGATCGACGCCGAGAAGGCCAAGCAGTGGCTGGCCAACGGCGCTCAGCCCACCGACACTGTCCGCGTTCTGCTGAAGAAGTCCGAGATCCTGTAACCAGAACGGAGGCGCACCATGCAGGAACTGCTGATTGCTGTTGCCCGCGGCCTTGTGGAAAACAAGGAAGCGGTGCAGGTCACAGTCGACCCTGTGCGCGAGGATGGCACCGTCGTCTACCACCTGATTGTGGCCGAGGATGATATGGGCCGTGTGATCGGCAAACAGGGCCGCATCGCGAAGGCGATCCGTGTTGTGATGCGGGCCGCCGCCGTCCGCCATGGCGAAAAAGTTGTGGTGGAGATCGGCTGATCAAGCTGAAACAGCTGGCACCCCGCTGCAGGTCGGCGGGGTGCTTTTTGTGCCTGTACCCGACCCTGTAGGGGTTGGTGCGCGGGATATTTGCAGTAAAAACAGTTCCTGCCGCCGGGCGCATACCACCCGGCGACTGCACATCAAAGGAGAAGACCATGCAAAGCTATCTGCCTGCCTGCAAGATCGTCACCACCCACGGCGTCCGCGGCGAGATGAAGGCCCTGCCGCTGTGTGACGGCGCCAAATTCCTGTCCGGCTTCAAAACACTGTATACCACTGCCGAGGGTGCGGGCCCGCACAAACTGCTGGGGGTTCGGGCGCAGGGCAATATGGTGCTGATCCGCCTGGAAGGTGTCGCCGATATGGACGCTGCCCGCGCCATGGTGGGGCGCACGCTGTACCTGAACAAGGCGGAGGCCAAACTGTCGGAAGGCCGCTATTTCATTGACGATGTGCTGGACTGCGCAGTGGTGGATGCCGCCACCGGGCAGGAGTACGGCCGTGTTGTGGAGGTCAGCCATCCGGCGGCCCAGGACATCTATACCGTGCGGGATGCCGACGGTGCCGACCACATGATCCCGGCGGTGCCGGAGTTTGTTGTCAAAATTGACATTGCCGCGCGCCAGGTCCTGGTCCGGCCCATCCCCGGCATGTTTGACGCGCCCATCAACGGCGACGAGGAATGATCCATGCGCATTGACATTGTAACGCTGTTTCCGGAACTCTGTGACAGTTTCCTGCACGCCAGTATACTGGGCCGTGCCGCGGCCAAGAATCTGTTTGAAGCCCACTGCCACCAGATCCGGGACTACACCAAGAACAAGCAGCGCCAGACCGACGACTATCCTTATGGCGGCGGCTGCGGCATGGTGCTGTATGCGCAGCCCATCGCCGACTGCCTGCGGGAGGTCCAGGCCCAGTGCGCCGCACAGGGCAGGGAAAAGCCCCATGTGGTGTTCCTGACTGCGGCGGGCCGGCCTTACAATGAGGCGGTGGCTCGGCGCCTGGCGGGCTGTGACAGCCTGACGCTGGTCTGCGGCCATTATGAGGGAATTGACGAGCGGGTGATCGAAGCCTTCGGCGACGAGGAAATCTCCATCGGTGATTATGTGCTTACTGGCGGCGAGCTGGCCAGCCTGGTGGTGGCGGACAGCGTGCTCCGCCTGCAGCCCGGTGTACTGGCGGAGGAGAAGGGCTATCAGGAGGAAAGCTACTGGGACGGTCTTCTGGAATACCCCCAGTATACCCGCCCGGAAGTCTGGGAGAACCGTCCGGTACCGCCGGTGCTGCTGACCGGGGACCATGACAAAATTGATGCCTGGCGGGCAAAGCAGAGCCATGTCCGTACCGCCCGGCGCCGTCCTGATCTGTATGACAAATGGTGCCGCACCCATCCTTTGACGCCCGGCCGCTGGAAGCGTACCGAGCGTGCCGCACTGGTCCGCACCGACGAACAGCTGGATGCAGCCGCCAGGATCTACAGCGAAAGCTGGCAGCAGTCCCACCGGGAAATCTGCACCCCGGCATTTGTGGCGGAGCATACGCCCCAGACCATGCGCGGCCTTCTGGAAAAGGACCGTGCCGAGGGGTGGGCTTTCTATCTGCACAGTACGTCGGGAACCCCCGATGCCATTGTGGGGGTCTGCCACAAAACCGGGGAAATCGGCCGTCTGTATGTGGCGCCTGCCGCACAGGGCAAAGGCATTGGCGCCAAACTGCTGGCTTTTGCCCAGAAAAAGCTGCCGGAACATGCCCGGACCTTTGTGACGGTGCTGGCGACAAACCGGCCTGCCATTGCCCTGTATCTGCGGATGGGCTACCGGGAAGAAACAAAAATTGCAGTAAATTTACACAATGCAGACGAAACCTTCACGAAA
>CAJFMB010000002.1 GCA_904390925.1 uncultured Subdoligranulum sp.
AGGAGTAGCGCCGCTGACGCTGCGCCACTCCTGCTAAAACTGAATATTCCTGCCCAGGGGCTCTTTTTGTGCTGTCTGCACAATCTGGGGCGGTTCATGGCCGGGGGATGGGCTTTTTGTGTGTTCAGATGGCCGGACGGGGCAAGTGATTACCCCAGCAGCCGGGCAAAGGTTTCTTCGGTATAGACCGGGATGCCGTTTGCACGCAGCAGTTCCGCCGTCACGCCGTCGCCGGAAATTTTACGGTGGGAAAAACTGCCGTCATAGATGGTCCCGCAGCCGCAGCTGGGGCTGTTGGCTTTCAGAATGGCTGCCTGGCAGCCGCACAGCCGGTACAGCGCCAGTGCAGCCTCGGCACCCTTGCGGTACTGGGCGGTCACATCGGCGCCGGCCTGGGTCATAACGCGATCTCCGCACCGTTCGGCAGGGGGCCGGGGTGTGGGCAAACCGCCGTACACTTCCGGGCAGACCGGCACGACCGAATGGCCGCCTGCCTCCAATGCGGTCAGCAACGCCTGGCAGCGGTTGTCGCCGCCGGAATATTTGCAGCCGATGCCCAGCAGACAGGCACTGACCAGCAGTTTCATGGTCAGACACTCCTTTTCAGATACCGGTGCCGGGGTCCGCGGACCCGGCGCCATTTCAGATTCAGCGCCTTGATATAATTGTGCTCCCGGTCCAGCTGCTCCTGTTTCAGGGCGGCATCTGCCCAGAAAACCGTTTCTTCCCGCACCAGCAGGCAGGCTTCCAGCAGTTCCCGGCTGAGGGATTCTCCCGCCGGCTGCAGATGCAGCGCGATGGTGCCCTCAAAACACAGGTCGATGGTGCCGTACTGGTTGGCGTTGTCAAAGCGGGCGGTCAGCTGACGGGTGCCGGTGTTTTCCTTGTAGAACAGCCGTTCCAGCGTGGCGTCGTGAAATCCGCAGAAGTGTTCCATCAGTGTGTCGGCGTCTGCCTGGGTTTTTACATAGTTCCAGGCGTGCAGGTCGGCGGGATGCCGCAGCGGAATGGCAACCTGTTCCCGGGGAACAAACCCGGTGCTCAGCAAGGTTTTCAGAAAAGCGCGATCTGACACCACTTCGGGGTAGCCCTGCAGCTCTGCCACCTGCCGCGCCCCGTATTCCCGGGTGGGGGCGGCTTTCAGCTCAGTCAGGCCTTCGGCCGGGACGGAAACCCACCCGGTCCGGTCAGGCTGAATGCACTCATACAGCGGGGCGGGCTGTTCCGACTCGTCCAGATGCCGGACCAGCACAAAACTGTCCAGCACCGGGTGATACAATACCGCCTGCTGAAAATATCCGGTGTCCAGCAGGGCATAAACCATGGATTTGTAATATTCTTTTGTGTGGATGTCGTGCGCGCGGACAAACATGGTGGTTTCCTCTTACTTCTTTCCCCAATCCTCTCAAAACAGAATCATTGTATCACACCAGACTTTCCCGGGCAAGGCATAATCCGACCGGTTGCCCCATACAATGCGGTGAAAAATTCTGCAAATGGGCAGGGCAGGGGTGATGTGATGCAGATCAGGGTATACATGAAAAACGCGGCAATTCTGACCCTGTCCGGGCTGGTGCTCCGGGTGCTGGGCATGGGCTTCCGGGTCTTTGTGGCAGCCAGCATCGGCAGCGAGGGCATGGGCCTGTATCAGTTGATTCTGTCAGTGTATACAGTGTTCGTTTCGCTGGCCTCGGCTGGCATGAATGTGGCAGCCACACGCCTGGCAGCCCAAAGCCTGGCCCGGGGGCGCAGCATGGCCCGCACGGTCCGCCGGCTGGTGTTGGCTGCCGGGGCACTGGGCGTGGTAGCCATGGTGCTGCAGTTTAGTCTGGCCGAACCATTGGCCCATTATGTATTGCATGATGTGCGGGGAGCACTGAGTTTGAAGATTCTGGCGCCCAGCCTGCCGGTGATGGCGGTGGCCGGGGCACTGCGGGGCTGCTTTTTGGCCAGGCGCCGGGTGGAACCCAACGCGGTGGCGCAGCTGGTGGAACAGCTGGTGCGCATGGGTATTGTCTGGCTGGCGCTGCGCCGTTTTGCCCACTGGGGCGCCGGCTATGCCTGTGCGGCGGTGCTGGCCGGAAACACCGTCAGCGAGGTGGTTTCCTGCCTGCTGATGGTGTTGTTCGCCCGCAAAGATCCGGGGCTGCGCAGCCATGGGGCAGGGCAGGAATCCCGCCGGGCACCTTTCTCCGGTCGGGAACTGGCGGCTATTGTCCTGCCGGTGGAGGGCAGCCGTATTCTGGCCGGGGTGCTGCAGGCGGCCGAGGCCAGTCTGATCCCGCTCTGCCTGACCCTCTATCTGGGGGACCGGGCTGCGGCGGTTTCCCAGTACGGCGCCCTGAAAGGCATGGCACTGCCGCTGCTGTTCTTCCCGTTCTCCATCCTGTCGGCACTGTCCAGCCTGCTGATGCCGGAGATTGCCCGTGCCCATGCCCGGCGGGATCATGCCGCCGCTGTCCGACTGATCCGCGTCACCCTGCGCAGTGCGGGGCTGTTTTCCATGCTGGCGGGCTGCTGCTTTGTCTTGTTCGGTGCTCCCGTTGCCCTGCTGCTGTATGGCGACGAACAGGTGGCGGTTTTCATCCGGGTGCTGGGATTTGTGGCGCCCTTCATGTATCTGGAAAGCATGGTGGATGGGCTGCTGAAAGGGCTGGGCGAACAGCTGGCCACCTTCCGGTATTCGCTGCTGGATTACGCGCTGCGCATCCTCTGCATTGTGGTACTTCTGCCGCGGTTTGGCATCACCGCATTTTTGGCCATTATGGCAGGGTCCAATCTGCTCACCTTCGGTCTCAACACCGCCCGCCTGCTGCAAAGGGCACAGATGCCGACGGAGCTTTTCTCCTGGCTGGGGCGGCCGCTTCTCTTCGCTCTGGCATCGGGGACCGCCGGGCAGGCAGTGCTGCTGGCGGCAGGGACCCGGCTGCCGGGCCTGCTGGCGGCGGGCATCACAGTCTGCGGTGTGTTCGGGCTGCTGGTCGTATTGTTTGGGGGCCTGCCCCTTCCAGGGAAAGGAAAAAGCCGCAGGATGCCATATTGACAAACCCGACCACCGCGGTATAATAGGGTCGTCCTGAAGATTGACATATCAATCATTGACATGGCAAGAAGGGAGAAGGACCTGATTGGAACGACGATTTTATATGCTGCTGTATCGGACATATCATGCCCAGCGCAGTGTGGTGCGCCCCATGGGGGCGGCCCTGGGGCTGGGGACCGGACAGCCCAAGCTGATGGATTATCTGTCCCGGTACGGCCCCCGCAGCCAGAAACAACTGGCAGACTATTTTGAGATTGACCCTTCGGCGGTCTGCCGGATGCTGGATGCGCTGGAAAAGGGCGGCTTTGTCACCCGCAGCGTGGACCAGAACGACCGCCGCACCGGTGTGGTTTCACTGACCGAGAAGGGAAGCCGTGCTGCCACAGCCTGGCAGCAGGCGGCCGATACGGTGGAGCAGCAGATGCTGGCCGGATTTACCGAGAAGGAAAAGACACAGTTTGCCGAGTATTTCCGCCGCGCCTACCGGAATCTCAAACCGGACGGCGCTTTTGGCATGCAGCCGGGCGAAGCTGTCCCGGAACCAGAACAACAAAGAGAGAAGGAATGACATGAAAGACCTCAAGCGCCTGTTTGGCTATATGGGCCCCTACAAGCGGGACATGGCCCTGGGAATGCTGCTGGTGGTCATCGAGAGCGCCTTCGAGATGGTGATCCCCATTCTGATGAGTGACATCATCGACGAGGGCGTTGCCAATCAGGACATGCACTGCATTCTGGTCACCGGTGTCAAGATGGCCATCTGTGCGGTGCTGGCCCTGATCACCGGCCTGCTCTACGCCCGGTATGCGGCCCGTGCCTCCTACGGGTTCGGCGCCCGCATCCGCCAGGCCGAGTACAGCAAGCTTCAGAGCTATGCTTTCGGCAATATCGACCACTTTGAAAGTTCCTCGCTGATCACCCGCATGACCACCGACGTCACGGTGTTGCAGAACGCCATCAACGGCGGTTTCCGTCCCATGGTGCGCGGCCCCTCCATGCTGGTTCTGGGCATCGGACTTTCCTTCTGGATGAGCCCCCGCCTGGCAGGTGTCTTTTTCATCTGCGGGCCCATCCTGGCCCTTGTGCTGTTCTTTGTGGTGCGGCGCATCGCCCCCATGTACATCCGGCTGCAGCAGGCCATGGACCATCTGAACAATGTGGTGCAGGAATGCCTGACCGCCATCCGCGCCGTCAAGGCCTTTGTCCGCGGCGAGTATGAGGAGGACAAGTTCCGGGATGTCAACACCGAGCTGATGACCGTCAGCCGCAATACCTTCCGCACCGCAGTGCTCAACCTGCCCGCCTTCCAGCTGACCATGTACGCGGCCTGCGTGCTGATCCTGTGGATGGGCGGCAACATGATCCTCTCCGGCAGCCTGACGGTGGGCCGGCTGACCAGTTTCCTCAGCTATGTCATGCAGGTCATGAACTCGCTGATGATGATCTCCAACGTTTTCCTGCTCATGACCCGGTCGCTGGCCAGCGCGCACCGCGTGGCCGAGATTCTGGATGAGAAGGTGGAACTGACCAGCCCCGCCCATGCGGTGACCAAGATCCCCGACGGCGGCATCCGGTTTGAAAATGTCAGCTTCAAGTACCATCCCGATGCTGCCGAGTATGCCCTGGCCGACGTGAACCTGACCATTCAGCCCGGCCAGACGGTGGGCATCCTGGGCGGCACCGGTTCGGCCAAGTCCACTTTGGTGCAGCTGATCCCCCGCCTGTATGATGCGACGGAAGGCCGCGTCCTGGTGGGCGGCCGTGATGTGCGGGAGTATGACCTGGTGGCCCTGCGGGATGCTGTGGGCATTGTGCTGCAAAAGAACGTGCTGTTCTCCGGCACGGTGCGGGACAACCTGCGGTGGGGCGACCCCAACGCCGACGATGAAACCCTGTGGGCAGCCTGCCGCGCCGCCTGCGCCGACGAGTTCTTGCTGCGCATGCCCAAGGGCCTGGATACCGACCTGGGGCAGGGGGGCGTCAATGTCTCGGGCGGGCAGAAGCAGCGCCTCTGCATTGCCCGAACCCTGCTGAAGCACCCCAAGGTTCTGATTTTTGACGATTCCACCAGCGCTGTGGACACCGCCACCGAGGCGAAAATCCGCGCCGCCCTGGGCAAACTGGAAAACGTCACCAAGATCATCATTGCCCAGCGTATCACCTCGGTGATGGGCACCGACATGATCGTGGTGCTGGACGATGGCCGTATCCATGCTGTGGGCACCCACAGCCAGCTGCTAGCCAGTGACCCGATCTATCAGGAAATCTACCATTCTCAGATGAAGGGAGGCGACGCGGATGGCACGGGCAATCACCGGTAAAAAACCAAAACATTTCGGCTTTACTCTCCGCACGCTGCTCTCCTACATGGGACGGCACAAGTTCCTGTTTCTGGCGGTGGCGGTGCTGGTGGCCATCAGCGCGGTGGCAAACCTGCTGGGCACCTACATGATCCGCCCGGTGGTCAACTGCGTGGGTGATGGGGATATCCCGGGCTTTCTGCGCGGCGTCGTGACCACCGCTGTCATCTACGGCATCGGCGCCCTGGCCGCCTTTGGCTACACCCAGACCATGGTCTATGCCGCCCAGAAGGTGCTGTTTGACATCCGGCGGGATCTGTTCCATCACATTCAGTCGCTGCCGCTGCGCTTTTTCGACACCCAGCGCCACGGCGACATCATGAGCTACTTCACCAACGATGTGGACACGGTATCCGATGCCCTGAACAACAGCTTTGCCATGTCCATCCAGAGCTTTATCCAGCTGATGGGCACGCTTGTCATGCTGTTCGTGCTCAACTGGAAGCTGTCGCTGATCGTGGTGCTGGGCTACGCGGCCATGTTCCTTTATATCCGCTACAGCGCCAAGCGAAGCACTTCCTACTACACGGTGCAGCAGGCGGCGCTGGGCGACGTGGACGGCTACATCGAGGAGATGGTGGCCGGCCAGAAGGTCATCAAGGTATTCAACCACGAGCCGGAAAATCTGCGCATCTTCAATGAAAAGAACGAGACTCTGCGCAAGGCCGGCACCGGCGCCCAGAACTATGCCGCCACCATGGTGCCGGCGGTGGTCAGCATCTCCTACATCAACTACGCCGTGGTGGCAGTGCTGGGCGGTATCATGGCATTGAACGGCATGACCGACATCGGCAGCCTGTCCAGCTATCTGGTTTTTGTCCGTCAGGCTGCACTGCCCATCAACCAGTTCACCCAGCAGAGCAACTTTGTGCTGGCCGCCATGGCCGGTGCCGAGCGCATCTTCGAGGCCATGAGCATGAAGCCGGAGGTGGACAAGGGCGAGGTCTGCCTGGTGAACGTCCGGGAGGAAAACGGTACCCTGATCCCCTGCACCGAAAAGACCGGCCGCTGGGCCTGGGAAAAGCCGGACGGCACGCTGGTGCCGCTGCGGGGCGATGTGCGCTTCCATGACGTGAGCTTCGGCTACGACAAGGGCCACACCATCCTGAAGCATGTCAGCCTCTACGCCAAACCCGGCCAGAAGATTGCCTTTGTGGGTTCCACCGGCGCTGGCAAGACCACCATCACCAACCTGATCAACCGCTTCTACGACATTGACGAGGGTAGCGTCACCTACGACGGCATTGATGTGCGGGAAATCTCCAAGGATTCCCTGCGCCGGTCGCTGGGCATTGTGCTGCAGGATACCCACCTGTTCACCGGCACCATCGCCGACAACATCCGCTTCGGCAAGCTGGATGCCACCCGGGAGGAGATCGTCCGTGCCGCCAAGATCGCCAATGCGGACTCCTTCATCCGCCGCCTGCCCCAGGGGTACGACACCCGGATCACCTCGGACGGTGCCAGCCTGAGCCAGGGGCAGCGCCAGCTGCTGGCCATCGCCCGGGCGGCGGTGGCCGACCCGCCGGTGCTGATCCTGGACGAGGCAACCTCCTCCATCGACACCCGCACCGAGGCCCTGATCGAGAAGGGCATGGATCAGCTGATGGAAGGCCGCACCGTCTTTGTCATTGCCCATCGGCTTTCCACCGTGCGCAACGCCAACGCCATCATGGTACTGGAACATGGCCAGATTGTGGAACGCGGCGGGCACGATGAGCTGCTGGCCCAGAAGGGCGAGTACTACCAGCTCTACAACGGTATGTTCGAGCTGTCCTGACAACGCAATACAGCAAAAGGCAGGGCCTGCCGCAACGGACAGGCCCTGCCTTTTTGATGTTTTTCGGGGCTTATACGGAAAGACTGTCTTTGGTGGTTCCCACCGCTTTCAGGTAGCGTACCAGCAGCCACCAGCAGCCGCGCCCCAGTAAGAACAGGATGCCGCCTGCCGCCAGCGTGCAGACAAAACCAAGCAGCGGCGGGGGTGTATAGGGCCCCAGCTGTACTGTGAGGTAAGGAATCTGAACACCCAGCAGATACCGGAACAGGCAGTTTGCCAGCCCGGCAAGCGGCATCACCACAGCGCACAGGAAAAACGCCGGTGCACAGGTGCCCAGAATGGGAATGACAAACATGCCACTCAGCCCCACCACACTGTAAAAGGCCAGTACGGTCAGCAACTTCTGCCAGCCGCTGCGCTGCGGCTTGGTCAGCAGGTCGGACAGATAGGCCCGGGCCAGCTGTTCGGGAGCGCCCAGCCGTTTTGTGATGGCATCCGGCGCCAGGCCCTCTGCCTCCATCTCCTGCATGGTGCTCTTGATCTCCTTGACAATGTCCACCCGCTCGGATACCGGCAGGGGACGAAGCTTGCGGTCAACAGTGTTCAGATACTGCTCCAGTACATTCTCCATGGTTTATTCCTCCTCTTTCAGCAGGGCCAACATCTTCAGCAGACTGTCCCAGTCGGCGTTCATGGCCTGCAGAGATTCCTCCCCGGCGGGAGTCAGAGCGTAGTATTTGCGGGGCGGCAGCCCTTCGGCGGAATCCTGCCAGCTGGCGGAGAGGTATCCGTCTTTCTGCAGCCGCCGCAGCAGGGGATAGACGGTGCTCTCGGTGGCGGTGGTGACGGCAGATTGACCAAGGCGCTGCAGAATGCCGTATCCGTAGCAGGGGCCGCGGCGCAAAATCAACAGAATGCAGTATTCCAGCGTGCCCCGCCGGATCTGACTGCGCCAGTCTTCCAGATTCATGGCAAGCCCTCCCTGTATCAACAGATGTACTTTGCTAAGCTATATACATCGTACCACACAGTACTGCGGCTGTCAATCCTCTTCCGCCCGTGCATGGATAAAAAAATCCCCCGCACCAACCGGTGCGGGGGAAAGGGGCATTGCTTGCTCCTTACTTGTTCTTCTTGCTGGTAGCCTTCATGCGCAGGTCATGGTCGAGAATGCGCTTGCGGATACGCAGGTTTTCAGGGGTGACTTCCAGCAGCTCATCGGGAGCCAGGAACTCCAGGCAGGCTTCCAGGCTCAGCTTGGTCACCGGGGTCAGACGCAGGGCGTCGTCGCTGCCGGAGGCACGGGTGTTGGTCAGGTGCTTGGTCTTGCAGACGTTGACGGTGATGTCCTCGCCGGTGGGGGTGTAACCCACAACCTCGCCCTCGTAGACCTTCTCGCCGGGCAGCACCAGCAAGGTGCCGCGCTGCTGCGCGTTGAACAGGCCGTAGGTGACGGCCGTGCCGGTGTCAAAGCTGATCAGGGAGCCGGTGGAACGGGTGGAAATATCGCCCTGCCACTCGTCGTAGCCGTCGAAAATGGTGTTCAGCACGCCCTCACCGTGGGTATCGGTCAGGAACTGGCTGCGGTAACCGAACAGGCCGCGGCTGGGCATACGGAACTCCAGACGGGTGCGGCTGTTCATCAGCTGCATGTTCAGCAGCTGTGCCTTGCGGCTGCCCAGAGCAGTCATGACGGCACCCTGATAGGTCTCGGGCACGTCGATGACAACGCGCTCCATAGGCTCCATGGTCTTGCCGTTCTCCTCATGGGTCAGAACATGGGGCGGGGAAACCTGCAGCTCATAGCCTTCCCGGCGCATGGTCTCGATCAGGATGGACAGGTGCATTTCACCACGGCCCATGACACGGAAGGAATCGGTGGTGGCGGAATCCTCCACTTTCAGGGCAACGTCCTTCAGCAGCTCGCGGAACAGACGGTCGCGGATCTGACGGGAGGTGACGTACTTGCCTTCCTTGCCGGCGAAGGGGCTGTCGTTGACCGAGAAGGTCATCTCGACAGTGGGATCGTTGATCTTGACGAAGGGCAGCGGCTGCACCTTGGCGGGATCGCAGACGGTGTTGCCGATGGTGATGTCGGGCAGACCGGCAAAGGCGACGATATCGCCGGCCTCAGCCTGCTCGATGGGCTCACGGCCGTTTGCCTTGAAGTCAAACAGCTTGGTGATGCGGCCGGTCATGCGCAGATCAGGGTTGTGCCAGTCGCAGACCTGCACGTTCTGGCCCACCTTGATGACGCCGTTCTGCACACGGCCCACGCCCATACGGCCGACAAACTCGTTGTAGTCCACACTGGAAACCAGCATCTGCATCGGCTCGTCAGGCTCGCCCTCGGGCGGGGTGACGTACTTCAGGATGGTGTCAAACAGCGGCTTCAGGTCGGTGCCGTTCTCGGGGTGGGTCCAGTCGTAGCTGGCAGTGCCGTTACGGCCGGAGCAGAAGACCATGGGGCTGTCCAGCTGCTCATCGCTGGCACCCAGGTCCATCAGCAGCTCCAGAATCTCGTCGATGACTTCCTTGATGCGGGCATCGGGACGGTCAATTTTGTTGACGGCGATGACCAGCGACAGGTTCTGCTGCAGAGCCTTCTGCAGAACAAAACGGGTCTGGGGCATGCAGCCTTCCGCGGCATCCACCAGCAGCAGAACGCCGTTGACCATCTTCAGCACGCGCTCCACCTCGCCGCCGAAGTCGGCGTGGCCCGGGGTATCAACGATATTGATCTTGACACCGTTGTACTCGCAGGAGCAGTTCTTGGCCAGAATGGTGATACCGCGCTCCCGCTCGATGGCGCCGGAGTCCATCACGCGCTCGGCCACCTGCTGGTTGGCACGGAAAGCGCCGGACTGCTTCAGCATCTGATCGACCAGGGTAGTCTTGCCGTGGTCAACGTGGGCAATGATCGCAATGTTGCGAAGATTTTCTCTTACCATTTCCTTACAGTACCCCTTACTCTTTACTATCTTGGAACCTCTTGTCTTACGTAGACACGAACAACTTTTCAGCATCCGTCCCCGGCTGGCAAGCTGGATCACAGAAGGTGCAGACAAAAGCCGCATACTAGATAATTTTACGTCACTGCGCCACACTTGTCAAGAATCGCAAAACGGTTTTTTCTGTGCTATACTACATTATATAGGTGTATCTTTTGAATTCTGTGCAAATTACCCGTCTGTCCGTGCGGCATCCCGCCACAGTTACCGAAAAAGAAGGGAAAAACGTTATGTCAACCATGCCAAAAGCCAAAGTCTGGCGCAAAGTCAATGTGATCGGTCACATCCACCCGGATACCGACTCGATCTGTTCGGCCATCGCCTATGCGTATCTGAAAAACCAGGCCAGTGATATGGTCTGCGAGCCCCGCCGCGCAGGGCAGCTCAACCGGGAAACCGAGTTCGTTCTCAAGCATTTCGGGGTGGAGCCGCCCCGCCTGTGCACCGATGTCAGTCCCCAGATCAAGGACATCGACATCCGCCAGCAGCCCGGCATCGACGGGGAAACCAGCCTGAAGGCGGCGTTGTCCCTGATGAAGGATGTGGAGATCGACACACTTTGCATCACCAACGACGAGCAGGACCTTTTGGGGCTGGTCACCGTGCGTGACATCGCCAACGCCAATATGGAAATGCTGGACACCGGCGTGCTGGCCGATGCAAAAACCAGTTACAAGAATGTGGTTTCCACCCTGGACGGTGAAATGATTGTGGGCAACCCCGAGGATGTTGTCACCGGCCGCATCTATATCGGCGGAAGTCCCGATGTGATGGAGGAGGTGCTGCAGCCCGGGGACCTGGTCCTGGTGCCCAACCGCTATGATATCCAGCTCTGCGCCATCGAGTGCAAGGCGGGCTGTATCGTCATCTGCAACGGCAAGGCGGCACCCCGCACCATTGAGGCGCTGGCCCGGGAAAAAGGCTGCCGCATCATCCTGACCCCCCACGACACCTACGGCGCCGCCCGCCTGGTCAGCCAGTCTGCACCGGTGCGCCATTTCATGCAGGTGGACAACCTGCTCAAATTCAATGTGGATACCGCCATTGAGGATGCCCGCCGGGTCATGGCCAGCGTCCGTCACCGGTATTTCCCCATCCTGGACCACAACGGCAAATACTGCGGTGTGGTTTCCCGCCGTAACCTGCTGAACCTGCACCGCAAGCAGATCATTCTGGTGGACCACAACGAAAAGACCCAGGCGGTGGATGGTCTGAGCCAGGCGGAAATCCTGGAGATCATCGACCATCACCGGATCGGCACGCTGGAAACCAGCGGCCCCGTCTATTTCCGCAATGTGCCGGTGGGGTGCACCGCCACCATCATCTTCCAGATGTATCTGGAAAATGAGGTGGATATCCCCAAGAAGATTGCGGGTCTGCTGCTGTCGGCCATTCTGTCCGACACGCTGATGTTCCGCTCTCCCACCTCCACCCCCCAGGACGAGCAGGCTGCCACCGCACTGGCCAAAATTGCCGGGGAGGATATCCCCACCTATGCCGAGCAGATGTTTGAGGCCGGCGGCGACCTGACCGGCAAGACGGCCGAGGAGGTTTTCCTCTCCGACTTCAAGATTTTCAGCCGCGGCGACGTGAAGTTCGGCGTGGGTCAGAGCAGCTATATGACGGCCAGGTCCCGTGCTGCCGCCGAGGCACTGGTGGGACCCTATCTGGAGGAGGCCGCTGCCCATGCAGGGCTGCCGCTGGTGTTCTATATGTTTACCGACGTGCAGAAGGAAAGCACCGACCTGATGTACACCGGTCACGAGGCCGAGCGGATTCTGAACGCTGCTTTCGGTGTGGAGCCGCAGGACGGCAAAGTGGTACTGGAAGGGGTAGTCAGCCGCAAAAAGCAGCTGATCCCGCCGCTGATGGCCGCCATGCAGGAGCTGGAACACTGATCAGCCCGCCCCGATTGTCCTGCCTTCCCTGACCGGCGGTGCTGCATCCGGCGGCAGGGAAGGATTTCTTTATCATGGGTTCAGGAGATCTGAACCAGAGAGGAGTCATACCATTCATGCGTTCACCTATTGGCAGAATCGCGGTACTCACCGATTCCAGCTGTGATCTGCCGCAGCAATATTTCAAAAAATATCCGATCTATCGCCTGCCGTTGATTGTCACCTGCGGGGAAACCGCCTACCGGGACGGTGTGGAGATCACCGCCGATGAGGTATACCGCCGGCAGCCGGACGAAAACTTCAAGACCAGCCTGCCGCTGCGGGAGGATGCCAACGCGGTGCTGGATACCATTGCCGCAGACGGGTACAAGAAGGTCATTGTGCTGCCGCTGTCCAGTGCACTGTCCAGCACCTGCAACCACCTGCGTCTGATTGCCGCCGAGCGTACCGACCTGGAAGTCGAGGTCATTGACAGTCGGCGGTGCGCCAGCATCGGACTGGGGATGCTGGCGGTCCAGACAGCCCAGTATGCCATGGCCGGCATGAACTTTGAAACCCTGAAACAGGTGGTCGTCCAGATGATTGACGACAGCACGGTATTCTTCTGCATTGACACGCTGGAATACCTGCGCCGCGGCGGCCGCATCGGGCGGGTCACTGCGGTGGCCGGGTCGCTGTTGCAGATCAAGCCGATTTTGACCATCGGCACCGACGGTGTTATCGGGACGGCGGCCAAGGTCCGGGGACGCAACGCTGCCTTTGAGCGGCTTTTGGATCTGGCGGACGGTGTCAGGGCCAACGGCCCCGAGGCCCCCGCCTTCAATCTGGTGGTCTGCGACGGCGCATGGCCGGAGGAGGGCAAGCGCCTGGAAACCGCACTGAAAAAACGGCTTCCCGGCTGCCATCAGCTGATTCACGGCAGCATTGATGCCACACTGGCGGTGCATTTGGGACCCCATCTGCTGGGGTGCGGCGTCCAGTTTCTGCGCACCCCGCCGCCATCTGTGTGATGCGGCATTTTCCACCATTGTGAAAGGAGTTTTTCATGCCTGAGGCATTCCATCCCACCCCGGAACAGCTGCGGTATCTGGCCCTGCTGGCGGAAAAGTATCCCACCATTGCGGCGGCCTCCAGTGAGATCATCAACCTGGAAGCGCTCTCCCGCCTGCCCAAGGGAACGGAACATTTCATGAGCGACCTGCACGGTGAGAATGAGGCGTTCATCCATATCCTGAACAGTGCCTCCGGCGTCATCCGGGAAAAGATTGATGTGGTGCTGGGGGAGGGTGTCCCGGCGGCTGAGCGTGCCGAGCTGGCCACCCTGATCTACTATCCGGTGCAGAAACTGCCGGAACTGAAGGCCAAACAGTCCGACCTGACCGCTTGGTACCGCAAAAATCTGCTGTGGCTGATCCAGCTGTGCCGGTTTGTGTCCAGCAAGCATACCCGGGACCATGTGCGCAAATGTCTGCCGAAATACTGCGGCCATATCATTGACGAACTGCTCCACGCCCATTTTGAGGATCATGACAAGGATTTGTATTATGGGCAGATCATTGACAGCATCATCCGGCATGACCGGGCGGATGCCTATATTACCCGTTTCTGCGAGGTCATCAAGCGGCTGGCGGTGGACCGGCTGCACATTGTGGGAGACCTGTTTGACCGTGGCCCCCGCCCTGACCAGATTCTGGACCGGCTGATGCTCCACCATGATGTGGACATTCAGTGGGGCAACCATGACGTGGTCTGGATGGGAGCGGCCGCGGGCAGTCCCATCTGCATCCTGACGGTCCTGAAAACCACCGTCGCCTACAACAACCTTCCTACCCTGGAAAACGGCTACGGCATCAGTCTGCGGGGCCTGGACCATCTGGCCGAGGCATTCTATGCCGACACCGATGTGGAGCACTGGAAGCCCCATCTGGACCCCCGGACCAGTCCCGGCGCCGACACCATTGCCCGCGCCGCCCGGATGCACAAGGCCGTCACCATCATGATGCTCAAGCTGGAAGCCCAGGTCATTGCCCGCAACCCGGATTTCCAGTATCAGGGCAGGGACTATCTCAACCAGATTGACTATGCAGCGGGGACGGTCCGCTGCGGCGGCAAGAGCTATCCGCTGCTGGACCCGGTCTTTCCCACGGTGGACCCGGCCGACCCCTCCCGCCTGAATCCGCAGGAGGAGCAGGTGCTCAGTGATCTGGTCCGCTCCTTCACCGAGAGCGAGCGCCTGCAGCGGCACACCCAGTTTTTGTATGCCAAAGGTGCGGTTTACAAGGTCTGCAACGGCAACCTGCTGTTTCATGGTGCAGTGCCTATGACCGAGGACGGCGCTTTTGCCGCCGAGACCTTTGAAGGGAAAAGCTATTCCGGCAAGGCACTGTTTGACTACTGTGACCGCCGTGCCCGGGAGGGATATTTTGCCGCACCGGGCAGCCCGGAACGGCAGGCCGGGCAGGACTTCCTCTGGTATCTCTGGTGCGGACGGCTGTCACCGATTTTTGGCCGCAGTGCCATGACCACCTTTGAACGGCTGTATATCGCCGACAAATCCACCCATACCGAGGTTAAGAACCCCTATTACCGCCATATCCAGAGCGCTGAAACCGCCGACAAGATCCTGCGGGAGTTTGGTCTGGAAGGGGAGGGCTGCCACATCATCAACGGCCATGTGCCGGTGCGTGCGATTGAAGGGGAGAGCCCGGTCAAGGGCGGCGGCAAGATCATTGTCATTGACGGCGGGTTCTGCCGTGCCTATCACAGCAGGACCGGCATTGCGGGCTATACACTGGTGTACAACAGCCGGGGCCTGACGCTGCGGACCCACCAGCCCTTTGAGAGCGCCGAGAAGGCCATCCGGGAGGATGAGGACATTGCCTCCCGCAGCGAGTACATCTACACCGCACCGCAGCGGGTTCTTGTCCGGGATACCGACGAGGGTGTGGAAAAGCGGGTGCTGATTGCTGACCTGGAGCAGCTGCTGGCAGCCTACCGCGCCGGTCTTCTGCGGGAACAGCTGTGACCGGTACAGGCAAACCGTTTATACAACAAAAAGCCCCGGCAGAGCGTTGCTTGCTCTGCCGGGGCTTGATACTACAATGGGGAAAAATTACTTGGTGCCGAAGATACGGTCGCCGGCATCGCCCAGACCGGGGACGATGTAGCCCTTCTCGTTCAGCTTCTCATCCAGTGCGGCGACGTAGATGTCCACATCGGGATGGGCAGCGTGCAGCACCTTCATGCCTTCCGGCGCTGCAATCAGGCCGATGAATTTGATGTGCTTGGCGCCCCGCTGCTTGATCATGGTGATGGCATCCGCAGCGCTGCTGCCGGTGGCCAGCATCGGGTCCAGAACAATGACTTCACGCTCGGCAATGTCCTTGGGCAGCTTGCAGTAGTACTCCACCGGCTCCAGCGTTTCCTCGTTGCGGTACAGGCCGATGTGGCCCACCTTGGCGGCAGGAATCAGGTTCAGCATGCCATCCACCATGCCCAGACCGGCACGCAGAATGGGAACCAGTGCCAGCTTGCGGCCGGCCAGAACCTTGGTGCGGGCCAGGGCGATGGGGGTCTCGACCTCAACCTCTTCCAGGGGCAGGTCACGGGTGGCCTCGTAGCACAGCAGGGTGGAAACCTCGCTGACCATGTCACGGAACTCCTTGGTGCCGGTGCGGCGATCCCGCAGCAGGCTGATCTTGTGCTGAATCAGAGGATGATCGACAATCTCAACAACGCTCATAGTTGGCAACTCCTTACCTTGTTCAAGTTTGCATCTGCCAAGGGCAGACAAGCCCCCAAACGGGGCGGAATCCAAAATCAAAACATCAGCCGCGGTTGCTGTCCAGGGCATTGACCTTTTCGACGCGGGCCTGATGACGGCCGCCCTCAAAGGGGGTTTCCAGGAACAGATCCATCAGCTGGCAGGCCAAGCCGGGGCCCACCACGCGGGCGCCCATGCAAAGCACATTGGCATCGTTGTGGCGGCGGGTAAATTCGGCGCTGAAACTGTCACTGCAGCAGCAGGCACGAATGCCCGCAACCTTGTTGGCGCACATGGACATACCCACGCCGGTGCCGCAGCAAAGAATGGCATAGCTGCATTCGCCACGCACAACAGCCTCACAGGGGGGCACGGCCTTGTCCGGGTAGTCGCAGCGCTCGCCGTCGTAGGAGCCGAAATCCCGGTAGGGAATGCCCTGCTCTTCCAGATGGCGGCGCAGCTCCTCCTTCAGGGAAAAGCCTGCGTGATCAGCGCCCAGCGCGATGGGTTTCCTCTCGTTAGACATTTTGTTACCTCTCTTTGATACTTCTCACCTTGTTGCATGCTCTGCGGCAGCTTCCCGCTCAGCGCGTTCCCGTTCCGCCTGGCTCAGCCGCAGATAGTTGGGCATCAGCAGGGCGGGGGCCACACACTGGCCGTTGTGCCACATAGCATGCCCTGCCAGTCCGGCACCCACTGCCCGTGCCACCTGCAAAGCCGGCGGACAGGGCAGAGCCTGCTCATCCTTATTGTAACACAATGCGGCGCCGTCGCCAATATATATTACAGGCTTTTTGCAGGTTTGCGCATAGGCAACCGCTTCCTCAGCGGGGGCTGCGGCATCGGGGGTCAGTCGGGTGTGGGTGGCCAGATCAAAGGCGGCCCAGTATACCTGCCCACGGCGGGCGTCCATTGCGCAGACGGCAGTGCCTTCGCCGATATGGCACCAGGCCAGTGCCTCCAGGGTGGATACCCCGGCACAGGGCGTCTGGGCGGCAAGTGCCATGCCCTTGACTGCCGCCATACCGATGCGCAGTCCGGTAAAGCTGCCCGGGCCAGCCGTCACGGCGTACAGGTCCAGGTCGCCTGCACGGATACCGCCCATCTTCAGGGCGGCATCCACCATGGGCATCAGCGTCTCGCTGTGGGTCAGGCCGCAGTTGCAGACCGTCTCGTACAGCACAGTGTCGTCGCGCAGCAGTGCCACCGAGGCGGACCGCCCGGCGGTGTCGATTGCTAGTATATTCATGCAGGATTCTCCTTCAGAACAGGCGGGGGACGCCGCAGCACGGCATCACAGCCCGCAGATCAGAATATGCCGGTCATTTTCTCCGGTGCGCTGAATCTCAATGGTAATGGGGTTCTCCCGGGCCAGAATCTCGGCACAGTTTTCGCTCCATTCCACCGCAACCACAGCACCCATGTCCAGATAATCATAGAACCCGGCGGCGGCCAGATCCGCCTCGGTATGGATGCGGTAAAGATCAAAATGGGCAAACGGCCGGGGACCCCGGTAATAGTTGACAATGGCAAAGGTGGGGCTGGACACCGGATCGGTGCAGCCGAGTCCTTCGGCAATGCCCTGACAGAACGCGGTCTTTCCGGCACCCAGGCCGCCCGTAAAGGTGATCAGCGCGCCGGGGGTCAGACGGGCGGCCAGTTTGCGTCCCAGTTCGACCGTCTCCTCACGGGAGTGGGTGGTATATTCTTCCATATTGCGCATACTCCTTACTGGGGGCAAAATCGCCGCCCGATTTTCCTGTCGTTGCCAAATGCAGGGCGGGACAATCGTATCCTGTCTGGCAGGATACAGCAATTATACCGCACCCCGGCCGGTTTGTAAAATTTTCAGGCAAAATCTGGTAAATCGGAACACCGGACGGTATAATATCTATTGTGAGATTCTGTCTTTTTGCTGCCTGCAAAGAAGAATGATCCTTTCAGAAAGGAGGGCGGTCCCATGCTCAAACTGATGCGCCGGTATGCAGCCCGGGCAGATTTGTTGCTTCTGGCACTTTGCGCGGTCTGTTCCGCCCTCAGTGTGGTGGTACTGGTCAGCGTGGGGCAAAGCCAGCTGGGGGGGTCCAACAACAAGGCATCGGTGCAGCTGATCGCCAGCCTGCTGGGGGTGATGCTGGCAGTGATTGCCTCCACGGTGGACTACCGCACGCTTGCCCGCGCCTGGCCGCTGCACGCTGTGACTGCCTGGGGACTGGTGCTGCCAACCCTGTTTCTGCACAATTTCCGGGCCGGGTTCCTGACCATCGGATATGATGCCGGCGGTACCTCCAACTACAGCTGGTACCGGGTGGGAGGTATGACCTTCCAGCCCACCGAGCTGGCAAAAATCAGCTTTGTCCTGACGCTGGCACTGCATCTGGAGCGGGTGCGCGGCCGGGTGAACAAACCGCAAAACCTGCTGGCCCTGCTGGTCCATATTCTTTTGCCGGTGGCGGTCATCCATATTCAGGGGGACGACGGCACGGCGCTGGTTTTTCTGGGCATGGGGCTGGTCATGCTGTTTGCCGGGGGACTTTCCCCCTGGCTGGTGGGCGGCGCAGCAGGTTGTGCGGTGGCAGGCGGCGCCCTGCTGCTTGTCCTGAAACCCGGCATTCTGAAAGGCTATCAGTTCCAGCGTATTCTGGCGGTGCTCAACCCGGACGACCCGGCGCTGGCGCAGTTCACCTACCAGCAGAACAAGGGGGCCATGGCCATCGGGACCGGGGGCCTGACCGGACAGGGGCTTTTCTCCGGCGAGCATATCTTTGTCCCCAATGCCTGGAACGACTTCATCTTCAGTTACCTGGCCAATGTGCTGGGATTTGTGGGCGCAGCAGCGGTGCTGATTCTGCTGTTTGCCATCGGGGCACGCATTCTGACCACAGCGTTGCACAGTATGGACGCGCTGGGCCGTTATATCTGCGTGGGAATTTTTGCAGCGCTGTTTTTGCAGTGTGTCATCAATCTGGGCATGAATTTGCAGGTGTTGCCGGTGATTGGCGTCACGCTGCCGTTTTTCTCGGCGGGCGGGTCCAGTGTGGTGATGATGTATCTCTGTATCGGGCTGGTGCTCAGCATTTCGCTGCACAACCGGCGCCGGTTTGGCATTGTGGAAAATCTGGATTAAAAAACAGGCCGTTGCAAAACAACGGCCTGTTTTTTATGCGGCAAAAGCGTCGGATGTTACAGGGTCTGACCGCTGACCAGGCCGTTCCACAGCCGGTAGTAGATGCCTTTTTTGGCCAGCAACTGCTCGTGGTTGCCCTCCTCCTCGATGCCGTTTTTGCCCAGCACCAGGATACGGTCGGCATTTTTGATGGTGGTCAGCCGGTGGGCAATGGTCAGCGTGGTGCGGCCCTTGGCAAGGGCGTCCAGGCTTTGCCCCACCAGCACTTCGCTCTCGTTGTCCAGGGCACTGGTGGCTTCGTCCAGCAGCAAAATTTTCGGGTTCTTCAAAAACAGGCGGGCGATGGAAATGCGCTGCTTCTGTCCGCCGGACAGCTTGACGCCGCGTTCGCCCACATAGGTGTCATAGCCGTCCTTGAGTGCCCGGACAAATCCGTCAGCGCCGGCCATCCTGGCGGCCTTCTCAATCTCCTCACGGCAGGCACCGGGCTTGCCGTAGGCGATGTTCTCGGCAACAGTGCCGCTGAACAGATACACATCCTGCTGCACCACGCCGATGGCGCCGCGCAGGCTTTCCAGCGTGACCTGGCGGATGTCCTGCCCGTCAATGAGAATCCGTCCGCTGGTCACATCGTAAAAGCGGGGGATCAGGTTGCACAGCGTCGTCTTGCCGCCGCCGGAAGGACCCACCAGAGCCAGATTTTCGCCGGGACGGATGTTCAGGTTGATGTGCTTGAGCACCTTGTTGTGGTCATCGGGATACTCAAAGCTGACATCCTGGAACTCGATACCGCCCTTGGTGACCTGCAGTTCGGTGGCGTCGGGCGCGTCGGTGATGTCCACCGGGGTGTCCATGATCTCGTAAAAGCGTTCGATGCCGGTGATACCCCGCTGGAACTGCTCGGCAAATTCCACGATGCGGCGGATGGTGGCAATCAGGGTGGAGACATACAGGATGTATGCCACCAGATCGCCGGCGTTGACCAGGCCGTAGACCAGGAACAGACCGCCTGCCACAATGACCACCAGATACATCAGCCCGTCGAACAGACGGGTGGAGGTGTTGAAGGCCGCCATAAAGTGGTAGGTGGTCTTTTTGATGTTCTGGAAGGTCTGGTTGCCCTCCTCAAATTTGGCCTTTTCCCGTTCCTCGGCGGCAAAGGCCTTGATGACCCGCTCGCCCAGCAGGCTGTCCTCAATGGCAGCATTCAGCTCGCCGATCTGGAACCGCTGACGCCGGAAAGCTGCCCGCAGCTTGTGATTCAGCCGGATGGAGACAACAGCCATCACCGGCACACAGGCAAAGACAATCAGGGTCAAGGGGATGCTGGCGGTGCAGAGAATCACAAAGGACGCCACAATCTTGATGGCGGCGATGAAAAACTCCTCGGGGCAGTGATGGGCAAATTCGGTCACATCAAACAGGTCGTTGGTGATGCGGCCCATGATCTGGCCCACCTTGGTGTTGGAATAGTAGGTGTCGCTGAGGCGCTGCAGATGGGCAAAGGCATCCCGGCGCATGTCGGTTTCAATGTAGACACCCATGATGTGGCCGTTGGCGGCCATGTAATAGTTGGCCGCACCGTCGATCAGCCGCAGCACCAGATACAGGGCGGCCAGTTTCAGCACGATGCCTGCCGTCAGGGCAATGGTGGGGTCGGTGGCGGCGTTGGTCAGGTAGCTCATGATCTGGGGCAGCACAATGTCGCACAGGGTAGTCAGTGCAGCACAGATCAGGTCGAAAATCAGGATGCGCTTGTACCGCATCAGATAGGGCAGAAACCGTACCAACTGGGATTTCTGCCGGGGTTTGGACTGGTTTGTCATGATTTCCTCCGTAACTGAGATCGATTTATTCCGCAAAGGGATGCCCCGGGGCTGTGCAAAGCCCCGGGGCGGGGGATACTGTGGGATGGGTCAGGCTTCCGGGGCCGGTACCTGCTGCTGTGCCTGGTCCATGGACTGACCGGTCGGGGCTGGGCTGTCACCGCCCTCCACCGGCGGAACAGGCTCAGGGGTCACCTCGGCAACCGGTGTGGGACTTGGTGTGGGGGAAGGTGTGGGCGTGGGCGTTGCCGGAACAGGGGTCGGCGTCGGGGTAGGTGTGGCCGGTACCGGCGTAGGCGTTGCAGGCACCGGGGTCGGTGTCGCCGGCTGGGGTGTGGGCTTGGCAGTGGGTTTGGCTGTAGGTTTGGCCGTGGGTTTCGGTGTGGGGGAGGCGGTGGGCGCCGGGGTTGCCAGCGCCGCAATGGACTCCGTCTTTGTCTTGCCACAGCGGGTACAGGTGTAGGTGCGCTCGCCTTTGGTACCGGTACCGGGCTTTTTGGTCACCACACCCTCGTCCCAGTCATGACCCAGGGCCGGCAGGTCCTGCTCGCCGTAAGCGCCGCAGATGCTGCATTTGTATTTTGCGCTGCCGCCGTAGAGACAGGTGGGCTCCTGACGGCTGTCGGGAAGCTCCACCCAGTCGTGCTCGTGTTCATCGGGGGTAAACTGGGCAGTCAGCACCACGCCGCCCGCGTCGGCGTTGGTGGGCACTGTGAAGGTCAGGCTGGCGCTGCTGCCTGCCGAACCCAGCGAGGCAGTCCAGCCGGCAAACTTCCAGCCGGCATTGGGAACCGCCGTCACAGTGGAGCAGGTCCCGCCTTTTTTGACCAGCTGACTGGTGGTGCCTTTCAGGGTACCGCCGGTGGAAGCCACAAACTCCACCGGAACCTTGGCGCCACGCACCGCAATGGGGTCCTGACTGATCAGGCCCACCGGTGTGCCGGCCGGCTCTGGAATGGTCCCCAGCGGTTGGGGACGGCGGTCATCGGTGACATAGGCATGGGTGCGCACATAGTCAAAAAAGGCAGTGACCGCGGTTTTGGACAGATGTACGCCGTCCGACAGAGTGTAGTCCTTTTTGGCCCAGCCGGTCTCCGGGTCCCGCAGGACCTCGGCACTGTTGAGAAATTTGAAGCCGTTTTCCTCGCACATTTCTGCCAGAGCCGCGTTGTAGGCATCCACCTGTACCATATACAGATTCTGGTTTTCCCGCTGCTTGTCCAACGGCGGAATGGCGTTGACAATGATGTCGGCATAGGGCCAGGCCTCCTGAATTGCCTTTAACCCTTTCAGGTAGGTCTCGATGAAGCTGTCGGCGTTGGTGGATTGCCCGGACAGGTTGTTGGTGCCGAATCCGATGATGATGCGCCGGGGCTTGAGCATGGCCACCGCATCGGGGATGGTGTACATCTGGCTGTATCCCACAAACTGTTCGCATTTCAGCGTGGTGATGGCGCCCACCCCCATGCTGACCACCCCGATGTTGTTGGACAGGGAGGTGAACGCCTCTCCGGTCTCGTCAGCGTACATCATATAACGCGCGGTGTTGGAGTCACCGATGAACAGCGTTTCCTCCACGTAGCTGCGTCCGGCATCGGGGGTCTCGGCCAGAATCGCGCCGGTCTGGGCGGTGACGGCTTCCGCCTCCGTCGTGGGAGCGGATTCCGGTGTGGCCGTGGCCGTGACCGAGGTTTCCGGGCTGGCGGCCTCCGGTGTGGCGGTGACATCGGCCTGATGCTGGTCGCAACCTGCCAGCATCAGGCAGCCGGCCAAGGCCAGAACAGCCAGGCGAAAACCCCGGCGAGGTAGGGACGTTGGCATGAAAAGGCCTCCCTTTTGGATGAATTTCCGGGCAACCATGCTGCCCTTACATCAAAAAAAGAATATGTCCTATTGTACACCAGACGACGCCAGTTGTAAACCGCATGCAGATCGAGAACTTGTAAAATCAGCGGTCAGACCGGGGGAGGGCATACCGGAGACTCTGCAACACGCCGTAGCTGAACAGCACAGCCGCAGCAAACAGAAAAACCAGATGCAGCGCGCCCGGGGAGCAGGCGGCGAGCAATTTGCGCAGCAGATGTGCCGGGCGCAGAATGTCCCAGCTGTTCAGGCGCAGAAACCTGCCGATATAAATGCCCGCTCCACAGGCCAGGCTGAGAACGGCAATGCCGGTCCAGGCGGCAGCGATGCCAAAACGATGCCGGAACAAATCAAACAGACAGTCGATGGCCAGACAACCCAGCAGCCAGGCAAAGAACATCCCGCAGCCGATCAGAACAAGCAGCAGCCAGTGGGAAAACTGTTCGCTGTGCATCACCACGGTTTCGCCGGCTTCCTCACCCAGCCATTCCATGCCGGGCGGAGTGTGCAATAGATCGGTGACGAAATAGAAGGCGTTGGGCAGAAACAGCAGCCAGCAGATCCACCAGAATCCGGCACAGACCCGGGACCGGCAGCGCAGAGCCAGTCGGCCGAACAATAGTGGCAAGGCGGCAAGAATCAGATTCCAGCCCAGACCGATGCCCAGCGGGTCGCCGGTCATCCGGGTATAGGCTGCGCAGCCCACCCAGTAGGTGGCAGCCGGCAAAAGCGGTGCCAGACGGAAAAGCGGGGATTTCATGAGAGGAACCCTCCTGACTGTCAAAAGGCCCGCAGCAGGCAATGCTGTCCGCTGCGGGCCTTTTCAGATGACATTACTTTTTGACGGGAGTGAAACCGGCAGCTCTCATGAAGCGCAGGAAAGCCTGCTGTCCGGCCTCGTCCGACTTGAAGACACCGGCGTTCTCCAGCACATGGCTGAAGACAATACCGATCTCGTCACGCACGGCCTTTTCAGCTTCTTCATGGCTCAGGGAGGTGCCGTATTTGGCAATCAGCTGGTCAATCCAGTCGGCATGGACTGCCAGCGGGCTGTTTTCCTCCCGGCTGGTATTGGGCGCCTTGCCGGACAGAATGTCGGCAATGGCGGCACCCTGGTCCTTGAGGCGGGCGGGCAGGATGGCCAGACCCATGACCTCGATCAAGCCGATGTTTTCCTTCTTGATGTTATGGTATTCCTTGTGGGGATGGAAGATGCCGTCGGGATACTGCTCGGTGGTGCGATTGTTGCGGGGAGCAATGTCCAGGATATATCCCTGCTCATCATCGTAGTGCAGAATGGGGGTGACGGTGTTATGGGGAGTGCCGTCGGTCTCGGCAAGAATGTCCACACTCTCGTCCGACCAGCTGCGCCAGGTGTCCATGATGTCGTTGGCAGCGTTCTGGACCATCTGGGAGCTGCGGCCGATCAGCCGGACAGCCGACACCGGCCAGTTCAGAATGCCCGCCTGCAGGCCGGGGTACCGGGGATTGGTCAGTTTGGTGCGGATGGCTGCCTTCTGCATGGGGAAGACATAGCGCCCACCCTGGAAATGGCTATGGCTCAGGATGCTGCCGCCCACGATGGGCAGGTCGGCATTGGAACCGCAGGTGTAGTGGGGGAACTGGGCCACAAAGTCAAAAATCTCGGCCAGCGTCTGGCGGGTCATCTCCATGGGTTTATGCTGGTCATGCAGGATGATGCAGTGCTCATGGAAGTAGGCGTAGGGGCTGTATTGCAGATAGAACTGCTCCCCGGCCAGATTCAGGGGGACAATGCGGTGGGTCTGCCGGGCCGGGAAGTTGATGCGGCCCGCATAGCCGATGTTTTCCTTGCAGAGCATGCACTGGGGATACCCGCTCTTGGGCTGCAGCCGCTCCATGGCAATGACCTTGGGATCTTTCTCCGGCTTGGTCAGGTTGATGGTGATTTCCAGATTCCCGTAAGGTGTGGGGGTATCCCACTGGATATTGCGGGCAATCTGGGCGGTGCGGATGTAGTTGGACACGACGCACAGGTCATAGAACCAATCGGTGGCGGCCTGCGGGCCCTTCTTGGCCAGCAGCTTGCGGAACTTTTTGCAGACCTCGCTTTCCCGGGGCATCATGGCACCCATCAGACGGGTCTCGAAGTTGATGCGGTACTGGGGCACCGAGTTGTCAAACAGACCCTTGTCGGCAGCCAGGTCCAGCGTCTCCTCCAGAATCTCGGTGGGGGTGTCAAAATCCTCCTTCGGCACCTTGCCCTCATAGGGAGCAGCAAGGCCCAGAAAGTCCAAAAGTGTATTGCGTGCGATGATCACATCCAGATCTTTGATCATCTTGTGTTTCCGGCCAAAGCGCAGCAGGCGCTCCACATTCAGCGCAAGGGCCTGATCCCGCTGGGCAGGATCCATGGATTGGGCAGATGATACAAATTCATTCGACATATTGGCAACCCTCCTGTTACAATAACGATACCGCATTTTTCCGTCCTTTTCCATGGGGGAAATACCCATGCTTATGTGCATTTGACGCGAACCGCCCCGACCGGCGACAAAAGTGTGGTGATTTTCCTCTGCCCGCAACAATGGTACAAAAAATCCGGGGCTTCCCGGCGGCAGAAAATGCCCCTGGAAATCCCCGGATTGTGTTGTTATTTCAGATCGCTGAACAGATCCGACGGATAGACACCGTCGGCAATCAGCTGGGCAAAGGCCTGCTGCACGGCAGGCTTGTCCTCCTGATAGGTGACACCGAACCACTTGTCGGAAGTCTTGAGCACCTGCACACTGACCTTGCCGGCCTGCAGCAGCTCATCAATGAAGATGGGCAGCAGGTACTCCGACTTGAGCATATCGCCCTCGGCCTTGTCGAAAAACTCCACAAAGCCATCCTTCAAAAGGCCCATGAACTCAGGCGACAGACCCCACATGTTCATGCTGACCAGGCTGTCCACGTCCAGCACCTTGCCGCCGGCCTGTGCACCGTCCGCAGTCTTTTCAATGCCCTTGGTCTCGTCCACACCGGTCAGGTATCCGGCGTCATTCATCCGGCAGATGCCGCGGGTGACTGCGCCGTTGTCGCTCAGGGTGTTCTTCAGCACAAAACCAGCCATGCACAGCTTTTCCGGATGGGCCGGGTCATACTGCTCCAGGAAATCATGCAGCAGCACATAGGCCTGCTTGCCGTAATAGTCATCAGCGTTGATGACGGCAAACGGTTCGTGCAGGATGTCACGGCAGGCCAGAACCGCCTGACCGGTGCCCCAGGGCTTGGAACGGCCTTCGGGCAGCGTTGCGTTGTCGGGCAGATCGTCCAGTGCCTGGTAGGCATAGGCGACTTCCGCACCCAGGTCGGCGCAGATCTTTTCGATCCGGTTGCCGATGACCTCGCGGAACGCTTCCTCAATGTCATGGCGGATGATGAAGATGATCTTGTTGAAGCCCGCCGCAATGGCGTCATGGATGGAGTAGTCCATCAGAATTTCGCCGTTGGGACCGACAGCGGCCAGCTGCTTGATGCCGCCGCCGTAGCGCGAGCCGATACCGGCAGCCATGATAACCAAAGTTGTTTTCATTACTGAAATCCTCCTGCAGTTTCCGGCGGAGATGCCCGGCCGGAATCAAATTCAAACTGCCGCAGACAGTCGCAGAAACCCCAGCGCTGCCAGCCACAGCAGATTACATCATATACGCCTGCATCAGTGCCTGTACTGCCAGATTCCGCCCGGAACCCAGGAACCAGTAGATCGCCAGCCAGAAGGCCAGAATCACCAGCAGGTACAACACCACTGCCAGCGCACTGGTGCCTCCGCGCAGGACCAGCGCGTCTGAGCGCTCCTGCCCCTCCGGCAGCTGCTCACAGATGGCGTGAATCCGGCGGGAAGCTTCCTTTTTGTACAGGTAATAGGCAAACAGACTGCGCAGCAAAAGCTGTGCCGTGTCCACAAACAGGCAGACCATGCTGGCACCGGACAGCCAGTCCAGATTCAGCCCCGCCACCAGCGGGGAGGAGGCTGCCTCAAACAGAGCCAGAATGGTGGGGATCGTTACCACCAGCGACAGGGCGGTCAGTGCTACGCCGACCTTCCACATCTTGCGGTAGAAGAAATAGACCGGACCCAGGAAAAAGGCGGACAGACTGACGCTGGTCTTGCGCTTGAGCTCCTCCATACGGATGAACTGGGCCAGATAGGTCAGGCTGGACGGACCCAGAAAACTGGCCCAGTCCTTGGCCTTGATGCCGTCGATGGTATCGTCCGGGCGCAGTTCCCGGCGGAAAATCCCGGCAAACCCGCCGGGCTGACGGGCTGCACCGGCTGCACTGCCGGTACCGTTGCCCGCCTGCCGCGCACCGGTGCCGGAATCAGGACCATTGGGACGGGTATAGATAGGCCCCGGATTGGCCGCATTGCTGCGGGCACGGGCGGCATCGGCGCCAAAAGGGGTGCCGCAGTGGTCACAGAATCTTGCCCCCGGGGCGTTGTGCGCGCCGCAGTTGGGGCAGATGCGCTCTTCCTGGGGGGGATTTGCCTCGCTGTCCGCTGTCTGCTCCGGTGTCCATTCAAAGCCGGTGCCATGCTTGTCGGCATTGACACAGCCGCCGGCCTGCTGCCAGCAGGCGCGGTGATAGGGGGTGCCGCACTCGGGGCAGACCACCACGTCATCGGTGTCGGTGAATGCTTTGTTGCAGACAGGGCAATGATTTCCTGTATATAATGCCATTGAATAGCCTCCATTATCATTCCGCAACTTCCGCCAAGGCGGAAGACGCCCGGCAGAAGGCCGGGCCATGCCACGAAACGCCGGGCAAAACCCGTCAATTTCGTAGTTTATCGTAATTATACCCCAGTGCGTCCTAAAAAGCAAAGAATTTTCTGTTAACAAGGCATAACCTGGGAATTTCAGTTTACAAAACAGATGTTTTCCGATATACTGATATTGTGTTAGTTTGTGCCGTGTATCACACGGCTGACGCGCAGAGTGTACCGGGTGCACCTGCCCATAAACCGAACTTTGCAAAAGGGGTATAGGAAAACTATGATCACGCTCGCCGAACTGAAAACCAAACTGGGCGGTTTTGAGACTGCCATCCAAGACCTGCGCGACGCACTGTCCATCGGAGCCAGCGAGAAGCGCCTGGCGGAGCTGGAACACCAGATGACGCTGCCCGGCTTTTATGACGATCAGGAAAAGAGCCAGAAGGTCTATACCGAGATGGGCGACCTGAAGGGCAAGCTGGACCGGTTCCGGAAGCTGACGGCACAGTACGAGGATGCCGTCACCATGCTGGAAATGCTGGAGGAGGAATATGACCC
Source organism: uncultured Subdoligranulum sp. (assembly GCA_904390925.1). Taxonomy (GTDB): domain Bacteria; phylum Bacillota; class Clostridia; order Oscillospirales; family Ruminococcaceae; genus Gemmiger. Next base: position 27,968 of record CAJFMB010000002.1, read on the forward strand.
CAGCCTGATCCCCGAAGGGGAGGAGGCTGTCAACGGTGTGGAAAAGGCCATTGACGAGCTGCAGCTGATGACCATGCTCAACGGGGAATATGACGCCAACAACGCCATTCTGACCTTCCACGCCGGCACCGGCGGCACCGAGGCACAGGACTGGGCCGAGATGCTCTACCGTATGTATACCCGCTGGGCGGATGCACACGGCTACAAGGTGGAGGTCATGGATGTGCTGGACGGCGACGAGGCCGGCATCAAGAGCGCGTCCATGATGGTCAAGGGACCCAACGCCTACGGTATGCTCAAGAGCGAAAACGGCGTCCACCGTCTGGTCCGCATCAGCCCCTTTGATGCCAACGCCCGCCGTCAGACCAGCTTTGCCTCACTGGAAGTCATGCCGGAACTGAATGACGACATCAAGGTGGATATCCGCCCCGAGGATATTGAAATGCAGGTCTACCGTTCCTCCGGCGCCGGCGGCCAGCACATCAACAAGACCTCCTCCGCTGTCCGTCTGATTCACAAGCCCACCGGCATTGTCACTTCCTGCCAGACCCAGCGCAGCCAGCTGCAGAACCGGGAATACGCCATGGAAATGCTGAAAGCCAAGCTGTATCAGATTGCGCTGCAGCAGCACAAGGACAAGATCGAGGATATCAAGGGCGTGCAGAACGAGATCGCCTGGGGTCACCAGATCCGCAGCTATGTCTTTATGCCCTATACGCTGGTGAAGGACCATCGTACCGGTTATGAAAACGGCAATGTCCAGGCCGTCATGGACGGTGACCTGGACGGCTTCATCTACGCCTACCTGAAGGCCTCCTCCCGCGGGGAGCTGCAGGACGTGTAATCCCAATACCGCCACCGCCCGCAGGGGCTGCCGGACGGACATCTGTCCCGGCCCCTGCGGGCGGTTTTGCATTGGTACAGCGGATTTTGCACTGTACAGGTAGTTTTGTTCATAACTTTCCGTTATAATAGGCATACCATGCGGGCAGCTGCCACGACAGCCGCCCGGGAGAAAAACACCGCCGCCCCGGCGGTCGGACAGAGGTGGTCCACCTTGGCACAGGAACATAACAGAAGGTCTATGCATCATGCACCGTCAGCCCCGCCGCTGCCGGTGGAGCATCCGGACCCGGAAACCGGACTGACCGCCGCGCAGGCAGCCCGCCGGATGGAGGCGGGCCTGGACAACTGCGAGGTTGCCAGCCCTACCAAAACCACCTGGCAGATTGTGCGGGAAAATGTGTTTACCTTTTTCAATCTGGTCTTTGTGGTGCTGGCTGCCTGCCTGTGGTCGGTGGGCAGCTTAGCCAACATGGGATTTCTGGGCGTGGCAATCTGCAACACCGTCATCGGCATTGTGCAGCAGCTGCGTTCCAAATACGCGGTGGATCGTCTGACGCTGGTGGTCGCCCGCAAGGTTCGCTGCCTGCGGGACGGCCAGATGCTGGAACTGCCCGCCAACCAGCTGGTGCGGGACGATATTGTGGAATTTACGGCCGGGGAGCAGATCTGTGCCGACGCGGTGGTGCGCACCGGCACCGCCCAGGCCAACGAGGCGCTGGTCACCGGCGAGGCGGAGCCGGTGTCCAAGCAGCCGGGGGACGGGCTGCGGTCGGGCAGTTTTCTGACCTCGGGACGGGTACGTGCCCAGCTGACCCGGGTGGGGGCCGAGTCCTATGCCAACCGGCTGATGACCGAGGCAAAAACCGACGTGAAACTGGCCAAAAGCGAGATGATGCGATCGTTGGACCGGCTGATCCGGTTCATCGGGATTCTGCTGATTCCTTTTGGGATTCTTCTGTTTTTGCAGCAGTATGATGTGCTGGAACTGACGCTGCGGGACTCGGTGGAAGCCACGGTGGCAGCGCTGATCGGTATGATTCCGGAAGGGCTGTATCTGCTCACCAGCGTGGCGCTGGCGGTCAGCATGATCCGGTTGGCACGGCGCCGGGTGCTGGCGCAGGATATGAACTGTATCGAGACGCTGGCCCGGGTGGATGTGCTTTGCGTGGACAAGACCGGCACCATCACCGAAGCGGAGATGGAAGCCGGTACCCCGGTACTGCTCCACGAGGCTGTATGGCCGCCGGAACGGGTGGATGCGGTGCTGCGTGCCTTTTACGCCGGGACCGAGCCGGAAAACGACACGGCCCGGGCCATGTGCCGCCGCTTTACCGGCGGAAGCGACTGGACGGTGGAGGGCCGGGTGCCCTTCGACTCGGCCTATAAATGGAGTGCTGCCGCTTTTGCAGGGCAGGGCAGTTTTGTCATCGGTGCGCCGGAGTTTGTGGCCGGCAGCCGGTACGGGGAACTGACCCATGAGCTGCAGCGGTATCTGGAACGGGGATACCGGGTATTGCTGCTGGCTGCCTGCACCGGTGGACAGCTGCCCGATCCGCGTCTGGGGCTGAATCCCCGGCAGCTGGAGTTTGTGGCTCTGGTCCCGGTGAGCAACCGTATCCGGCCCGAAGCCCCCAAAACCTTCCGCTATTTTGCCCAGCAGGGGGTGGCGATCCGGGTCATTTCCGGGGACAACCCGCTGGCTGTCAGCGAGGTGGCCCGCCAGGCCGGTGTGCAGGGGGCAGAACATTATATTGATGCCTCCACGCTGCGCACCGACGAGCAGATGGCCGCCGCGGCGGAAAAATACACTGTCTTTGGCCGGGTGACGCCGGACCAGAAACGCAAACTGATCCGCGCCATGCAGGATGCAGGGCATACGGTGGCCATGACAGGCGATGGTGTCAACGATGTGCTGGCATTGAAGGATGCCGACTGCGGCATTGCCATGGCGTCGGGGGCCCAGGCCGCCAGCCAGGTGGCACAGCTGGTTCTTCTGGATTCCGACTTTGCGGGTCTGCCTGCCGTGGTGGCGGAAGGCCGCCGGGTCATCAACAACATTCAGCGGTCGGCGTCGCTGTTTCTGGTCAAGAATATTTTTTCGTTCCTGCTCAGTCTTGTGTCGCTGTTCGTTGCCATCCCCTACCCGCTGCTGCCGCTGCAGCTGACACTGATCTCCACCACAACCATCGGCATTCCGTCCTTCGTGCTGGCGCTGGAGCCCAACCATGAGCGCATCCAGGGACATTTTCTCCGCAATGTGCTGCGCAAGGCGTTGCCCGGCGGCCTGACGGATTTTGTGCTGCTGGTGGGGGTGGAACTGTTCGCGCTGGTGTTTGACCTGTCCAACGCCGAGCTGTCCACCATCTGCACGCTGGTGCTGCTGGCGGTGGGGCTGGCGGTGCTGTGGCGGGTCTGCCGTCCTTTCACACCAGTCCATGTGGCACTCTGGGTTGGCATGCTGGCGCTGGCACTTTCTGCCGCCGCTGTGTTTGCGCCCTTCCTGGAACTGGTGCTGCTGGACGCCCAAGGGTTCCTGACCCTGGCAGTCTTTGTGCTGCTGGTCAGTCCCGCCCTGAATGCGGCACAACTGCTGGTGGAAAAGGGGATTACCCTCTGGAACCGCCTTACCGGGCACCGGCCGGGCAGCAATGACGACCTGCTGTTCTGACCTTGTTCTGTGTTTATAAAAATAAAGCCGCCGCAGGGCAGGGGAATATCCCCAAAACCCTGCGGCGGTTTTCTTGTAAATCAATTTTGCTGTAAAGGAAGATTGCTGTACAGCATTTACCGGAGCCGCTGGTCCGTGCCGAAAAACTTGAACATCCGGCAGTTGCCCAGCATCCGGCTGGAAACCTTTTCGGTGTAGCGGGCTTCAAATACGGCCTGGTCCACAATGTTGGTGGTGTAGACGGTGGGGCGGCAGCAGAGCATCCGGGTATTGATCAGCTCGTACAGCATGCTGACCGCTAAAGGCGTCATGAACTCGGTGCCCAGGTCGTCCAGGATCAAAAGATCCGCCTCCTTGCAGGCTTCCAGCCAATCGCCGTCGTTGTCCCGGTCAAAGTGTTCCCGGCTCAGCTGGGCTGCCAGCGCCGCGGAACTGGTGTAGAGCACGTCATATCCCTTGTTCAGCACCGCATCTGCTGCCGCCAGTGCCAGATGGGTCTTGCCAAGTCCGGCACTACCCATAAACAGCAGGTTGGGACTTTTCTTGCTGAAGTTGTCGGCCCACCGGCGGCAGTACGCCAAAATCTTGGCCATGTAGTCCCGTACCGGTCCGCCCAGTTCCGGGTCAACCTCGGCGGGATAGCGGTTGATGTCGAAGGAATCAAAGCTGCACAGCGCCAGAGGCGATGCGGCATTGATCTCCTCCCGGCGCAGGGTGCGGGCCAGGTCGGCCACACACTGGCAGGGGCGGCCGTTTGCCACACCGGTATCCTTGCAGACCGGGCAGACGAATTTCGGCTCAAATTCGGCGGGGTCGTAGCCAGCGGCGCGGATCACATCCTCCACGTCCCGGCCGGCCTGTGCAAAGGCTTGCTGTGCCGCTGCCCGTTTGGCACTGTCTGCCCCCTGGGCCGAGGTCATCAGGTAGGCGGCACCCAGACGGGTGCGCCGGGCCTCCGCCTGCTCAATTTCAGGGTGACGGCGGATGGCCTCCCGGCGGATGGTTTCCGCCCGGGTGACCGCACGCTGACGGCGGGCTGCCACTTCCCGCTGGGCAGCGCGGAACAGTTCATCGCGGGTGCGCATGGCTTAGTCCTCCGTTTCCTCGTCGTCGAATACTGCGTTCCAGTTGCGGTTGAACAGATCCTTGGCCGGTTGTTTGGCCGGCTGCTTGCCGGTGGCCAGGATGTTGGCAGGGGAAAGGGCTCCCTTGCCGCGGACCGCCTTCACGGTGGTCAGACCCTGGGACCGCCAGGACCGCAGAATACCGTCCACATACCGCACCGTCCGGTGAGCATCTGCCCGCAGCAGCGCCTCGTCAATCATGTCGGCGCCGAAATGCCAGTCCTCGTGCCAGCGGGCGATGGCACGCCGTTCCCAGCTGGTCAGGGTCTGGGGCTCCACGCCAAACAGCAGGGCAGCCTCGGCACACCATTCCTCCCGCTGCTTGACCTGGCGCAGATAGCGCTCGGCATCCTCGCCGGTTTCCACGCCGGCATCCCGCCAGCGAATCAGTTCCCGGCTGACGGCACCCACCGTCCGGCGTCCCTGTCGGGCCACTTCGGCGCAGCAGAGCAACAGCACGTCCGGCTGCCAGCCGTCGGTCAGGTAAAGCTCCACCAGGCGCTGCAAGTCACTGCGGCTCAATGCCCGGCCAAAGGCGGTCTGGGCCTCCTCGCACAATACCGACACATAGGGATCGTTGACAACGGCCAGATCCACATCGGCCTTTTGCTCAGGAACGGCTGCGGCAGGTGCGCCCCGGTCGGGCTCCAGCAACCCGGCGCCGGACCAGTACTGCAAAGCCCGGTTGGCGGCCTCAATGCTTCTCAGCCCCAGATCCCGGGCAATGGTGCGGGGATCGGTGCAGTTTTTGTCCAGCGCATACAGTGCCACCCGCACGGTGTCGCCGTCCACCCGGGTCAGATGCGAAAAGAGCACCCTGGGCACGGCTACCGTATCGCCGCCCAGAGCGGAAAGTTTATAGATTGTTCCCACGGTTTCCTCCTGCGGCAGCGGGACAGATCCCGCTGCGATGCCCTTATTATAGCACGAACCGTCCGGTTGGCAAAGGCCTGGCCATGCGCTTTGCCGGCCAAATGGGCGCTTCAATTGGTAAAAGCGTCAAAATGCCGAAATTTACCTTTGGATTTTGGCTGTTTTACCACCCGTTTTCGGCTTGCAGGGAGACCATGAAAAACGGTACAATAGATAGTATCAGATACGGCGCAGCGCAGCGCCGCAGACCCATTCCACTGCCGCGGCTATGCGGGCTGCCGGCGCCGAAAGGAGACAGAAGTATGGCAATTCATCTGGTCAAGATCCCGACAAAAAAGGCGGATCTGTTTCTGCGTGTGGCAAAGGGACACTTTGCCACCAGCCACAGCCATATCAACTATTATATAGATGTCACTCTGCCCAAGAGCCGCCTGTCCGAGGCGCGCGCCGTGGCCCGGGAACTGGTTTCTACCTACAAGGCGACCACCATTGTGGATACCGTGCTCTGCCTGGACGGCACCGAGGTCATTGGCGCCTGCCTGGCCAGTGAGCTGACCCGGGACGGTTTCATCAACATGAACGCCCACCAGACCATCTATGTGGTCACGCCGGAACATACCACCGGCAGCCAGCTTCTTTTCCGGGAAAACCTGGCCCCCATGATCACCGGCAAACATGTGCTGATTCTGGCTGCCTCGGTCACCACCGGGTATACCATGAAATCCGCCATTGAGGCAGTGCAGTATTACGGCGGCATGGTGGCCGGCCTGACTGCCATTTTCGCCACCGTCAAGGAGTGCGAGGGCTACCCGGTCATGTCGATTTTTGACCCCACCGATCTGCCGGATTACCAGAGCTATGACTCCCATGTCTGCCCCTTCTGCAAGGCCGGACAGAAAATCGACGCGCTGGTCAACAGCTACGGATATTCCACGCTGTAACAAAAAATACCGGTGCTGCTGTTTCGCAGCATAAACTGAATACAGAAAAGGCTGCATGTTCCGGGCTGTCTGTCCGGAGCATGCGGCCTTGTTGTTTCTGACCGGTAAAATCTCAGGCGGTCATCCGGAAAAACTTGCAATCCGGCCCGATATGGGGTAATATGAGACCTATATCATGGGAAAATGTATATGCAACAGGTTCGGCTTTCAGCAAATTCGCGTTTTTGAAAGGTGGCTAATGTATGGCTAAGCAGCACCGGGAACCCGACGAGCAGAACCGGCAGGCGGCTCCGCTGTTCCATCAGGGAGAACGCACGTTTTACGATCAGGACCGGGATGAAGATTACCGCAGCCGTGCCGGCCGGGGGAAAAAGGCCGGCAAAAAACGTAAAAAAACGCGCGGAATCGATATCCTGTATAATATCGCCATTGCGCTGTTTGCAGTGGTGTTTCTTGTGTGTGCCGGATTGCTGGGCAAACGGTTTTTGGATGACCGTCAGCTGGAAAGCAATGTGGCGGAACTGGAATCCCTGATCGAGGAGGAACCCCAGGACAGCGGCAGCACGGAGGAAGAACCTCTGACCAATGCGGAAAAGTTTGCCCGCCTGGTGGAGCGTAATTCGGATTTTATCGGTTGGATCACCATTGAAAATACCAATGTGAATTTCCCGGTGATGCAGTCCTCGCCGGACAACAAGGACTTTTATCTGCGCCACAACTTTGACCGGGAATATGACGATTACGGTGTGCCCTATCTGGACGAGGACTGCACCCTGACCGCTGATGCCAGAAGCACCAATCTGATTATTTATGGGCACCACATGAAATCCGGCACGGTGTTCGGCAGCCTGACCAACTACAAAAAGGCATCCTATTACGACGAGCATCCCACCATTGAATTTGACACCCTGTACGGGGACGGCACCTACGAGGTTTTTGGCGCCTTTGCCATTGACGTGGTCACTGGTGACTTCCCCTACAATACCTATATCGATATGGACGAAACAACGTTCAATGAGTTTGTCGACCAGGTCAAGCAGCGCAGCGACGTGGATTCCGGCATCACACCGGTCTACGGGGATCAGCTGCTGACCCTTTCCACCTGCGAGTATTCTACGGACAACGGCCGCTATGTGGTCTGTGCCCGCAAGATTTCCTGAGCATATCCGTGCATATATTGTAGCGGCCCGGTCCGGCTGGGTTCCGGACCTTTGCGGGCACATCGGCATGACATAAAGGAGGGGAAACATTATGTGTGGAATTGTTGGTTTCACCGGCAGGGACCAGGCAGCACCGATTCTGCTGGACGGCCTTGCCAAACTGGAATACCGCGGCTATGATTCCGCCGGCATCGCGGTGGAAAATGCCGCCGGCAAAATTGAAATTGTCAAGGCCAAGGGACGGCTGCGGGTTCTGTCGGAAATGACCGACGCCGGCAGCACAGTCAAGGGCAACTGCGGTATCGGCCATACCCGCTGGGCAACCCATGGCGAACCCTCGGCGGTCAACGCGCATCCCCATTTTTCCCGGGATCAGAAAATTGCAGTGGTGCACAACGGCATCATTGAAAACTTCCAGGAGCTGAAGGACCGGCTCACCGCCCGCGGGTTTGAATTTGTCTCCCAGACCGACACCGAGGTCATCGCCCAGATGATCGACTTTTATTATACCGGGGAATCCGCCGGCGACCCGCTGGATGCCATCACCCGCATGATGCTGCATGTCCGCGGCAGCTACGCACTGGGCGTGCTGTTTGCCGACCAGCCCGGCGTGATCTATGCGGTGCGCAAGGACAGCCCGCTGATTGTCGGCCAGGCGGAAAACGGCAACCTGATTGCCTCCGACGTGCCGGCGCTGCTCAAGTATACCCGTACGGTGTACTACATTGACAACCTGGAAATTGCCCGTCTGACGGCGGATTCCATTGATTTCTTCAACATCGACAAGGAACCCATCGAAAAGACTTCTTCCACCATCGAATGGGATGCCGAGGCTGCCGAGAAGGGCGGCTTTGAACATTTCATGATGAAGGAAATCCATGAGCAGCCCGCTGCCGTCCGGGAGACACTGTCGCCCCGCATCAAGGATGGCCGCATTGATCTGTCGGAAATCGGTCTGGACGAGGAAACCATCCGTTCCATCCGCCGGCTGTACATCATCGGCTGTGGCTCCGCCTACCATGTGGGTGTGGCGGCACGCTATGTGTTTGAAAGCCTGGCCCGCCTGCCGGTGGAGGTGGATGTGGCCAGTGAGTTCCGGTACCGTGATCCGGTGCTGGAGGACAACGCCCTGGCCATCATCATCAGCCAGAGCGGCGAGACCGCCGACAGCCTGGCTGCCCTGCGGGAATGCAAGGCGCGGGGGGTACACACGCTGGGCATTGTCAACGTGGTGGGCAGCTCCATTGCCCGGGAAGCCGACGCAGTGCTGTATACCTGGGCTGGCCCGGAAATTGCCGTTGCAACGACAAAGGCCTATTCCACCCAGCTGGCGGCGGTCTATCTGCTGGCCACCGAGTTCGGCCGGGTGCGCGGTGCCCTGAGCGAGGAATCCTACGCCGGCCTGGTGGCAGAGCTGCAGACCCTGCCCGACAAGATCGAAAAGACGCTGGCGGACAAGGAGCGCATCCAGTGGTTTGCCAGCAAATATGCGGCGGCCAAGGACGCTTTCTTCATCGGCCGGGGGCTGGATTATGCCGTGGCTCTGGAAGGCAGCCTGAAGTTCAAGGAAATCAGCTATATTCATTCAGAGGCTTTTGCGGCCGGTGAGATGAAGCACGGTCCGATTTCGCTGGTGGAGAAGGGAACCCTGGTGGTTGGCGTTCTGACCCAGCCGGATCTGTACGAGAAAACCATCTCCAACATGGTGGAAGCCAAGAGCCGCGGTGCTTTCCTGATGGGGCTGACCACCTACGGCAACTACAACATCGAGGACACTGCCAACTTCACCGTCTATGTGCCCCGCACCGATCCGCATTTTGCCACCAGCCTGTCGGTGATTCCGCTGCAGCTGCTGGCCTACTATGTCAGCTGCGCCAAGGGCCTGGATGTGGATAAACCCCGCAACCTGGCCAAGAGCGTCACGGTGGAATAAGAGGTTCCCCGGAAAAATCACCGGAGACCGCACATCTTTCACAAAAGCTGAATGCAATTTTTGTGCATGTTTTGCTCCGCTTGCCTGGCGGGTTGCCCGGCAAACGGAGCAAACTTGTGTTATAATACAGAACAAAGAAGTCTGTCCATGCCCGGACTGTTTGATGGCGTGGATGGTTCAACCAATGTCAGAATGATATGACACGCTGGCGACTGCTATGGCAGGGCGCCGGGTTGTGATGTCCGGCAGCCGGAACTGACCGGGGACTGCCGGACTGTGGAGCAGAATGCGGATTGGCTGTGTGCCCGACAGGGGGCAACGTTCTGCTTCACCAAAAAATGGGGAATTGACGGAATGAAACAAGACAATCGACAAATCATCAAGGGCCTGCCCCGGCGCATTGCACTGATGTGTCTGGACTGCGGGCTGATCGTGCTGTCCTATCTGATTGCCATACTGCTGCGTTTTGATGCCGAGAATGCCTATATGCGGCCCGGCGTTATCCAGACGATGCTGCCCTGGCTGCCCTATATTCTGCTGATCTATATGATCGTTTTCTGGTTCGGCGGCCTGTACGAAATTCTGTGGGAATATGCCGGTATGCGGGATCTTGCCCAGCTGACACTACTGGCGGGGCTTGCCACCGGTATTGTCATGTTCAGCGATCTGATGCTGCGCGGCGTGCTCTACCGTACCGTGCTGGTGATGGGCGCCGTCTTTATTGTGCTGCTGGTGGGCGGCGTGCGGTTTTTGTGGCGCGGCGTCAAAAGTCTGGCAGCGCAGGCACGCAGCAGCAAAAAAGCCCGGCATCGGGTCGGGCCCCGCTCGGTACCGCTGCTGATTGTCGGTGCCGGCAACGCCGGTGCCTGGGCGGTCAACCTGTGCAAGAACAAAAACCACAGCTTCGGCGACCCGGTCTGCCTGGTGGACGATGACCTGACCAAGAAAAACCTGCGGGTGCAGGGCGTGCCGGTGCGGGGAACCATCTCGGATATTCCGGAGCTGGTCCGCAAATATCATATTGTGGAGATTGTCATTGCCATCACCAGCCTGAAGGGTGAGCGTCTGCGGGAGGTCATCAACCTCTGCAACTCCACCCACTGCCGGGTGCGGATGCTCTCCGACCCCCAGGCTGTGGACGAGAACGGCAACCCCACGGTCCCCGGCTACGGACTGCGCGAGCTGAATACCGCCGACTTTTTGTCCCGTGACGAGGTTCAGCTGAACAACGCCCAGATTTCCGAATACCTGCATGACAAGGTGGTTCTGGTCACCGGCGGCGGTGGCTCCATCGGCAGCGAGCTCTGCCGTCAGATCATCCGCTACCGCCCCAAGCAGCTGCTGATCTTTGACATTTACGAGAACTGCGCCTACGAGCTGGAGATGGAACTGCGCAACAAGTATGGCAGCAAGGTGCCGGTTGCCACGCTGATCGGTTCCATCCGGGACAAAAAGCGGCTGGATGAAGTGTTTGAAATCTACCATCCTTCGGTGGTGTTCCATGCTGCGGCCCACAAGCATGTGCCGCTGATGGAGGTCAGCCCGGCCGAGGCGGTCAAGAACAATGTGTTCGGCACCAAGAACCTGCTTACTTCGGCAGCGGAACATGGCGTCGAGCGGTTTGTCCAGCTGTCCACCGACAAGGCGGTCAATCCCACCAATGTCATGGGCTGCACCAAGCGCATCTGCGAAATGCTGATCCAGACCTTTGCCCAGAACACCTCCATGAAGTGCATGGCGGTGCGGTTCGGCAATGTGCTGGGCAGCCACGGCAGCGTGATCCCGCTGTTTGAGGAGCAGATCAAACAGGGCGGCCCTGTGACCATCACCCATCCGGATATCGTCCGCTATTTCATGACCATCACCGAGGCGGCCCAGCTGGTTCTGCAGGCCGGTGCCCTGGCCAAAAGCGGCAGCATCTACGTACTGGATATGGGAGAGCCGGTCAAGATCATGGATCTGGCCACACGCCTGATCCGGTTTTACGGCTATGAGCCGGGGGTGAATATGGAAATCCGTATCACTGGCCTGCGCCCCGGTGAGAAGCTCTACGAGGAGCTGATGATGGATTCCGAACAGAACAAGATGGCAAAGACCGCCCATGACAAGATCTTTATTGCGCCACCCATGCAGATTGATCTGGCCACCTTCTACACCCAGCTGCAGGAATTGCAGCAGCATCTGGAAAACCGGGATGACGCGGTGGTGGAACAGCTCCAGAAGATGGTGACCAGCTACCATCCCAACCGCCATGTGAACAAGGACCACTCGGTCAGTGCCGCCAGCGGCAACACGGGAACCATTGACAAGGAAGAACTGTCCCGTGCTTTGAACAAGACACAGGACCCGGCGGTCTGACAAGCCCTGCAAGGAGGAATCCCTCATGTACCAAGCCTGTATCAAGCGGGGGCTGGATTTTGTGCTCTCGCTGCTGGCGGTCATTCTTCTGGCCATCCCCATGGGCATCATCGCCCTGTGGATCAAGCTGGACAGCCCCGGCCCTGTTCTGTTCCGGCAGCGTCGGGTGGGACGTGACCGCACCCATTTCAACATTCTCAAATTCCGTACCATGCGGGGGGACACGCCCCATGACGTACCCACCCATCTGCTGAAAAATGCCGATTCCTATATTACCAGAAGCGGCGCCTTCCTGCGCAAGACCAGTCTGGACGAACTGCCCCAGATCTATAACATTCTGGCAGGGCAGATGAGCATTGTGGGGCCCCGGCCTGCTTTGTACAATCAGTATGACCTGATCGAGGCCCGGGAAAAGGTCCACGCTAACGATGTGCGCCCCGGCCTTACCGGCCTTGCCCAGGTCAACGGGCGGGACGAACTGCCCATCGACGTGAAGGCCCGCTACGACGGCGAATATGCCGCCCATGTGACCTTTGGCATGGACCTGTCCATCTTCCTGCGCACCATCGGCTATGTGTTCCAGCGCCGCGGCGTGGTGGAAGGGGGCACCGGCGCCTTGCAGGAACAGGCGGAAAACCCAGACGATTCCAAATCCTGACGGTGCTTTTCAGAAAAGATTACGGGCAGCCCGGCGGTATTCCGCTGCCGGACCGCCCGCTTTTTTCTGACAGCAAACATTGTGTACACCGGCCACAAACCGGCATTGCAATGGGCAAAATGACGGATTTGGGCTTGTCAAAAACTTCCGTCGAAACGTCTGCTTTTGTTCCTTGATAAAATAGTTAACAAGAAAGGGCAAAATAATTCGGTGAAATATGTTGCAAAACACCATAGAATTGTGTAAAATATACAGCAGAGAGTTTCGTATTTGGCAAATTTCACAACTGTTCAAGCAAGGGCTTGTTGGGCAAAACTGCACAACATCCTTTTCCGGAGTGGCGGCAAAGGCCTGAACTGTACAAATTGCTAGGTTAGGAGAGGCTGTTATGGCAAACAGGGTATTCCAGAATGTGGTATACCAGATGAAGGACGCAGTGGACCGTGTGGTTGGTGTCGTGGACGAGACCGGTGCGGTCATTGCCTGTTCCGAGCTGGGCCAGATCGGCGAGGTGCGCGAGGGATTCGCGGCACAGCGTCTGACCTCCGGCGATGCCTTCGTGCGCGATGGCTGCGCTTACCACCAGTTTTCGGGTGCCAAGCACAACGATTACGCTGTCTTTGTGGAAGGGGCGGACCAGACGGCAGAACAGTTTGCTGCCATGCTGGCCATCAGTCTGCAAAGCATCAAGCAGTATCACGATGAAAAGTTCGACAAGACCAATTTCATCAAGAATGTGGTGCTGGACAATATTTTGCCCGGCGATATTTATGCCAAGGCCCGGGAACTGCATTTTGTCTCGGACGTGCAGCGGGTGGTGCTTCTGATCCGCGTCACCAGCTCCAACGACATTTCCGCCTACGATGTGGTCAGCAGTCTGTTCCCGGACAAGCAGAAGGATTTCGTCTTCAATATCAGCGAGACGGATACGGTGCTGGTCAAGGAGATCAAGCCGGACAACAACACCCGCGACATGGAAAAGCTGGCCACCTCCATTGTGGATACCCTTTCCGGCGAACATTATATCAAGGCGGTTGTGGGCATCGGTACCCCCATCAACAACATCAAGGACCTGGCGGCCAGCTTCAAGGAAGCACAGATCGCCATGGAAGTGGGCAAGGTCTTTGACACCGAGCGCCAGGTCATCTCCTACGATCACCTGGGCATTGCCCGGCTGATCTATCAGCTGCCCACCACCCTCTGCGAGGCGTTCCTGCGTGAGGTGTTCAAGCAGGACAGCATTGACTCGCTGGATTCCGAGACGCTGTTCACCATCCAGCGCTTCTTTGAGAACAACCTCAATGTTTCCGAAACCAGCCGCGGCCTGTTTGTCCACCGCAATACCCTGGTCTACCGTCTGGAAAAGATCAAGAAACTGACCGGCCTGGATCTGCGCAAGTTTGACGACGCCATCGTTTTCAAGGTGGCTCTGATGGTCAAAAAGTATCTGTCCGCCAATCCTGCCAAGTACTGATCTGTCGGACCCTGAAAAATCACTTCCGGCGCCCTTCGGCCCCTGCTGGCCGGAGGGCGCTGCTTTGTTTCCGGATGGGTTCCCACAGAAAAAACTGCATACTTTGACATCATGTCCAGCAAGATGATAAAAAATTTACAAAGATTCCACAATCCGGATACAGCTGGAAACTTTTTCAATAAATGCGATGTTACGGAAAAAACAGGCTGCCGGAAGCTGCTGTGCCATCTTGACGCCGGGGCGGGGAACATGGTAAGCTAAAATACGTATAAAAATGTCCCGGACTGTGCCGCGCGCAGCATGCGCAGCAGGCTGACAGGATGCCATAGAAAAACAGGAGCGGCAGAATGATTGATTTTGAACATGTCACCAAGGTATATGAAACCCAGAACGACGAGAATGTCGCCCTGGAGGACATCAATCTGCATATCGACGACGGCGAGTTTGTCTTTGTGCTGGGCCATTCCGGTGCCGGTAAATCCACCTTCCTCAAGCTGATTCTTCTGGAGGAAAAATGCACCGAAGGCGCCGTCATCATCAACGGTCAGGACATTGGCCGTCTCAAGCGACGCAAGGTGCCCTACATGCGTCGGCAGATGGGCGTGGTGTTTCAGGACTTCCGTCTGATCCCCACCATGACCGCCTATGAAAATGTGGCGTTTGCCATGCGTGTCACCAACATTTCCACCCGCCAGATCCGCAAGCGCGTGCCCTATGTGCTGGGCCTGGTTGGCCTGGGCGACAAGATGGACCGGCTGCCGGATGAACTTTCCGGCGGCGAACAGCAGCGTGTGGCGCTGGCCCGCGCGCTGGCCCATGGCCCCAAGCTGATCATCGCCGACGAGCCCACCGGCAACATTGACCCGGAAATGAGCTTTGAGATGATGGAGCTGTTGTCTGCCATCAACAGTGTGGGCATCACCGTGGTGGTGGTTACCCATGAGCATGAGCTGGTTCGCCGGTTCAAAAAGCGTGTGGTCACCCTCTCGCACGGGCGGATCGCCTCCGACACGGCCCACCCCGAGGTGGCCAAGGAGTTTGTGGCATCCGGCGGGCAGCTGCCCCACGAGCTTGATTTTTCACACTGAGGAGGGGGACACAGCTGTATGCGTTTTTCCAGTTTTACATATCTTGTGCGGCAGGGCCTGCATAACATGTGGGCCAACCGCCTGATGACCTTTGCGTCGATGGGCGTGCTGACCGTCTGTATGATTCTGATTGGCGTGGCCTATCTGCTGGGCGCCAATGTGGATTCCATTGTGGAGTATATCGGCAACCAGAACGAGACGGTCGTCTATCTGGACGACGGCCTGACCGAGGAACAACTGGCGTCGGTGGACAGTGCCATCCGCTCCACCCCGGGTGTGGTTTCCGCCACCTATGTCTCCCCGGAAGATGTGCTGGCCAATTACAGTTCCATGCTGGATGATTACGCCAACATGTACGAGGCCTTTGAAAACGACAACCCCTTCTCGGCCAACTACCGCGTGGTGGTCAATGACATCACCCAGCTGGATCAGATTTCAGAGCAGCTGGATCAGATCGAAGGCGTGGCTGACGTCCATGCTCCGCTGGAACTGTCGGATGCCTTCACCGCCATCCAGAAGGTGGTCAATTACGTCAGCTATGGTCTGGTGGCGGTGCTGGCCATCGTCAGTATTGTGGTCATCAACAACACCATCCGCATCACCGTCTATGCCCGCCGCAAGGAAATTGCCATCATGAAACTGGTGGGTGCCACCAACGGCTTTATCCGGTTTCCCTTCTTTGTGGAAGGCACTACCTCCGGCCTGATTTCGGCCACCATTGCCTCCGGCGTTGTCTGCGGCGCCTACTATGCGGCATGCCAGTGGTACGTCAACAACCCCACCACCTTCTCGCAGATGTTTGGCGGGCAGTTGGTTCCTCTGCTGGATGTGTGGTACTATATTGTCATTGGCTTCTTTGCGCTGGGCTTTGTGCTGTGCGGTATCGGTACCGCCACCAGCATCCGCAAGCACCTCAACGTCTGATCCGGCACAAGGTGCCTGCTGCCCGGGAAGGAGGATTCGGTTTTGCATTCCACCCGTGTATCATTGAAAAAATCCATTTCCCTTCTGCTCAGTCTGGTGATGGCAGCGGCGCTGTGTATCTCCGCTTCGCTGCCGGCAAAGGCCGATGACAAGCTGGACGAACTGCTGGACCAGAAAAATCAGCTGCAGGATCAGCTGGACTCCATCAATCAGCAGATCAAGGACAACGAAGCCGGCCTGGCGGACGCCAAGGAACAGAGCGAACTGTTGCAGCAACAGCAGGATGTGATCAAGCAGCAGATTTCCGTGATCCAGTCCCAGCGCAACGACGTGAGCAACCAGATCACCGACAAACAGGCCGAAGTGGTGGCCAAGCAGGAAGAACTGGACCAGAAACAGGCGGAGATTGACTCCCGCTGGGAGGATTTCAAGCTGCGGATGAAGGCCATGCAGCGGCTGAATGACGGCGGTTCCATCGCCCTGCTGTCGGCGGTTACCAACCTGTATGAGCTGCTCAGCTTCCAGCAGACGCTGGAGGACATCTACGACAAGGACGAGGAAGTCCTGGCGGAGATGGATGCCCAGTATGATGAGCTGAATACCCAGAAGCAGGAACTGGAAAACGAGCAGGCCGAGCTGGAGGCCAGCCTTGCCACGCTGGAAGACCTGGGCAACCAGCTGGACAGCAAGGAAAGCGAGCTGCAGTCCAACCTGGACCAGACGAACGCCCAGATCACAGCGGCGGAGGCCATGGCGGAAACGCTGAGCGCCGAATACGCCGAGACAGAAGCGGCCTTCAATGAGGCGGCCGACGCCTATGACTCCTACCTGCAGGAATCGCTGAAACAGTATGACAACAGTGTGCAGATTCACTGCTCGCTGAACTTCATCAACCCGCTGAACAGCTACAAGTACATTTCCTGCTACTTCGGTGACGGCGGCCACGGCGGTACCGACTTTGCGGCCCCCGGCGGCACCGAGATTCATGCCATGGCGGACGGTGTTGTCACCAACGCCACCTACCATTACAGCTATGGCTACTATGTCATGATTACCCACGGCCGGGCTGATGACGGCAACACCTATGCCACCCTTTACGCCCACATGAATTCGGCACCGGTGGTCAGCGTTGGCCAGACGGTCACGCAGGGTCAGCTGCTGGGCTATGTGGGCACCACCGGCAATTCCACCGGCAACCACCTGCACCTGGAGCTGCGCATCAATGGTGTGCGGTCCAACGTGCTGCCCTACATTTCCTACCACAAATAAACTGCTGCCGGGACAGAACCGGCAAGGGGGTATCACCCATGAAACACAAACTTGGCGTGCGCATTCTTTGCCTGTGCATTGCTGCGCTGATGTGCCTGACACTGTTTGGCTCTGCCATCGCATCACTTTCCATACTGTGAGCCGGGCCAATGAAGGGGAGAACAACACTAGATGAGTAAGAAAATCAGTCTGAGCGTGGCGCTCACCATTATGCTGATCGCCATGGCGGTGACCTTCTCGGTCACCATGGCCTTCTCGCAGAACATGTTCAACAACAGTGTCACCAGCGTCAAAAGCCGGGAACGCATGTACAACAAGCTCTCGGAAATTGACCGCTATGCACGTGCCAACGAATACTTCGACATTGATGAGGATACCCTCAACGACACCATTGCCTCCGGCTATATGCTGGGCATCAGCGACCGGTATGCCCGTTACTACTCGGTGCAGCAGTACAGCGAGCTGATGGGCACCCAGTCGGGGCGCCTGATGGGCATCGGTGTGTCGGTGGTCAAGGATTCCTCCTCCGGCTATGCCCGGATTCTCCGCGTTTATGAAAACTCTCCGGCTGCCGAGGTGGGCATGCAGGAAGGCGGCTTCCTCACATCCATCGGGGATACCAGCCTGCGCAGCCTGAGTGATACCTCGGCGGTGCAGTCGGCCCTGCTGGGCGAGGAGGGCAGCACAGTCTCCATCGGGTATCTGGCCCCCGACCACACTGAACAGACCTACACCATCACCCGCGCCAACTATACCACGGCCACTGTGTTCAGTCAGATGCTTGACGGCAACTGTGCCTATATTGACATTGACGACTTCTCCGCCACCACCGGCACCGAGTTCCGCAGCGCGGTGGACGACATGCGGGGACAAGGTGCCACCAGCTTTGTGTTTGATCTGCGGGATAATTCCGGCACCAATCTGAACGCCGCCCTGGTTGCGGCAGACTACTGTGTGCCTTCCGGCCTGATTGCCCAGAGCCAGGCCAAGGATGGAACCACCACCGATCTTCGTGTCTCGGATGACACCGAGATCACCCAGCCGATGGTCTGCATTGTCAATGGCAACACCGCCGGCGGCGCCGAACTGTTTGCCAACGCGCTGCGCAAGATGGCCGATGTGTCGCTGGTGGGCAGCACCACTGCGGGACAGGGCGTTGTCCTGTCCGAGCCGCAGAGCCTGTCGGACGGCAGTGCCATTGTCATCACGGTGGGGCTGATTCTGGATAACGAAGACCAGTCCTGGAACGGTACCGGTCTGACGCCGGATGTGGAAGTGACGCTTTCCGCCGATGAGATGAACAACTATTACGATTTCACAGTGGATACCGATCCGCAGATCCAGCGTGCCGTCGCAGCCGTGCAGGCGCTGGTCGGCTAAGTTTCTGCATTTTATGAACCGGCGTGCCGGGCGCAGTCACGCCTGGCACGTCGATTTTGTGCGTCAAGCCATCAGAAAGGAGAATCCCATGCCCGCATTGACCGACCTGTCCACCATCCGAAGCCTGTGCGACCGGTATGGCTTTTCCCTGTCCAAGGGATTCGGTCAGAATTTTATCATCAATCCCGGGGTCTGCCCCCGCATTGCCGAGTCTGCCGGCATTGGCCCCGACTGGGGGGTGCTGGAGATTGGCCCCGGCATCGGTGTGCTGACCGAACAGCTGGCAAAACGGGCAGCCCGGGTGGTGTCGGTGGAAATTGACCGCCGGCTTTTCCCGCTGCTGGAGGAAACCCTTTCCGGGTACGACAACATCCGGATTGTGGAGGGGGACGTGCTCAAGGTGGATCTGCGGCAGCTGATCGCCGACGAGTTTGCCGGGCGTCCGGTGGCGGTCTGCGCCAACCTGCCCTATTACATCACAAGCCCCATCCTGATGCGGCTGCTGGAGGAGCGCCTGCCGGTGGAAAACATCACCGTCATGGTCCAGCGGGAGGCTGCCCAGCGACTCTGCGCCCCTCCGGGGACCCGGCAGGCGGGGGCCATCAGCTATGCGGTGGCCTATTATGCCCAGCCCCGGCAGCTGTTTACCGTGCAGCCGGGCAGCTTTTACCCGGCTCCCAAAGTCACCAGTGCGGTGATCCGGCTGGATGTGCGCCGGACCCGGGCGGGAAATCTGGACCCCGCTTCCGAGAAGGCACTGTTTGCCATCATCCGGGCAGCGTTTTCCCAGCGCCGCAAGACAGCGGCAAACGGCATCTCGTCGGGCCTGGGGGCGGACAAGGCAGAGGTGCTGGCTGCCATGGCAGATGCTGGTCTGGACCAGCGTCTGCGTCCCGAGCAGCTGACACTGGACAATTTCATTGCCCTGCAGGGGGCGCTGGCTGACCGCGGCATTCCGGTGCGGGGCTGAAAAACCGCCCTGCACGCCTTGCATATCCCGCTGCGGTTGTGGTACACTGTATCTGACAAAATTCGCCGCTTGCGGCGGGGAACATACAAATTCTATACACATGAGGAGAGTTGCCCAATGACGGAGCAAGCCATTCTGGAAAGCATTCAGGAAATTTTCCGGGATAATTTTGACGATGATACCCTGGTCATCACCCGTGACACCTGTGCCGACGATATCGAGGACTGGGACAGCCTGGAGCAGATCAACCTGCTGACGGCCATCGAGAAAAAGTTCCAGATCAAGTTCAAGCTGGCGGATGTCCGCGGCCTGAAGGACGTGGGCGATCTGCTGGATCTGGTCAAGCGGATGGTGGGCTGAGTCCCCGCCGCAGGGCAGGGGAGAGTCCCTGCCGGAACTCTTTTACAACGTTACAGCCGGAGGGCGGGCCATGCGCCCGCCCTTTTGGTCTGCCTGCAAGCGGTGCGGCATGCCCACCGCCGGAAAGAGAGGCTGAACCATGAACCACTACACGCTGGCCGACATGAAACCCGGCCTCACCGAGAGCTTTACCGTCACCGTCACCCAGCAGATGATGGACCAGTTTCTGGCCATCACCGGCGACTGCTCACCAATCCATGTGGATGCCGATTACGCAAAGGACCGGGGCTATCCCGGCTGTGTGGTCTACGGCATGCTGGGAGCCAGTTTCTTCTCCACGCTGGCAGGGGTCTATCTGCCGGGGGAGCACTGCCTGCTGCACGGTGTGGAATGCAAATTCGCCAGACCCATTTTTGTGGGGGATACCTTGACCATCACCGGCACGGTTGCTGACGTGAGCGAGGCGGTGAGTGAAGCGGAAATCAAGGCAACGATTGTCAATCAGGACGGCAAAAAGGTCACCCGCGGCATCATTAAGGCTGGGCTGGCCCGCTGACCGTACGATCACACAGGAGGCAAATCATGGCGTATACCTATCTGATCACCGGTGCCACCAGTGATGTGGGCACCACCCTGATCCCCCGGCTGCTGGAAGGCGCCCCGGCGGACACGCTGGTGCTGGCCCAGGGCTGCGGCGACCTGGAAAAGCTGGCGCCCCTGGTGCAGAAATATCCCGGCCAGGTGCGCCCCTTTGACGTGGACCTGTCCGACCGGCTCAAGGTGGATGCCTTTGTCCGGCTGCTGGAACAGTCTGCGTCGGCGCCCACCCATTTTGTCCATTTGCCGGCACTGCCGGTGGTCAACACCCGGTTCAAGAATTTTGACGAGGATCGCTTCGCCAAGGACCTGCAGATCCAGCTCAACAGCGCCATTGCCATCTGCCGGGTGTTTGTGCCCAAAATGGCAAAGGTGGGCTTTGGCCGTGTGCTGTTCATCCAGACCAGTTACACCATCGGCTGCCCGCCCAAAAATACTGCTGCCTATGTCATTGCCAAAAGCGCCATCGGGGGACTGGTCAAGAGCATGGCTGTGGAATATGCACCCCGCCATGTTACCGTCAACTGCGTCGCGCCCAGCATGATGGAAACCCACTTCCTCAAGGATACCCCCGACCTGATTGTGCAGGCGGCGGCTGCCGACAACCCCATGGGCCGCAACGCCACCCCGGCGGATGTGGTGCCCGCCATGGCGTTTCTGCTGTCGGAGGAAGCAGGCTTTATCACCGGCGTGACACTGCCCATCACAGGAGGTTCGGCCATTGTCTGATGTAACCTTCCGGCTGGCACACCTGGGGGAGGATGCCGCCATCAAAGCCTTTATCAACGAGCATTTTGACATGCGCCTGCCGCTGGTCAACCGGCCAGAGTTCTACCATTATTATTATGCAGGCCGGGGTGGCGTGCCCCAGTTTGCGGTGGCGGAACAGGATGGCCGGTATCTCAGCGCAGCCGGCTATGTACTGGCCAATACCAGCGCAAACCCCGATGTGTGGGTGTCGGTCTGGGTGGCGGTCAAGGGACACAACGGCGTCGGCCTGGAGCTGATGAATGCCCTGCCCGGCCTGACCCATGCCCGGGTGCTGGCCTGCAACAACATCCGTGCTGCCACCTGTGCCATGTACCGGTTCCTGGGCTGGAAGGCCGAGCGGATGAGCCATTATTACCGGCTGGCAGATCTGCCAGCCTACAGTCTGGCAAGTCCCGGCCCCAAAACCATTCTGCCGGTGATGGGGGCACGGGTGCTAAAACGGGTGGCCTCTGCCGCCGACCTGATCCCGCTGGGCATGCCAAAAACAAACCACACGCCTCGCAAGGACATGTGGTATATGATGCGCCGGTATTTCCATTTCCCGCATTTCCACTATGACGTGTGGGCTGCCATGAACTACGGCCGGGCGGATGCCTATGTGGTCACCCGGCTGGTCACGGCACAGGATACCGGCAGTGCCGCGGTGCTGCGCCTGGTGGACTACATCGGTCCTGACGAGCTTTTGCCGCAACTGGGCCGCGCCATCGACAATATCCTGCAGGAATCGGGGGCCGAGTACATCGACTGCTATAACGCCGGCATCTCCGAAGAAATCTGGCGTGCTGCCGGTTTTGTGGAACGGGAACCCGGCGACGGCGTTGTCATTCCCAACTATCTGACCCCGCCGCTGCTGGAAAACACCGAATATTATTATTTCACCAACGAACCGGAGCACTTTGTCATCTTCCGGGCGGATGGTGACCAGGACCGGCCCAATCTTCCGCCGGACGCCTGAGCGTTACCACCCGTAATCTTCCAGCCGCTGCTGCAGCTCTGCCTCGTCGGCCACGGCCACACCCTGTTGCAATGCCAGCACGTCCTGCTCCGGCAGCAGCCGGGTGTAGATGTCGTACTCGGCCAGGGGTCCTGTGCCGTCGGCGGCATACAGGGCCAGATGCCCGCCATTGTCCCGCAGCAGATACCCGGTTTTCTGCTCCTTCGGCTGTGCGCTCAGCGCAAACCAGATGGTGGCAGCCAGCAGGCACAAAAGTGCCAGCGCCGCCACAAGCGAACAGCAGACAAGCCGTCCGCGGTCCTGCTGTCTGTTCATTTTCATGACCCCTTTCCCGGCGGGAAAACCAGTTCCCGCAACTTGAAAATAAACGTCTGTACACACAGTATGCCCGGGCTGTGGGAATTGCAATCGCCGCGGGCTGTGAATTTTTCATGATTCCCTGTACTTTGGGCCATACTTTGTGCTATAATGCAATCTATGGTATCTGCCCACTCGCTGCGGCGGCTTTTTTGCCGCGGCAGCTTGCCCTCATACTTGTTGAACCCTCACAAAGGAGGCGGTCCCCATAGACCCCAGAAAGCAACGGCACATTTCGACTGACGGCGCCAGGGTGCCCGATGAACAAAGCGCCGCAATGCCCGGCAAGGGCAGCAAAAAACGGAAAAAGAAAACCCGCAAGCATTTCAGCGTGTGGGGCTATATCTGGCGTACCTTCGCCTGCCTGTTCTGCCTGGGCATCATGGCGTGCAGTGTGGCCGGCGTCATGCTGGCCATGTATATTGTGCAGGTCACGGCCGATGACAGCGAGCTGGACCTGGACAACCAGCGTCTGAAGCAGACCACCATCGTGCTGGCCCAGAACAAGGACACCGGCGAGTGGGAAAATTACGCCACCTTCTCCGGCAACAACAACCGAATCTGGAAATCGCTGGATGAGATGCCGCTCAACCTGCAGAACGCCGTCATCGCCATCGAGGACAAGGACTTCTACAATGAGCCCGGTATCAACATCAAGCGTACCATCGGTGCAGCGCTGAACGAGTTTACCGACAACGCCATCTACGGCCGTACCACCGGTGCATCCACCATCGAGCAGCAGCTGGTCAAAAACCTGACCGGCGACGCCGAGGATGACTATATGCGTAAGGTCCGTGAGATCTTCCGTGCCATCGGTCTGTGCAACCGGTACAGCAAGGCCACCATCCTGGAGGCTTACCTGAACACCATCCCGTTGACGGGTCAGATCTACGGCATGGAGGTGGGCGCCAACACCTACTTCGGCAAGACGGTTTCTGAGCTGACCCTCAGTGAGTGTGCAGTGCTGGCCTCCATCACCAACAACCCCACCGCTTACAACCCCTTCACCAACCCGGAAAACCTGATCAGCCGCCGCAACAACGTGCTGTGGGAGATGCTGGATCAGCGGCTGATCACCCAGGAGGAATATGACTCCGCGGTGGCTGAGTCCATCACGGTGGTGGAGGATGATGCCTCCACTGAGACCGCTACCGTCACTTCCAACAACTCCTACTTCACCGACGCGCTCTACAACGATCTGGTGGATGCCATTGAGGAGGAGTATGGCCTGTCCGAGGACGAGGCCGAGTACGAGGTGCTCAACGGTGGTCTGCGTGTCTATTCCACGGTGGATACCGACATCCAGTCCTCGCTGGAACAACTGATGCTCAATGAGGATGATGCCATCTTCCCGGCCAACTGGGCGGATGAGGAGGTCACCACCACCATTTCTGCGGACAGCGAGATCACCTACAGTGACAGCGGCATGCCGCTCCAGCCCAATTCTGACGGCGAGATGGTTGCGGTGTTTGCCGAGGATGACATTCCGGTATACACCGATGATACCAACACCACCTTCAAGACGACGGTGGATGAGGATACCAACACCATCACCTTCTACAAGAGTGTCCGGACCCAGGCAGCGGCAGCTGTCGTCGGCTATGACGGCTCGGTGCTGGCTGTCGTGGGCGGCGTTGGAGAAAAGACCAACGACCTGGTATTCAACCGCGCCACCGAGCCCCACCAGACCGGTTCTACCGCCAAGCCCATCGCGGCTTACTGCCTGGCCATTGACAACAACCTGCTGACCTATTCCAGCGCCATTCAGGATCTGCCGCTCTACTCGGCAGCCGACAAGAAGGTGCTGAAGTCCCAGTACTCCTGGATGGACCCCTATTCCGCCGAGGCCCAGAACCGCAGCGATGTCTGGCGTTCCTGGCCGGAAAACTACGGCGGTTCCGGCGGTGACGGTGCCATGGTGCTGGCCTGCGATGCACTGCGCAAGTCTTTGAACACCTGTGCGGTCCGCGTTGGTTCCATGGTGGGCGCCGAAATGATGTTCAACTTCGTCCACGACACCCTCCAGTGCCAGTACCTGAATTCTGAGTACGATAAGGACCTGGCCCCCATGGTCATGGGCTCCCAGTATCAGGGCATCACGTCGGTGGAGCTGGCAGCTGCTTATACCATCTTCTATGACGGCACCTTCACCACGCCCCATTACTTCACCGAGGTGGAGGATTACGAGGGCAACCTGTACCTGGACAACAACAAGCGAATTTCCACCACCCAGGCCATCAAGCCCACCACTGCCACTATTGTGAACCGGATGCTGCAGAACGTCCTGCACGGTTCGGGAAGTACCGCCAACGGCATGCAGCCCGAAACCGCCAATGACATTCCTGCCGCCGCCAAGACCGGTACGACCTCCGACTTCCGCGATTACAACTTCGTCGGTCTGACCCCCTACTTTGTCACTGCTGTCTGGTGGGGCTACGATCAGCCGCGGGATATGCGCGCGGAAGGTGCCAAGGACGGCAAACCGACCCAGTATCTGTGGAAGTATCTGGTGGAGGATGTGCTGGCAGATGCTCCCTACGCCGACTTCCCCATGGCAGACGGCGTTGTGACCAAGCAGTATAACACCTCCACCGGTGCCATTGTGTCCAGCGGCGGAGCTACCGGCTACTACACCGAGGACAACCTGCCCGAGGACGTGGTGGACCCGGCGGTTGACCCCTATGCACTGGCTACCCAGCAGAGCGTTGCAGGAGCGACCGATACCACGACACCGGCAGCCTGATTTCTGCCTGCCGGATCGGACCTGAATCATTGCCACGCAGCGCCGCGCAGACTTGTTTGCGCGGCGCTGCCTTTTGGTTTCGGGGAACATTTTAGGGGACTGTCCAGCATGGAAAAACAAAAATGTGGAAAGTCAATGGCAAATCCGCTGAATTTTGCCCCAATATCACTGTGCCCTTGTGCGAATTCACAAAATATGGGCTGTGTGTGCGAAAAAAAGCAAAAACTGCTTGCACACCGCACACAGTAGTGGTATCATTATCCATGTCTCAAAAACACTTGTACATGGGGAGGAAACAAAACATGAGCGAGCGCCGCTTCCTGCTGGTGGATACCTCGGTGCTGCCTGACGTATTTTTGAAAGTGCTGGAGGCCAAGCAGCTGCTTGCTTCCGGCGAGGTGACCAATATCTCGTCCGCCGCCCGGCGCGCCGGCATTTCGCGCAGTGCATTCTATAAATACAAGGACTGCGTCTTTGATGCCGAGACCGGCCGCGAGACCATCACCGTCATTGCCACGCTGCTGGACAAAACCGGTGCACTGCAAAGTCTTTTGTCCGGCATTTCGTCTGCGGGGGCATCCATCGTCACCATCACCCAGTCCCGTCCGGAAAACGGCACCGCCCAGGTGGAGGTCACCGTCCGAACCGGTATGATGCAGATGTCCGTTGACAATCTGCTGACGCACCTGTCGCGCCAGCCCAATGTGGTGGAGGTCCATCGCGGCGCCTGATGCAGCGAGGGACTCGCCTGGCTATCAAGAGGGGAGAGGAATCTTATGGCTAAAATTGCAATCCTTGGATTTGGCACGGTCGGCAGCGGTGTGCTGGAAGTCTGCCGCAGAAACGCTGCCTCCATCGCCCGCCGCGCCGGGGAACCGGTGGAAGTCAAATACATTCTGGATGTGCGGGACTTTTCCGACAGCCCTGATGCGGCGCTGTTTGTCAAGGATCTGGATACCATCCTGGCCGACCCGGAAGTGCGTGCCGTGGTCGAGACCATCGGCGGCACCAAGTTTGCCTATCCGTATGTGCGTCGCTGCCTGGAAAGCGGCTGCAGCGTCTGCACCAGCAACAAGGAAATGGTCGCCACCTACGGCGCCGAGCTGCTGGCGCTGGCCAAGGAGCACGGGGTTGCTTTCCTGTTCGAGGCCAGTGTGGGCGGCGGTACGCCCATCATCACGCCGATGCATCAGTGCCTGGTTGCCAACCATATCAGCCAGATTCAGGGCATTGTCAACGGCACCACCAACTTCATGCTGACCAAGATGAAGCGGGAGGGCATGAGCTTTGACGAGGCGCTGAAACTGGCCCAGAAGCTGGGCTATGCCGAAACCCGTGATCCGGGCGACGATGTGGACGGCCGGGACGCCTGCCGCAAGATCGCTATTCTGGGCAGCCTGGCCTGCGGACACCATCTCTATCCGGACAATATCCCCACCTGGGGCATCCGGAACCTGACCCCGCTGGATGTGAAGGCCGCCGAGATGCGTGACTGTGTGGTCAAGCTGATTGCCTGGTACCGCGAGTCGGAGGACGGCACCCTGTCTGCCGGTGTTGAGCCGATGCTGGTGCCGGGCAACAACCAGCTGGCCGGCGTGGACGACGTTTTCAATGCGGTTCTGGTCCGCGGCGACATGCTGGGCGATGTGGTCTTTTACGGCAAGGGCGCAGGCAAGCTGCCCACCGCCAGCGCGGTTGTGGCGGATGTGATCGACGCCCTCAAGGAAGGCTCTGCGGTGCATAACAGCCTGTTCTGGCAGCCGGCAGAAAAGCTGGACCATATGTTGCCGGACAATGCAGCCTATACCTGGCATCTGCGTGTGCGGGGCGGCGCCTATGGCTTCAAGCTCCCGCTGGAGCCGGTCCGCAGCGAAAACGGCGAGACCGTCTGCCGCGTGGACAACGCCACGCCTGCCCAGATCCGCGCGCTGTCCGACGAAATGAAGGCCCGCGGCTGCAAGCTGCTGCTGGCTATGAAGCAGCTGTCCGACAACTGAGTGGAATCCCGGACAAATTCACGCCGGAAGGAGACACCGCATACCATGATAACAGTCACCGTACCTGCCACCAGCGCCAATGTGGGCGCCGGATTCGATGCGCTGGGCCTGGCGCTTTCGATGCACAACGTCTTTACCTTTGAGGAATGCGACCACATCGACATTACCTCGGTGGACGGCACCCGGGTTCCCACCGGCTCCAACAACCTGGTTTACCGCAGCGCCCGTGCCGTATATGACCAGCTGGGCATTCCCCTGGCGGGACTGCGCATCACCCAGGAAAACGATATTCCCATGGCCCGGGGTCTGGGTTCCAGCTCCGCCTGCATTGTGGCGGGCATTCTGGGCGCCAACGCGCTGCTGGGCGGGCGTCTGACCCGCCGCCAGATGCTTACCCTGGCCACCGCCATTGAGGGCCACCCCGACAACGTGGCGCCTGCCATGCTGGGTGGATTTGTCACCAGCGTCTACGACGAGGGCCAGGTCTACATCGTCAAGAAAGACATCGACGAGGCACTGGCGTTTGCGGCCTTTGTGCCGAACTTCCCGCTGCTGACCGCCAAGGCGCGCGCTGCGCTGCCCCAGATGGTCAGCCACAAGGATGCGGTCTACAACCTGTCCCGTGCGGCGCTGGCCACAGCGGCCTTCTGTGACGGCGATTATGAGCTGCTGGGCGTGGCCACCAAGGACGCTTTGCATCAGAGTTACCGCCTGCCGCTGATTCCCGGCGGGGATGAGTTGTTTGATTTTGCTCTTGACCTGGGCGCGCTGGCCGTGTATATTTCTGGTGCAGGGCCTACCATTATGGCAGTGGTGCGCCGCAGCGACAAGAACTTCTTCGAGCGTGCCGCCGCGGCACTTCCGCAGCATGAAACACTCAAGGCTTTTACCGTTCACCGCCTGCTGGCCGACAACACCGGTGCCACTGTGCAGTGACTGTAAACCATACAACTGCCGCAAGGCAGGTCCGCCCGGACGGAATTGCCGCCAGGGCAGGCAAACGAAAAGGGGAGGAAATACACGAATGGGACTTATCGTGCAAAAGTTCGGCGGTACTTCCGTCAAGGACCGCAACCGCATTTTTAATGTGGCACGCATTGTGGCCAACACCCGCAATGCAGGCAACGATGTGGTTGTCGTTGTCTCGGCCCAGGGCGATACCACCGACGACCTGATCGCGAAGGCGGCGGAGATCAGCGCCAACCCGTCCGACCGGGAGATGGATATGCTGCTTTCCACCGGCGAGCAGATTTCCATTGCGCTGCTGACCATGGCGCTGCAGGAGCTGGGCGTCTCAGCCATCAGCTTGACCGGCTGGCAGGCAGGCTTTGCCACCGACCGTGCCTACACCAAGGCACGGATTCGCCGCATCAACACCGAGCGCCTGGAAAGCGAACTGGCCCGCAACCGCGTGGTGGTTGTGGCAGGCTTCCAGGGACTCAACCGCAACGATGACATCACCACCCTGGGCCGCGGCGGCAGCGATACCTCTGCTGTGGCGCTGGCAGCCGCGCTGCATGCCGACCGCTGCCAGATCTTTACCGATGTGGAGGGCGTTTATACCGCCGACCCGCGCAAGATCCCCAAGGCCACCAAGCTCAAGGAAATCACCTTTGATGAGATGCTGGAGCTGGCCAGCCTGGGTGCCCAGGTGCTGAACAACCGCAGCGTGGAACTTGCCAAGAAATACGGCGTTGAGCTGGAGGTGCTTTCCAGCCTGAATCCCATGCCGGGTACTATTGTGAAGGAGGAAACCAAAGTGGAAGGTATGCTGATCAAGGGCGTTGCCAAGGACGAAAACGTCGCTGTCATTTCGATTCTGGAGGTGCCGGATGTGCCCGGCATGTCCTTCAAGGTTTTCAGCCTGCTGGCGCAGCGCAATATCAACGTGGACATCATCCTGCAGAGCTCCGGCCGCGGCACCAACAAGGACCTGACCTTTACCGTGCCCCTCACCGACGCACAGACTGCTGTCAGCGTCCTGGAAGAGAACAAGAACCGCTTTGGCGGCGGCGAGATCAAGCTCAGCACTGATTTTGCCAAAGTCTCTATTGTGGGTGCTGGTATGCAGAGCCATTCCGGGGTTGCTTCCACCATGTTTGAGGCACTGTTCAACCAGGGCATCAACATTCACATGATTTCCACCAGCGAGATCAAGATCAGCGTCATCATCGACAAGAACGACGCCGACCGTGCCGTCTCTGCCATCCACGACGCATTCATCCATTGACAGAAGAGTCCCCGCCGGTCTTTTCCATACAATCAGGAATCCGCTCTCTTATTCCTTAAAAATATTGACATTTCTTTTTTCGTCAGCCATAATAGGAATACAGTTCATGAAAACAGGAACGGAGAACGGCCATTGGGCTTACCCTGAGCCGATTTTTGAAAAAAGGACGGGGTTTGTATGGCAAGGACGCAGCACAATTCATGGGATCGGGAACAGCGGAAGATCCATTCATTGTTGCGCATCAAGGCGATTGATATGCTGGTGCTGGCCATGCTCAGCCGGCGCAGCATGTATGCCAGGGAAATGCTGCGGTGTCTTGCCGCAGTGACCGACAATGTCTTGAGCTATGACAAGTTGCACACGCCGCTTTTGCGGCTGCAGCGGCAGGGTCTGATCTGTCAGACGGAAACGCCGCCGGATGGGTACCCGTCCCGGGTTTACTTTGCCATCACCCAGACAGGGCAGATCCGTCTGGCGGAGCTGGTGGAGGAATACCGCCGCTTCAACTGTGCCGTTGAGAAGGTCCTGGGCCTGATCCAGCCGGAATAAAAGAAGAAAACGATGATTTCCCGGAAAAACCGGGAAGTAAGGATCAGGTGTTTTTCATCACAATGCTTTCCACTGCATCTGCCACGTGCTCGCAGGCATCGGCGCATTTCTCCAGATAGATGTAGATCTCGCGCCAGGTGATGATGGTGATGGGATCGGTGCAGCCGGTGTGCAGCTTGTGCATGCAGGCCACGAACAGCTTGTCAGCCTGTTCTTCCATGGTGTTGATGTGGATGATATGGTCGCGCAGTTTCTTGGAATGACGGAAATCCGCAAACTCATTGATCAGCATGCGGACTTCCTCACAGCAGCGGATCAGCACGGCGCCCATCTCGATGGCATCAGGACGGATGGTGCGGATGTTGTTGCAGTAGAGACGCAGCAGAACGTCCTCGATCTTGTCGGTGACCTCGTCGATGCTCTGGCTCAGCAGAATGATGTCTTCCCGCTCAATGGGGGTGATGAAGGCATGTGCCAGCACGTTGGACAGCTCGTGCTTTTTGGTGTCGGCGGTGTGCTCCACCTTGTGCAGTTCGTCCACCATGTCGTGCAGATGGTCGGGGTCAAAGTTCTTGAAGGCTTCCTCCAGATAATGTGCCGCCTCGCAGGTGTAGGAAGCACAGGCACTGAAATTCTCAAAATAGAAGGCGTCTTGCTTTTTTGACATAAAAGGCCACTCCTTTTGTATATGACGGGACCGCCGGATGGATCAGGTCCCGCTTTGCAGCCGACAGGTTTTACATCCTCCGCCGGCCAGATACCAGAAACATTTGCCGGGCAGACGGATCAGAAAATTGCCATAAACAGTTTTGCCATCACAAAGCTGATCAAGCCACAGCCGGGGAAGGTGAACACCCAGGTCAGCATCATATCCTTGACGATGCCGAAATTGATGGCGCTCAGCCGCTTGACGGCGCCAACGCCCATGATGGCGCTGGTCTTGGTGTGGGTGGTGGAGACGGGAACACCGAACAGGCTGGAAACCAGCAGGCAGAGCGCGCCGGACAGGTCCGCGGCAAAGCCCTGGTATTTTTCCAGCTTGACCATGTCCATGCCCACGGCCTTGATGATCTTCTCACCGCCGACGCTGGTGCCCACGCCCATGACGGCGCTGCACAGAAGCATCAGCCAGACCGGAATGATCACGCCGGCCACGCTGTTCATGCCGTTGCTGAAGGCAACGCCCAGAAACAGCACGCCGATGAATTTCTGACCATCCTGCGCACCGTGCATGAAGCTCATGGCAGCGGCACCGAATACCTCAGCGCCGGCAAAGAACTTGTTGGTGCGGCGGCGGTCCATCCCGGCACAGACAATGGTCAGTGCCTTGCAGACCACCCAGCCGATGGCAAAACCCATGGCCAGACTGGCAACCAGACCATACAGCACCTTGATCCACTCGTTCATGTTGATGCCGCCGACACCGTTCTGGATGGCGATGGCAGCACCGGACAAGCCGGCGATCAGACTATGGCTCTCACTGGTGGGAATGCCGAACACCGATGCGGTCACGCTGTACACCACAATGGAGAACAGCGCTGCACACAGCGCAATCAGCGCTTCGTGGGTGTCGCCGCCGAAATCCACCATGTTGCTGATGGTGGATGCCACCGAGCTGTTGATCTGCGTCATGACCAGCACGCCAAGAAAGTTGAAGAACGCGCTGAGCAGGATGGCTGCCCGGGGTGCCATGCAGCGGGTAGTCACGCAGGTGGCGATGGCATTGGGCGCGTCGGTCCATCCGTTGACAAAGATGACCCCCAGCGTCAACACCACGGTGATCAGCAGGACGGGGTTTGCCCCCATCGCACTGACAAAATACGAAAACGATACATCCATACAGATACCTGCCTTTGGTCTGTCCGGCACTGTTCCGGACAGGCTTTTACGTGGGTCGGAAAACGCTGTCCCGACCGGAAACGGTTTCTGCCGCAAGAGCAGGGACCGGTTGCATAAAAAACGACCGGCCCTCAGGAAAAGGGGGCCGGCCGGCGGGGTTCAATTGGAAAATCCCGTCTGCAGCTGTCAACTGGCTGCATGGCAGGCAAATCCGCTTCATCCTGACAAACAAAAGGGTAACACTAAAATCCAACTCCGTCAATAGAAAATAAAAATCTAGTCAAAAACATGTAAATTTGGGGGGAGAAAGGCCATGTTTTGTTGAAAAAACGAAGTTAACGAAAACAGTTCTCATATCGCAACTGCACAGGGAACAAGCTGTAAAAATTGGTGAAATTGCTTGGTTCGTGGTATCTTACATTGACGCAGCGGGCAAAATCGTGTATGATAAAAGAAAGTTCGTTAGTGAACTGATGAATCGGAGGCAGAAATCGTGCAGGATGAAGATATGCTGTATGTGGTGAACCGTGCCCGCAGATTGCTGGAACATGCCTGTCAGGACCTGACCAGGCAAAGCGGACTGCGCAAGGTGGAGCTGGATATCCTGTATTTTCTGTCCCGCAGTGACACCGGGGATACGGCGCGGGATATCATTGAATCCCGCAACATGTCCAAGGCACATATTTCCAAATCGGTGGACAACCTGCGCCGTACCGGTTGTGTGACCTTGCGGGAGGATACAGCGGACCGCCGCTGCATGCACCTGTGCCTGACAGAAAAAGGAAGGGCTTTTGCTGCCGACTATGCCACCGTGGTACGGCGGATTGGCCGTCAGCTGATGGCCGGCATCACCCTTCAGGAAAAGCAGGCCATCCGCAGTGCCATGGAAAAGATACGCCGCAACATTGCTGCCGCCGACATCACGCTGTCCCATCCGGGGCACACGGAGGAAACACCATGAGATCGATTGCAATTGAACGAGAGTTCGGCAGCGGTGGCCGGGAAATCGGCCGCATGGCTGCCAAACTGCTGGATGTACCTTTTTATGACGGAGAACTGCTGCTGGATGCCGCCGAGCACAGCGGCGCAGATCTGAGCCGCCTGCGCAATTTTGACGAGCGCCAGGCGGGCAGTCTGCTGTATGACCTGGCACTGGCCGGAAACCCCAACCAGTACAGCGAGCGTACCCGCCTGTATGAAATGTTCGCCACACTGCAGGCAACCATCCGGCGTCTGGCGGGGGATGGCCCGGCGGTATTCATCGGTCGGTGCTCCACCGACGCGCTTTCCGGCAAAAATGGCAGCCCCCGTGCGCTGCGCGTATTTATTTATGCGTCGGACCTGGAAAAGCGCTGCGCCCATGTGATGCAGACCGAGCAGGTGGGCGAATCGGAAGCCCGCCGGATGATGCGCCGCAAGGACAAGGAGCGGGAACAGTATTTCCGCTACTTCACCCAGAAGAACTGGGGCGACCGTGCCAACTACGATCTGCAGCTGAACACTTCTGCCATTTCCGCGCAGCGTTGTGCGGAACTGCTGGCAGAGCTTGCGCGTGCCGGAAACTGACACATCCGGCCAACCTCATCGAAAAACAGGACCTGTGACAGGGAAAGAAGGAGGCA
The DNA here is from genome assembly GCA_904390925.1 of uncultured Subdoligranulum sp. Taxonomy (GTDB): domain Bacteria; phylum Bacillota; class Clostridia; order Oscillospirales; family Ruminococcaceae; genus Gemmiger. The sequence continues at coordinate 61,654 of CAJFMB010000002.1, forward strand.
GTCATGGCAAACTACGCAGAAATTGAAACCGAAGCAAAACGCTACCTGGATATCTGTGTCGGGCACGACAAAATCGACCCCGCGCTGTTTGACGAATACGGCGTCAAGCGGGGCCTGCGCGACAAGGACGGCAAAGGTGTCCTGACCGGCATTACCAATATTTCGCGCATTGATGCCTTCCAGATGGTCGATGGCAAAAAGACGCCCTGTGAGGGCAAACTCTGGTACCGCGGCTACAATGTCTATGACCTGATCCGGGGACTGCACGGCAAGCGCTTTGGCTTTGAGGAAGCGGCGTATCTTCTTCTTATGGGAGAACTGCCCAACGCGGGACAGCTGGCCGAATTCAGCAATGTGCTGACCAAGTGCCGTGACCTGCCTTCCAACTTCACCCGCGACGTGATCATGAAGGCGCCTACCAAGGACCTGATGAACTCGCTGACCCGCAGTGTGCTGACGCTGGCCTCCTACGACGATACCATCACCGACAACAGCCTGCAGACCCAGCTGGAACAGTGCATCAAACTGATCAGTGTTTTCCCCATGCTGGCAGTCTACGGCTATCATGCCTACAATTATTATGTCAACGGGGACAGCATGTATATCCACCGTCCCCAGCCGGAACTGTCCACCGCAGAAAACCTGCTGCAGATGCTCCGTCCCGACCGCAGCTACACCCCGCTGGAAGCTCACGTGCTGGACATTGCACTGCTTCTGCACATGGAACACGGCGGCGGCAACAACTCCACCTTCACCACCCGCGTGGTCACTTCCTCCGGGTCGGATACCTACTCGGTCATGGCGGCAGCGCTGTGCTCCCTCAAGGGACCCAAGCACGGCGGCGCCAACATCAAGGTGGTGGAGATGGTCAACCACATCCGCGGTGCCGTGCATGATGAGACTGACGAGGAGGAGGTCAAGGACTACCTCTGCCGCATCCTGAACAAGGATGCCTTTGACCACAAGGGCCTGATCTACGGCATGGGCCATGCGGTCTACTCGCTGTCCGACCCCCGTGCAGTTGTCTTCAAGAGCTTTGTGCAGCAGCTGGCCGAGGCCAAGGGCCGCAAGAAGGACTTCAACTTCTATAATATGATTGAGCGCCTGGCCCCGCAGGTCATCGCCGAAAAGCGCCACATTTACAAGGGTGTTTCCACCAACGTGGACTTCTATTCCGGTTTTGTCTACAATATGCTGGACATTCCCCTGGAACTGTACACTCCCATCTTTGCCATCGCCCGTATTGTGGGCTGGAGCGCTCACCGCATGGAAGAGCTGGTCAATGTGGACAAGATCATCCGTCCCGCCTACCAGAGCATTATGGAACCCCGCACCTACATCCCGCTGGAAAATCGCTGAGGTTTGCCGGAAAAACAGGATTTGTGCTTGACATGATGGCGGGTATCTGCTAAAATATTCAGGCAATCGTTCACGAGGGCTGCTCCACTCGCACAGGATGGCGGGTGCTGGTAGCCGGAATCCGGAGATTGTGATGAGCACATATATCAAAGTATGGCTCCCAAAGTCATGATCGAGAAAGAGGTGAAAACCATGAAGCAGGGCATCCATCCCAATTACGTCGACTGCACCATCACCTGTGCCTGCGGTAACGTGATCCACACCCGTTCCACCAAGCCGGAGATTCACGTCGAAGTTTGCAGCAAGTGCCATCCGTTCTACACCGGCAAGCAGAAGCTGGTTGATACCGGCGGCCGTGTCGAGCGCTTCAAGCGCCGCTACAACCTGGGCAAGTAATCCAAATCAATTCAACGGCGGTGCCGCAGAACACAGGGTCTGCAGCACCGCCGTTTGCTGTCCGCCGCTGATTTGTAAAAAAGGGGAGAACGCCACCATGTCCGACTACCGCACCATTTCCGGCACATCCACCTTTACCTATGAGGAAAAGCGCAGCCGCTTCATTGCCGTTGCCGCCTTCGCCGACACCGAGGAGAAGGCCCTGGCGGTGCTCAACCGGGTCCGCGCCGCCAACCGCACTGCCCGTCACAATGTCTATGCCTATGTGCTGCGGCAGGATGGCCGCACCCGCTACTCGGACGACGGGGAGCCGGCCAAGACCGCAGGCACCCCGGTGCTGGAGGCCATCGGCCATGCGGGGCTGTCCGACGTGATCGTGGTGGTCACCCGGTATTTCGGCGGGATTTTGCTGGGAACCGGCGGACTGGTGCGCGCCTATACCGCCGCCGCGTCGGGAGCCCTCTCTGCTGCGGAGATTGTCACCATGCGACAGATTGTCCGCTGCCGTGTCCGGCTGCCCTATGCGCTGTTTGAACAGGCCCAGCGGATGGTGACGGCTGCCGGGGGCAAGCTGGACGAACCCGTCTATGACGATGCAGTCACGCTGCTCTGGAAGATGCCCGCCGGCACCGAGTCAAGCCTCTGCGCCTCGCTGCGGGAGCTGTCCCGCGGGGCTGCGGAGGTGGAGATCTCGACCCCGGAATACGCCGCCTTCTGAAATCCATCCCGGGAAATCCGAAAGAATGCCCATCCGGGCATTTTTTCATCTTTTGGGAAGTGTTTTCCCCGTTTTTATCGTATTTATAATATAGAACAGTAAATCCTGCTGTTCGGGACGTGAAAATCAATACCGCTTCGGGGGAAGGAGACGCCATGACCATCCGCGAACAGACCGAGACGATTGAGCGCCTGACCCTGAGCCGCTATGCCGCCCTGAGCCAGGCCAGCCGCGGACGCCGCCGCCCGGAAGCACCTGACGAGATGCGTCCCTGCTTCCAGCGGGACCGGGACCGGATCATCCACTGCAAGGCGTTTCGGCGGCTGAAGCAGAAAACGCAGGTCTTTCTCTCGCCGGAAGGGGATCATTACCGCACCCGGCTGACCCATACTCTGGAGGTCGCCCAGATTGCCCGCACCATTGCCCGGGCACTGCGCCTCAATGAGGACCTGACCGAGGCCATCGCCCTGGGCCATGATCTGGGGCATACGCCCTTCGGTCATGCGGGGGAACGGGCGCTGGACAAGCTTTGTCCCGGCGGCTTTGCCCACTACAGGCAAAGCCTGCGGGTGGTGGATGTGCTGGAAAAGGACGGCAAAGGACTCAACCTTTCCTGGGAGGTCCGCAACGGCATTGTCACCCACACCAAGGGGGCTTGGGCCCGCACCATGGAAGGGCGCACGGTCCGCATTGCCGACCACATCGCCTTCCTGAACCATGACATCGAGGACGCCATCTCCGCCGGTGTGCTGGACCCGGCCGCATTGCCCTCCCAGGCAACCCATGTGCTGGGAACCACCAAATCCCGGCGGATCACCACCATGATCACCGATCTGGTGGCCCACAGCCCCCGCAACATCCTGCAGTTTTCTCCGGAGGTGGAGGGGGCCTACAACACACTCAAGGACTTCATGTATGCCACCGTCTATGTGGACAAGGAGGCCAAGCGGGAGGAAAAAAAGGTGGACAAGCTGGTGGAGGCACTCTACGAACGTCTCTGTGCCGAACCGGACCTGATGCCCAACTTTTATCTGCAGATCAGCTTCAACGAGGGCATTGACCGTGCGGTGGCCGACTACATCAGCGGCATGAGCGACGAGTTCGCCACCCGCCTGTTTGAGGAGCTGTTTGTGCCCAAGAAATGGGCGGTTCTGTGAGAATATCCGATTTTATCGAAAGGAGGTGCCCGCGTTGATTCCCCATGAATATGTGCAGGAGGTGGTCCGCCGCAACGACATCACCGAGGTGGTGGGCCAGTACGTCCAGCTGCGGCGGCGCGGGCGGCTCTACTCGGGGCTGTGCCCCTTCCACAACGAAAAGACACCTTCCTTTTACGTCTACCCGGAAACCCAAAGCTACTATTGCTTTGGCTGCGGTGCCGGCGGAGATGTGATCAATTTCGTCCGCAAGATCTCCAACCTCAGCTATGTGGAGGCGGTCAAGCAGCTGGCCGGACAGGTGGGAATGCCACTGCCGGAGGAGGAAGACCAGGAAAGCAAGCTGCGCAGCCGGCTGCTGGAAATCAACCGCTGTGCCGCCCGTTACTTCTTTGACCAGCTCAACGCCCCCACGCCGGAGGCCAATGCGGCGCGGGGATACTGGCGGCAGAAACGTGGACTTTCGGATGCGGCCATCCGCCGGTTCGGCCTTGGCTATGCGCCGGAGGATTTCACCGGGCTGCTCCATTATCTGCGCCGCCGGGGGTTCTCTGAACCGGAGCTGGAAGCCTCCGGCCTGGTCAAGCGCAGCGCCAAGGGCAATCTGTACGACATCTTCCGCCACCGGGTCATGGTCCCCATCATTGATGTGCGGGGCAACATCATTGCCTTTGGCGGCCGTGTGATGGATGACTCCAAGCCCAAATACATCAACAGCCCCGAGACACTGATCTACAAAAAGTCCCGCACGCTGTTTGCCTTGAATGTGGCCAAAAAGTCGGCCTCCCGCCGGTATATCCTCTGCGAAGGATACATGGATGTCATCAGCATGCACGAGGCCGGGTTTGACACGGCGGTCTGCGCCTGCGGTACGGCACTGACCTCGGAGCAGGTCAAGCTGCTTACCGAATATGCCGACGAGGTGGTGCTCAGCTACGACTCGGACGAAGCGGGGCAGAAGGCCACCGAGCGCAGCCTGGGCCTGTTTTCCGACACGACGCTGCGGGTGAAGGTACTTTCCATCCCGGGAGCCAAGGACCCGGACGAGTTCATCAAAAAATATGGCCGCGACCGGTTCGAATCGCTGCTGGACGGCACCGCCAATCCCACCGAGTTTGAACTGGCCAAGGTCCGGCGGCAGTTTGACCTGAAGTCGGACGACGGCAGACTGGAATATATCCGCCGCGCCATCGACATTCTGGCAGACACACAAAGCCCCATTGCCCGGGATGTCTATGCCGGTCGCATTGCCGAGGAAACCGGCGTGGCGAAAAACGCCATCCTCAACCAGCTGCGCAGCTCGGTGCAGGCAGCGGGACGCCGCGCCCGCCGCAAGGAACAGCGGCAGCTGGCAGGGCAGGGGATTGCAGCCTCCATCCGGGTGCCCTACGACAAGGGCGGGGATGCAGCACTGGGCGCAGCCAGCGCCGGGCGCCAGCTGGTGGCTGCCATGCTGAAAAATCCCGATACCATCCCCTATATCCGCCAGAACCTGACGCCGGAGGATCTGATCCTGCCGGAAATGCAGCAGGCAGCCCGGGCCATCTGGCAGCTGGCAGATACGGGTCAGCCCATCAACCTGACCAGCATCGGCCCACTGGTGGAAGAAGGGGTCCTGCCCCAGCTCTCGATGGTTCTGGCCCAGAACACTGACCTGAACCCCACCCGCCAGGACATCGACATGTATCTGGAGCGCATCCGCCAGTCCCGGCCAAGGAGTGCCCAGGCCGGAAAGACCAATGATGAAGAATTCCGCAAACTGTTCGACGACATCCGACAGAAAAAAACTTCTGCCGCCGAAAAGCCGGAATAGTTTGCCGCAACCGGGAATACCATCCATTGCGGATTTCTCCGCATGATTCATACAGCGCGGCATTGTCCGCACAAGACCGCCCCAGCCGGGCAAAAACAATCCAAAGGAGAACGTACTTATGGCAGAAAAGAAAAACGCCGTCCGCGAACTGATCGAAAATGGCCGCCGCAATGGCAAGGTGACCGCCAGCGAGATCAACGATGCAATGGAGGACAGCTCCTTTGACGTTGACCAGATGGAAAAACTTTACGAGTCTCTGGAAAGCCACGGCATTGAAGTCATTGACGATGAGCCCAACGATGCCGTTGTGGATGCCGCTGCGCTGGCCGGAAACAACGTGGACGACTTTGAGGATTCCCTCTCGGCGGAGGGCGTCTCCATCGATGACCCGGTCAAGGTGTATCTGAAGGAGATCGGCCGTGTGCCGCTGCTGACCCCTGACGAGGAGGTTCAGCTGGCACTGGACATCAAGGAGGGCGGCTACAAGGGCGAGCGCGCCAAGCAGCGCCTGTCGGAAGCCAACCTGCGCCTGGTGGTCTCCATTGCCAAGCGGTATGTGGGCCGTGGTATGCAGTTTCTGGACCTGATCCAGGAGGGCAACCTGGGCCTGATCAAGGCGGTGGAAAAGTTCGACCACACCAAGGGCTTCAAGTTCTCCACCTACGCCACCTGGTGG
>CAJFMB010000003.1 GCA_904390925.1 uncultured Subdoligranulum sp.
GGCCAGGGCCAGCAGCTCGTCCTCGCCGGGGTAGACGGTGATGGGGGCGATCCAGCCGATGCTCTCGGTCAGCTTGTCCACCGTCAGCTGGGCGTAGGCAATGCCGCCGGTCAGGATGATCTGATCCACCTTGCCGTGCAGGACAGCGGCCATGGCGCCGGCGTCCTTGGCAATCTGATAGTAGAAGGCATCCTGAATGAGCTTGGCGTACTCGTCGCCTTCCTCCACCATCTTTTCCACCACGCGGGCGTCATTGGTGTGCAGGTAGGCGTTGAAGCCGCCGTTGCCGCAGATCTTCTTGTAGATTTCCTGCTGGGTGTACTTGCCGGAGAAGCACATCTTGATCAGGTCGCCCACCGGCACGGTGCCGGCGCGCTCGGGGCTGAAGCAGCCCTCGCCGTCCAGGATGTTGTTCACATCCACGACCTTGCCCTTGCTGTGGGCGCCCACAGACACGCCGCCGCCCATGTGGATGACGATCAGGTTCAGTGCCTCGTAGGTGGTGCCGTGCTCCTTGGCGTAACGGCGGGCCACGGCCTTCTGGTTCAGCGCGTGGAAGATGCTGCGGCGGGGCAGCTCCGGCATGCCGGAAATGCGGGCCACGTCGGTCAGCTCGTCAACCACGACGGGGTCGACAATGTAGGACGGCTTGCCGATGGCATCGCCGATCTCACGGGCCAGGATGCCGCCCAGGTTGGAGGCGTGCTGACCCTGGACGCCCTTTTTCAGGTCGGCCAGCAGTTCGTCGCTGACTGCGTAGGTGCCGCCGGGAATCGGCTTGAGCAGGCCGCCGCGGCCGACAATCACATCCAGCGAATGGACATCGCAGTTTTTCTCCTTCAGGAAATCCAGGATGATCTGCTTGCGGAAATCCTTCTGGTCGATGATGGAGGCGTACTTGGCGATCTCCTCGGTGGGGTGGCGCAGCGTTTCCTCAAACAGCAGCGTCTCATCCTCGAAAACGCCCACCTTGGTGGAGGTGGAACCGGGATTGATGATCAGACTCTTGATGGACATGAAATTCTCTCCTTCTTTTGCCGCACAAAAACCGGCAGAATCCTTACTGCTTGGTGTTCTTCAGGGCCTCGGCCACCACGGCGGCCAGAGCGATGGAGTTGACCTTGGTCTTGAACGAGTCGGAGCGGCTGGTCAGGATGGCGGGAACCTTGGTGCCCACCAGGATGCAGCCGTTCTCGCACTCGGCGGTGTGGACCAGCGTCTTGTAGCAGATGTTGCCGGCCTGGATGTCCGGGAACAGCAGGATGTCGGCATGGCCGGCAGCCGGGCGGTCCTGGGCGCCCTTGTGGGCGGCGGCCTCCGGCTCAATGGCAATGTCCATGGACAGCGGGCCGTCCACCACACAGCCGGTGATCTTGCCCTCGACGTTCATCCTGCGCAGCTCGTCGGCATCGACGGTACAGGGCATCTTGGGGTTGACCACCTCAACGGCGGCCAGCGGGGCAACCTTGGGGCAGGCGACGCCGCAGGCATGGGCCACCTCGACGGCGTTGTCGATCAGCTGGACCTTGTCCTCCAGGGTGGGGTAGGTGACAAAGGCCACGTCGGTCAAGAACAGCAGCTGGTCAATGCCCTTGACCTGGAACACCGCCACATGGCTCAGCATCCGGCCGGTGCGCAGACCCACTTCCTTGTCCAGAATGCTCTTCAGGAAGGTCTTGGTGTCGATCAGGCCCTTCATGTACATGTCGGCCTCGCCGTCATGGGCCAGCTTGACCGCCTTCAGCGAAGCCTGGACCTTGTCCGGCTCGTTGATGATGCGCCAGCCGGTCAGGTCGATGTTCAGACCTGCGGCGATCTCACGGATCTTGGCCTCGTCGCCCACCAGAATGGCGTCGGCAATGCCCTGTGCATGGGCGGCGCTGACAGCCTCCAGCACGGCGTCGTCCTCGGCGGCAGCCACGGCGACGACCTTCTTGTCGCATTCCTTCACGCGGGAAATCAGATCATCAAAACTTGCACTCATCTTTATGCACCTCATTCTGTTACCAGTTCAACGGCCCGGCCGCCGCAGCAACTTCGGCAGCCTGAAAAGCCGCAGCCCCTCCCTTATAAAAGGAAAAGAGCAGCACGGGTCTGTTAATAAAATAACACTTGCGCCCACAGGGGTCAAGCCATAAACCGAGAAAAAAGAAAAAACAGACCCTGGAACGGAAAATCAACCAGAATTCCGCCGCAAAAACAGCCGGATTTTTATCCGTTTCCCCCTTGACAGCCGGCAAACCAGGGGATATAATATTGCACGTAAAAAAAGCAGCGACCGGCATCTGCCGTCGGCTCACCTTGCGGGCACAGCGCCCCGGGTCATAACGCACAAGGTCATTAAGGTGGCTTCCACCCGGGTGACTGCGTCTTTATGTGGAGTCAGGCGGCTGCTTTCGGGCAGCCGCTTTTGCATACCATATCACAAGATTTGTTTGGAGGTGTATCCCAATCGCCAGCAACAGCAATTCCAAGGAACTGGAAATCAATGAGCGTATCCGAGACAAGGAAGTCCGCCTGATCGGTGCCGACGGCCAGCAGATGGGCGTCATGAGCCCCCGCGATGCACTGCGCATTGCCCGGGAGCGCGACCTGGACCTGGTCAAGGTTGCCCCGCAGGCAAAGCCCCCGGTCTGCAAGATCCTCGATTACGGCAAGTACCGCTTCGAGATGCAGAAGAAGGAGAAGGAAGCCCGCAAGAACCAGAAGGTTGTCGAGCTGAAGGAGATCCGTCTGTCTCTCAACATCGATACCAACGACTTCAACACCAAAGTGAACCAGGCTGCCAAGTTCCTGCAGCAGGGCCACAAGGTCAAGGTCACGATCCGGTTCCGCGGCCGCGAGATGGCGCACACCAATCTGGGCGTTGACGTGCACAAGCGCTTTGCCGAGGCTCTGGCCGGCCAGGCTGTGGTCGACAAGCAGCCCAAGCTGGAAGGACGCAGCATGATGATGTTCCTTTCGCCCACCCCGAACAAATAAACTCAAACAAGGAAGCACCGCCACCACCCCCTGCCAGCCGGCAGCGGCAGCGCTTCCCAAATTTAGGAGGAAACTGAAATGGCTAAAATGAAGCTGAAGACCCTTTCCGGCGCCAAGAAGCGCTTCAAGATGACTGCCAGCGGCAAGATCAAGCGCAATGCGTCCAAGCGCCGCCATATCCTGACCAAGAAGACCACCAAGCTCACCCGCGGCCTGCGCATGAACCACTATGTGGACAAGACCAACGAGGCCACTGTCCGCAAGATGATGCCCTACGGCGGCTGATCCGCGCAAACACGCAACAGGAACTGATTTCGAGAGTTATAAAGGAGATAGAATACCATGGCACGTATTAAAGGCGCTACCATGACGCACAAGCGTCGCACCAAGACCCTCAAGCTCGCCAAGGGCTACTACGGCAGCAAGAGCAAGCATTTCCGCATGGCCAAGCAGGCCGTCATGAAGAGCGGCAACTACGCTTTCATCGGCCGCAAGCTGAAGAAGCGCCAGTTCCGCACCCTGTGGATTGCCCGCATCAACAACGCTGTCCGTCCCCAGGGCATGAACTACTCCACCTTCATGAACGCCCTGAAGAAGTCCGGCATCGAGCTGAACCGCAAGATGCTGAGCGAGATGGCCATCCACGATCCCCAGAGCTTCAGCGCTCTGGTCGAGACCGCCAAGAAGGCCCTGGCCTGAACAATGTAAAGAAGCTGACGCACGCGCCCGCGTGCGTCGCTTTTGTGTATATGGGGAATTTGCAGCCCGGCAGGGGGCATTCTCCTGTATGACAGCCTCTGTGCAGAAAGGCAGACAAACCATGCTTTCCCCCATTTCCAGCCGCGACAATGACAAGATCAAGCAGGCATGCCGCCTGCGGGACAACGAATCCGCCCGCCGGCAGGCCGGACTCTTCTTTGCCGAAGGTCCCAAACTCTGCCTGGAAGCTGCAAAATCCTGCCGCTGTGCCACACTGTATGCCACCCGCCGGGCGCTGGACCATACCCCGGAACTGGCCGCGCTGGATGCGGTGACGGTGCCGGTGTCCGACCCGGTGGCGGACAAGCTCTCCTCCACCAAAAACAGCCAGGGGGTTTACGGGCTGTTTGTGCTGCCTGTGCCCGACCCGGCCACCCTCGGCACCGCCCGGCGGATTCTTGCGCTGGAACGGGTGCAGGACCCGGGCAATGTGGGCACCCTGATCCGCAGTGCGGCGGCCTTCGGCTTTGACGCGGTGCTGCTGGGACCCGGCTGCGCCGCCCCCTATGCCCCCCGGACGCTGCGGGCCTCGATGGGCGCCGCGGTGCGGATGCCAGTGCTGGAAACCGATGACCTGCCCGCCGCCCTGACGGAACTGCGGGGCAGGGAAGTCACCTGTCTGGCCGCGGCGCTGCGCCATGCGGTCAGCCTGGATGCGGTGGGCCGCAGCTTCCCGCGGGGGCTCTGTGTGGTCATCGGCAGCGAGGGCCAGGGCCTGACCGACGCCGCCATCGACGCCTGTGACCGGGCGGTGCGCATTCCCATGACCGACCTGGCCGAAAGCCTGAACGCCGCGGTGGCCGGCAGCGTGCTGCTGTGGCATTTCCGCGGTCTGCCGGCGGCGGACGGCACTGTATAAAGCGGGATGCCGCGCATCCCGGCCCGGTTTGACCGGGGAGGGGGAAGACCATGGACGACATTCTGTACTGGATGTGGATGGCTGACGTGCTGGGACCCGGCAGTCCCCATTCCGGCGCGGCACTGGCCTGGTGCGGCGATGCCCGCAATTTTTATGCGGCAATCCGGGCCGGGCACCGGCCCGCCTTTCTTCACCGCCATATGCGGGAGCGGGCGGCGCAGCTGGAACCCGGCGACCTGCAGGCCCGTCTGGATGCCTGCATTGCCGCCGGCGCTGCCGTGCTGACCCCCGATGACCCGGACTATCCCCGGCGGTTTTTGCCGCTGTCCGACCTGCCGCTGGTGCTCTATCTCACCGGCAGCAGTGCCTGCCTTAACGACCGCCGCTATGTGGCAATGGTGGGCACCCGGCGGCCCACCCCATACGGCCAGCGGGCCTGCCGGGAACTCTCCCGCCAGATGGCCGAGCAGGGGGCGGTGATTGTCAGCGGCATGGCCGACGGCCTGGACGGGGTTGCCCAGGCAGCCGCCGTGGAGGCCGGCGCCCCCACCATTGCCTTCCTCGGCACCGCCATCGACCGGACCTATCCCGCCGCCCATGCCCCGCTGCGGGCCGCCATTGAGCGGCTGGGCGGCGCGGTGGCCAGCGAGTACCCGCCGGGCTTTTCCGGCCGGATGCAGGGAACCTTCCTGGCCCGCAACCGGCTGATTGCCGCCATGGGGGAGGTTCTCTGCGTGGCGGAGGCCGGCAAACGCAGCGGCACCATGAACACCGTCAGCCATGCCCGGCGCTACGGCCGGCCGGTGCTGGCGGTTCCGGGCAGCATTTTCAGCCGTGCCAGCGAGGGCACCAACGCCATTTTGCAGGACGGCAGCGCCCGGATGCTCTGCGGGGTCCAGGACATCCGCCAGGCAATGGGGCTTGCACCGGAGGAAAATCTGTGGCACAATGACCCAGAGGACCAGGCATCAGTTGCTGCCCCGACGGCGGGCATTGCCCTGTCACCGGTGGCCAGACAGGTGCTGGCGGTGCTGGGCCCCGACCCGCAGTATCTGGAGGAGATCTGCCGGGCCACCGGGCTGCCCGCCCATCAGGTCCTGGCCGCCTACACCGAGCTGGAACTGGCCGGCGCCGCCATCCCCGGCCCCGGCCGCAGCCTGACGGCGGCACAATAACAGACACAACGATTCCCCGTGCCCTGCATGCCGGGGCACTACGAACAGGAGATACACAACATGGCAAAGTTAGTGATTGTGGAATCCCCCGCCAAGGCAAAGACCATCGGCAAATACCTTGGCAAGGGGTACAAAGTCACAGCAAGCATGGGCCATATCCGGGACCTGCCGGCCTCCCAGCTGGGCATCGACGTGGAAAATGGCTACAAGCCGCACTATATCACCATCAAGGGCAAGGCCAAGCTGGTGCGGGAGCTGAAGGACGAGGCCAAAAAGGCCGACGGCGTCCTGCTGGCAACCGACCCGGACCGGGAAGGCGAAGCCATCAGCTGGCATCTGGCCAACGTGCTGGGCCTGGACCCGTCCGCGCCCAACCGGGTCACCTTTGACGAGATCACCAAAAAGGGCGTCAAGGAGGGCATGGCCCATCCCCGCGCCATCGACATGAATCTGTTCAACGCCCAGCAGGCCCGGCGGGAGCTGGACCGCCTGGTGGGCTACAAGCTGTCGCCGTTTCTCTGGCGCAAGGTGCGCCGGGGCCTTTCCGCAGGCCGTGTCCAGAGCGTGGCGGTGCGGCTGATCCGCGACCGGGAACTGGAGATCGATGCCTTCCAGCCGGACGAGTACTGGAACATTGACGCCGAGCTGGGCCGTGGCAAGGAAGCCTTCACTGCCCGGCTGGCAGCCTCCGCCGACGGCAAAAAGCTGACCGTCACCAGCAAGGACCAGGCCGACGGGATTCTGGCCGCGCTGGACGGCAAGGGCTATACCGTCACCCAGGTGGACAAGGGACGCCGCCGCCGTGTGCCGCCGCCGCCCTTCATAACCTCCACCCTGCAGCAGGAGGCCAGCCGCCGGTACGGCTTCTCGGCCACCCGCACCATGCGGGCCGCCCAGACGCTGTATGAAGGCGTCGAGATCGCCGGCCACGGTGCCATCGGTCTGATCACCTATATGCGTACCGACTCGCTGCGCGTCTCGGACGAGGCCGTCGCCGCCGCCAAGGAGTATATCGGCGGCCGCTGGGGCGAACGGTATATCTGCCCCATCAAGCGCAAGTACAAGTCCCGTTCCGCCACCGCCGCCCAGGATGCCCACGAGGCCATCCGTCCCTCCACCCCCGGCCTGACCCCCGACGAGGTGGAGCAGAGCATCTCCGGCGACACCGCCAAGCTCTACCGCCTGATCTGGAGCCGCTTCATGGCCAGCCAGATGGCCGACTGCGAGCAGGACACGGTGTCGGTGGGCATCACGGCAGGAAACTACCTGTTCCGCGCCAGCGGCTACCAGGTGGCCTTTGACGGCTATACCGCCCTCTATGAGGAAGCCACCGACGACAAGGAAAAGAAGGAAACCGCCCTGCCCCCGCTGGAACAGGGCCAGCAGCTGGAACTGGCCAACCTGCATGCCGACCAGAAATTCACCCAGCCGCCACCGCTCTACACCGAGGCGACGCTGATCCATGCGCTGGAGGAAAACGGCATCGGCCGTCCCTCCACCTATGCGCCCATCATCACCACCATTGTGGACCGCGGCTATGTGGAGCGGGACGGCAAAAAGCTGCGCACCACCCCGCTGGGCCAGGCGGTCAATCAGGTCATGCTGGAACAGTTCCCCGACATTGTGGACGTGACCTTCTCCGCCGGCATGGAGAAAAAACTGGATACCGTGGAAAACGGCTCCGCCAACTGGGTGGACACGGTGGACGAGTTCTACAAGGGCTTTGAGAAGAGCCTGGAACAGGCCGAAAAGAATATGGAGGGCAAGCGGGTCAAGGTGGCGGACATCCCCACCGACGAAATCTGCGAAAAATGCGGCAAGCCGATGGTCATCAAGTCGGGCCGCTACGGCAAATTCCTGGCCTGCAGCGGCTTCCCCGACTGCAAGAACACCCGCCCGCTGGTCAAGGATACCGGCGGTCTCTGCCCGCTGTGCGGCGGCCACATGCTGCTGCGCAAGAGCGCCAAAGGCCGCGTCTACTACGGCTGCGGCAACTACCCTGACTGCAAGTTCATGACCTGGGACGAGCCGGTGCCGGAAAAATGCCCCAAGTGCGGCGCGACCCTGTTCAAAAAACGGGGCATGCTTTACTGCGCCAAGGAAGGCTGCGGCTTTGAAAAGCCGGTGGAGAAAAAGTAAGAAAGGGACCCATCATGCAAATCAACATCCTGGGCGCCGGCCTGGCCGGCTGCGAGGCGGCGCTGTGGCTGGCGGACCGCGGCGTTGCCGTGGACCTGTACGAGCAAAAGCCCACCCGTTTTTCCCCTGCCCACAAAAGCGCCGGTTTTGCCGAGCTGATCTGCTCCAACTCGCTGAAAGCCGAGCGGCCGGACTCTGCTTCCGGCTTGCTCAAGCTGGAAATGCGGCAGATGGGCTCCCATCTGCTGGATGCCGCCGAGACCGCCCGCGTGGCGGCCGGCGGAGCCCTGGCGGTGGACCGGGACCGGTTTTCCGCGGCGGTCACCCAACTGGTGGAGTCCCACCCCAACATCACCGTCCACCGGCAGGAGGTCACCGGGATTGACGACAGCCAGCCGGTGCTGGTTGCCACCGGCCCCCTGACCGACGGCAAACTGGGCGAGGCCATCGCCGCCCTCACCGGCAGCCACCGGCTGAGCTTTTTTGATGCGGTGGCGCCCATCGTCACCGCCGAAAGCCTGGACATGGACAAGGTATTCGCCGCCTCCCGCTATGGCCGCGGCGAGGCCGACTATCTCAACTGCCCCTTCAACCGGGAGGAGTACGAGGCCTTCTACAACGCTCTGATCACCGCCGAGCGGGCCCCGCTGCACGACTTTGACACCCCCCTCACCGTCTACGAAGGCTGCATGCCCATCGAGGTCATGGCGGCCCGGGGCGCCGATACCATCCGCTACGGCCCGCTGCGCCCGGTGGGGCTGCGGGACCCCCGCACCGGCCACCGCCCCTGGGCCAACGTCCAGCTGCGTGCCGAGAACACCGGCCGCACCATGTACAACCTGGTGGGCTTCCAGACCAACCTGAAATGGGGGGAGCAGAAGCGGGTCTTCTCGATGATCCCCGGCCTGGAACATGCCGAGTTCGTGCGCTACGGCGTCATGCACCGCAATACCTTCCTGGACAGCCCGGTGGTGCTCACCGACGCGCTGTGCCTGAAGGAACATCCCAATGTCTTTTTCGCCGGCCAGATCACCGGCTTTGAGGGGTATATGGAAAGCGCCGCCTGCGGCCTGCTGGCCGCCCGCAGCATCTACGCCCGCCTGACCGGGCAGGCCTGGACGCCGCCGCCGGAAACCACCATGTGCGGCGCGCTGCTGCGCTATATCACCACCCCCAACAAGGACTTCCAGCCGCTGGGCGCCAACATGGGCATTCTGCCGCCGCGGCATGAGATCCGGGACAAGCGCGCCCGCTATGCCGCGCTGTCCGAGACCGCCCAGGCCGACATGGCCGCGTGGGCCGGCCGCTGAACCGAAACCAACCGATCCAACCGAAAGAGAGGGAATACCATGAAGATTCTTGTGGATGCCATGGGCGGCGACAACGCGCCGCTGTGCGTTTTGCAGGGCGCTGCCGATGCCCTGCGTGAGTTCGGCGAGGGAATGCAGCTGGTGCTGCTGGGCCAGCGCGAAGTGATCGAACAGACCGCCGCGGAGCATGCCATCTCTCTGGACGGCATGGAGATTGTGGACTGCCGCGAGGTGGTCTCGATGCACGACGACCCGGTCAAGGCCGCCCGCCAGAAAAAGGATTCCAGCATGGTGCGGGGCCTGACCATGCTGAAAAACGGCGAGGGCGACGCCTTTGTCAGCGCCGGTTCCACCGGTACGCTGCATGTGGCCTCCAGCCTGATTGTGCGCACCGTCAAGGGCATCAAGCGCCCGGCCCTGGCCACCCCGATGCCCGGCCTGAAGCAGAACTTCCTGCTGCTGGACTGCGGCGCCAATGTGGAATGCCGTGCCACCACCCTGAATGCCTTTGCGGTCATGGGCAGCGTCTATGCCGAAAAGGTCATGGGCCGGACCAACCCGTCGGTGGCACTGGTCAACAACGGCACCGAGGACACCAAGGGCACCCCCATCTACCGGGAGGCCCACGGCCTGATGCGGGACAACCCGGTCATCCACTTTGTGGGCAACATCGAACCCCGCGAGGTCCCCAACGGCGAGGTGGATGTGGTGGTCTGCGACGGCTTTGTGGGCAATGTGATCCTGAAGCTGATGGAAGGCATGGCCAAAACCCTGTTCGGCATGCTCAAGGATGTGTTTCTGGAAAACCTGGTCACCAAGCTGTGCTTCCTGGGCATCAAGAACGGCCTGCGTGGCATCAAGCACAAGATGGACTCGGAGGAAGTGGGCGGCGCGCCGCTGCTGGGCACTGCCCGCCCGGTGATCAAGGCCCACGGCTCCAGCACCGCCAAGGGCATCAAGAATGCCATCCGTCAGGCCCGCCAGTGCGTGGCCGAGGACCTGTGCGGCACCATGGAGTCCGCCCTGGCTGCACTGAACGCCAACGACACCAAGGCAGAAAAGAGCGAATGAGATGAAATTTCGGAACCCTGCCCAGCTGGAAGACAAGCTGGGATACCATTTCAAGGATAAAACGCTTCTGGACATTGCGCTGACCCACACCAGCTACGCCAACGAAAGCCGCACCCCGGTGCAGCACAACGAGCGGCTGGAGTTTCTGGGGGACAGTGTGCTGTCGGTGGTGGCGGCGGATTACCTGTTCCACCACTCCACCCGCCCCGAGGGCGAGCTGACCCGCATGCGGGCCAGCCTGGTCAGCGAGGATGCGCTGTTCCAGTTTGCCCAGGAGATCGAGCTGGGCAGCTTTCTGCGGCTGGGCCGCGGCGAGGAGCTGGGCGGCGGCCGTACCCGTCCCAGCGTGGTGTCGGACGCCTTCGAGGCGCTGATCGCCGCACTTTACCTGGACGGCGGCCTGGAGACCGCCCGCGGCTTCATCCTGCCCTTTTTGACCGAGGGCAAGACTGCCGAGGAGGACTACAAGACCCGCCTGCAGGAGGTCATCCAGCAGAACCCCGAGGAAAAACTCCACTATGAGGTGGAGAGCGAGTCCGGCCCCGACCACGACAAGCGGTTCGGGGTGGCGGTCTACCTGAATTCCAATTGCATCGCCCGCGGCGAAGGCCGCAGCAAAAAGATGGCCGAGCAGCACGCCGCCCGGGAGGCTTTGCGCCTGATGGGGCTGATCGACAAGGCCGAAACCTGAGCATTCCCGCCAAAAAGAAGGAGAGAACCCCACCCCTATGCGCTTGAAAGAACTTGAAATCCAGGGCTTTAAGAGCTTTCCGGACAAGACCCGCCTGACCATCGGCGAGGGCATCACCGGCATCGTCGGCCCCAACGGCAGTGGCAAAAGCAATATCTCCGACGCCATCCGCTGGGTCATGGGCGAGACCAGCTCCAAGCAGCTGCGCGGCGCAGGCAAGATGGAGGATGTCATCTTCGGCGGCACCCAGACCCGGGGCGCCATGGGCTATGCCTCGGTCAGCCTGACCATCGACAACACCGACCACGGCCTGGACATGGACGCCGACGAGGTCACCATCGGCCGCCGGTACTACCGCAGCGGCGAGAGTGAGTACAGCATCAACGGCCAGAGCGTACGTCTGAAGGACATCTACGAGCTGCTGCTGGACACCGGCCTGGGCCGGGACGGCTACGCCATTGTGGGCCAGGGCCGCATCGCCGAGATCGTCGCCGCCAAATCCGGCGAGCGCCGGGAGATCTTTGAGGAGGCCTCCGGCATTGCCCGCTACCGCTACCGCAAAAACGAGGCCGAGCGCCGCCTGGCCGCCGCCGAGGGCAACCTGGAACGGCTGCGGGACATCCTGGGCGAACTGGAACGCCGGGTGGGTCCCCTCAAGCGGGACAGCGAGAAGGCCCAGCAGTTCCTGGAACTGTCGGAGCAGCGCAAAAGCCTGGAAGTCACCCTGTGGGTGGATGCCATCCGCCGGGCCAAGGACACCGTCCGGGACCAGCAGCGCAAATACGAGGCTGCCCAGGCCGACTATGACCGGCTGAGCCGCAGCCTGGACGAATACGACGAAAAGACCGAGGCGCTGCGCGCCAAGGCCCAGCAGCTGATGGTGCAGGTGGAACAGGCCAACGCCGAGATCCGCGCCGTCACCG
The DNA here is from genome assembly GCA_904390925.1 of uncultured Subdoligranulum sp. Taxonomy (GTDB): domain Bacteria; phylum Bacillota; class Clostridia; order Oscillospirales; family Ruminococcaceae; genus Gemmiger. Next base: position 11,910 of record CAJFMB010000003.1, read on the forward strand.
AGAAAAATGCCGGCAGCGAGAGCGAGATCGCGGTGCTCAACAACGAAAACGAGCACAGCCGCCGCCAGATTGAGGACGCCCAGGCGGAACTGTCCCGGGCCGGCGAGGGCCAGAAGGACCTGGAGCTGGAGGCCGAGGGCCACCGCGCCGCCATGGAAAAGCTGGACGCCCGGATTGCTGAGGCAGACAAGACCGCCCAGGAGCTGACCCGCCAGCTGACCGAGCTGGAACAGCAGGCTTTGCAGGGCGGCCAGCAGAAGGACCTGCTCAACGCGGCCATTCTGCGCTGCCAGCAGGCGGCCACCGCCGCCCGGGTGCAGGCCGCCACCGCCGAGAGCGCGGCCAACGCCGCCGAGGCCCGGCTGCAGGATGCCCGTGCCCAGAAACAGCAGCTGGAAACCGCATCGGCGGAATCCGACCGCCAGCGGGCGGAGGCTGCCGACCACCTGAAACAGGCGGAGGAGGCGGTGACCCGGCTGGACAACATCCGGGCCGGGCTGCGCCTGAAACTGGAAAGCCGCAAGCGCCAGCAGGCGGAAGCCGCCGACGCATTGCAGCAGGCGGAGCGCAGCCTGAGCGCCGCCACCCAGCGCATCCACATCCTGCAGGATCTGGAGCGCAACCTGGACGGCTACCAGCAGAGCGTCAAAACCGTGATGCGGGCCGCCGGTTCCGGCCGGCTGCGGGGCATCATCGGCCCGGTGGCCGGCATCCTGACGGTGCGCAAGGGCTACGAGGTGGCCATCGAGACCGCCTTGGGCTTTGCCCTGCAGAACATTGTGGTGGAGGACGAAAAGTCCGCCCGCGCCGCCATCGGTTTCCTGAAAGCCGAAAAGGGCGGCCGCGCCACCTTCCTGCCGCTGGACACCATGCAGGGCAACCGGTTCAACGGCCGCCTCACCGGCACCGCCGAGGTGGCAGCCGACCTGGTGGAGGCCGACCCAAAATACCAGAACATTGTCAATAACCTGCTGGGCCGCATCATCGTGGTGGAGGACCTGGCCGAGGCCTCCGCGGTGGCCCGCAATCTCGGTTACCGCAACCGGATCGTCACGCTGGACGGTCAGGTCATCAACGCGGGCGGCAGCTTCACCGGCGGTTCCACCGCCCGCAGCGTGGGCGTCTTCAGCCGCAAGCAGGAGCTGGAGGAACTCCGCGCCCGCCTGACCACTTTGCAGAAGACCCGGGACGATGCCGCCCAGGCCGCCCACGACCGCAAGGCGGAGGCGGATACCCTGCAGGCACAGCTCACCGGCGCCGACAGCGAAAGCATGACCGCCGCCGCCGACCGGCTGCGGGCCTCGCTGGAGGTGGACCGCCTGGCGGCCGCCGCCGACAACGCCGCCAAGGAGCGGGAACGGCTGGACGGGGAAATCACCCTGTTTGAGGCCCAGCTGGCCGAGAGCCGCGCCGCCGCCGAGCAGGCGGGCAAGGACCGCGCCGCCGCCGAGAGCGAGCAGACCGCCCACGAGCAGGAGCTTTCCGCCCTGGGCGAGAGCACCGACAGCCTGACGGCAAAGCGGGAACAGCTGACCGCCGCCGTCAACGACAACCGGCTGGCCCGCCTGACCGCCGAGAAGGACCGCAGCCTGCACCAGGCCGCCCTGGAAACCCTGGCCGGCCGCACCGGCGAGGCCCAGGCCCGCGCCCGGGAACTGGACGCCGCCATCGAGGCCTGCCGCCAGCGGATTCGCGCCAACGAGCTGAGCATCGAGAACATCCGCCGCCAGCGGGAGGAAAACAAGCAGCACATCGAAGCCTGTGAGCAGGCCATCCGGGACGCCAACGCCGCCCGGATGCAGACCGAGGCCGAGTCCGCCCGCATGGCACAGGAAAACCGTGCCCTGACCGACCAGCGGGAGCGGATGAGCGGCGAGATGGCCCGCCTGGCCGAGCGCCGCGCCGCCGCCGAGACCGAGCTGAACACCACCGCCGCCAAGCTGTGGGAGGAGTACCAGCTGGCCGAGAGCGAGGCGGAAAAACTCTGCGTGGCGTTTTCCAATGTCACTGAGCTGCGCCGCCAGGTCACCGAGGTCCGCGGCAAGATCCGCGCTTTGGGCAATGTCAATGTGGGCGCCATCGACGAGTACAAGGAAGTCAAGGAGCGCTACGACTTCATGAAGGCCCAGGTCACCGACGTGGAAAAATCCCGCGCTGAACTGCGCCGCATGATCGGCGAACTCTGCGACGAGATGCGTACCCTGTTCTCCGACAGCTTCAAGCGCATCAACGAAAACTTCATCCATATCTTCCGGGAACTGTTCGGCGGCGGCAGCGCAAAACTCTACCTGTCCGACCCCAACGACGTGCTGGAAAGCGGCATCGAGATTGAGGTATCGCCCCCCGGCAAGGTCATCAAGAACCTGTCGGCGCTGTCCGGCGGCGAGCAGGCACTGGTGGCCATCTCCATCTACTTTGCCATTCTGGCGGTCAACCCCTCGCCCTTCTGTATCCTGGACGAGATCGAGGCTGCCCTGGACGATGTCAATGTGGTGCGCTACGCCCAGTATCTGCGCCGCCTCACCGACAAGACCCAGTTCATCGTCATCACCCACCGCCGCGGCACCATGGAGGCCGCCGACGTTCTGTACGGCGTCACCATGCAGGAGGACGGCGTCTCCAAGATCCTGCGCCTGGATCTGAACAACGTCTCCGCCGACCTGATTTCCTGACCTGCCCGCAGTTTGCCGTTTTCCGCCACCCACCAAAGGAGGTGCCCGCAATGGGCTTGTTTGATGCATTCCGCAAGAAAAAGATCAATGACGGCCTGGAAAAGACCCGCACCGGCTTTTTCACCAACATTGTCAATACCCTCACCCATTCCCAGATCGACGACGACCTGTACAATGATCTGGAAGAACAGCTGATCCTGGCCGACGTGGGGCCTGACTGTGCCATCCGTCTGGTGGATGACCTGCGGGACAAGGTGCAGCAGGATCACCTGAAAACCGGCGAGCAGGCCCTCAAGGCACTGCGGGAGCTGATCCGCCTGGAAATGAGCCCCACCGACGACATGGACATCTCCGGCAAACCGGCGGTGATCCTGGTCATCGGCGTCAACGGTGTGGGCAAGACCACCACCATCGCCAAGCTGGCCTACCTGTACAAGGACCTGGGTCGCAAGGTAATGCTGGCCGCCGGTGACACCTTCCGCGCCGCCGCCAGCGAGCAGCTGGAACTCTGGGCCGAGCGGGCCGAGGTGCCGCTTGTCAAGGCAGGGGAGGGCGCCGACCCCGCCGCCGTCATCTTCGATGCGGTGAAAAGCGCCAACGCCCGCGGCTATGACATGGTCATCGCCGACACCGCCGGCCGCCTGCACAACAAGAAGGGCCTCATGGACGAGCTGTCCAAGATTGCCCGCAGCGTCAAGAAGGCCAGCCCCGAAGCCAGCCTGGAGGTGCTGCTGGTGCTGGACGCCATCACCGGCCAGAACGCCATCAGCCAGGCGCAGGAATTCTGCCGTGCCGCCGGCGCCACCGGTGTGGTGCTGACCAAGCTGGACGGCACACCCAAGGGCGGCTGTGTCATCGGCGTCAAGCAGAAGCTGGGCCTGCCCATCCGTTTTGTGGGTGTGGGCGAAAAGATTGACGATCTGCTGTTCTTCTCGGCCACCGACTTTTCGGAGGCACTGCTGCCGGAACTGCCCAAACATGACAAGGAGGCCGACGACCAATGAAAGTGCTTGCAGCCACCAACAATGCGGGCAAGCTGAAGGAACTGCGCCGCATTCTGGAACGGATGGGCCACACCGTCACCAGCCCCCGGGAGCTGGGCCTGAACCTGGACCCGGAGGAGACCGGCACCACCTTTGCCGAGAATGCCCGCATCAAGGCCGAGGCCTTCTGCCGAGCCACCGGCCTGCCCACCGTGGCGGATGATTCCGGCCTCTGCGTCGATGCGCTGGACGGCGCCCCCGGCGTCTACAGCGCCCGCTACTGCGGCCACCACGGCGACGATGCCGCCAACAACCGCAAACTGGCCGCCGAGATGGCCAATGTGCCGGAAGGCCGGCGCGCCGCCCGGTTTGTCTCGGCGGTCTGCGTGCTGCTGCCCGGCGGGACCTGCCATATCTTCACCGGCGAATGCCCCGGCCGCATCGGCTTTGAGGAGCGGGGAGAAAACGGCTTCGGCTATGATCCGCTCTTCATCCCGGACGCGGTGGGCCTGCCCGACGGCAGCACTGCCCCCAACACGCGGGGACGCACCTACGCCGAACTGGCCGACGGGGAAAAGGATGCCATCAGCCACCGCGGCCGTGCCATGGCTGCCATGGCACAGGCGCTGCCGGATATTCTGGCCGAGGCATAAATTCCGACAAAGACCCAAAATTTTCAACTTTGTCATAATTTCGTCATTTTTATATGATTAACTGAAAAACAGCTGCGGTCATACTGCATCTGCTTCCCACAGCAAAGGAGAAACCATGCTCACAAGCAAACAGCGCGCCGCCCTGCGCGCCGCAGCCAATCCCCTGGAACCGGTGTTCCAGATCGGCAAGGGCGAAATTGACGAGACCCTCACCGCCGCGGTGGCCGACTGCCTGGCCGCCCGGGAACTGATCAAGCTCAAGGTGCTGGAAACCAGCGAGTATTCCTCCCGCGAGGCTGCCGACATCCTCTGCCAGGCCACCGGCGCCGACTGCGTGCAGGTCATCGGCCGCAAGTTCGTTCTCTTTCTGAAAAAGAAGAAGGACTCTGCCTTTGACGCAGTGCTGGCCAAAGTCAAATGAAACTGCTTCTCTACGGCGGTACCTTTGACCCGCCCCATCTGGGCCACATGAACAATCTGCGCGCCGCCATGGACGCGGTGAAGCCTGACCGGGTCATTGTCATGCCGGCGGGCATCCCGCCCCACAAGGCGGCCAGCGCCACCCCGGCGCAGCACCGCCTGGCCATGTGCCGCTGCTTTGCCGACCTGGACCCCCATGTCACCGTCAGCCGGTGGGAGATCGACCATGCCGGCCGCAGCTACACCGTCAACACGCTGGACATGCTCCGGCAAAGCTGGCCGGACGCGCAGCTGTATCTCAGTGTCGGCAGCGACATGCTGCTGACCTTCCGGCAATGGCGGCAATGGCAGCGCATTTTGCAGATGGCATGCCTGGTGGTGGAAAGCCGCCGCACCGGGGACGACGCCCAGCTGCAGGCTATGGCCGACAGCCTGGCGGCAGACGGCGGGCGGATTCTCTTTGCCCGGGCGCCGGCCTTTGTCTGTGCCTCCAGCGAGCTGCGCGCCCGCCTGGCGGCAGGGGACCGGGACGCACTTGCTCTGGTGCCCGCCACCGTGGCTGTCTATATCCAGAAGCACGGGCTGTACCGGCCGGCCGGAAACTGAACCCCAAGCATCCGGGAACCGGTCCGGGATCCCCTGCTGAAAACAGGTGCCGGGGCCGGATTTGCCCGGCAAAAACGATACATTTTGAAAATATAGTCAAGAATATTACAGAAAGGAAAACCTGCATGACCTGCAAGGAAGCCAAGGCGCTGGTGAAAGGCCGGCTGAGCGAAAAGCGCTACCGGCACACAATCAATGTAAAAAAGATGGCGGTGGCTCTGGCCGAACACTGGGGCGCCGACCCGGAAAAGGCCGAACTGGCGGCACTTTTGCATGACAGCGCCAAGGAGCTGCCCAAGGCGGAGCTGTTGCAGATTTTTGCCGATAATGCTATAATAGCAAATAATGCTGCCCAGAGGCCCGCGCCCATCTGGCACGGGCTTGCCGCGGCCATTTTGTGCCAGACCCAATGGGGGGTCACCGACCCCGAAATTCTGTCTGCCATCCGCTGCCATACCACCGGCAAACCGGGGATGAGCAAGCTGGACAAGATCCTCTATCTGGCGGACATGACCAGCGCCGAGCGGGACTATCCCGGTGTGGAACAACTGCGCAAGCTGGAGTTTGAGGACCTGGACAAGGCCATGTGCGCGGCATTGGAACAGTGCATTCAATTTGTCAAGGACGGCGGCAAACCGGTGGACCCGGAAAGTCAGGCCGCATTGGACGACGTGCGCCGGATTCTGGCGGCACGCAAATAAAACCGACAACCCCATGTAAAAAATCAGGAGGAGCCAGCCAATGAGCGAGCCTCGCAAGATCAATATCAGCGGCAACCATACCAGTGCCGGCGCCGCGGATGCCTATGCCGACCCCCGTATGGAGGAGGCCCGCGCCCGCGCCCGCGCCAATGCCGAGGCTGCCCGTCTGCGCCGCAGCCAGCAGTTTCCGCGGGTGACCCATCAGCAGGTCTCGGCTGCCAATGCCCAGGTGCGGCGTCTGGACCTGAACCGGACCCAGGGCAGCCGTGCCGCCTACGATATTCACAACGACGCCGAATTTGCCGAGCGTCAGCGCCGCAAGGCGGCCCAGGCTGCACAGTCTGCCGCCCGTCCGGTGCAGCAGGTCAGCCGTCCGGCCCAGCCTGCCGCCCGTCCGGTGCAGCAGGTCAGCCGTCCGGCCCAGCCTGCCGCCCGCCCGGTGCAGCAGCCCAGCCGTCCGGCCCAGCCTGCCGCACACCCGGCACAACAGGCACCGGCTGCCCAGGCTTCCGCGCCGCGGCAGATTCACCGTTCCTCCAATACCACCGGCCGCACCATTCACCGTGCCCAGCCGGCCACTGCAGCCGTCACCGCTGCATCGGTTCAGCCCGCCGCTCCGGCGGCGGAACAGGCCGTCACCCCCCATCCCGAGGTGGCTCAGGCCAGCCGCTATGGCCGCAGCTCCATCCGCATGGAAGGCTCTGCCTCCGGCAGCAGCCGCAGCGGTTCCGGACGCTCCGGCGGCGCGGGCGGCAAACCGCCCCGGGGTCCCGGCCGCGGCAAAAACGGCGGGGGAGATTCCGCCTCCGGCCGCGGTAAGCGGGGCAAGAAAAAGGCCAAGGGCCTGTGGTGGAAAATTCTGCTTGGCACCGTGGCGGTGATCGCCCTGATCATCGGCGGCGCCTACGCCATCGTCATGAATCAGCTTCGCCCGGAGGGCAGCTCCATCTCCATCAGCGACCTGATCAACACTCCCAAGGCCTATGCCGACAAGGAATTCAACGTTCTGCTGGTGGGCATTGACCGCTCCACCGAGGGGGAAAATCAGTCGGACGCTGCCGTCAATGACGGCATGACCGATATGATCATGTGGCTGCATTTCAACAATGAGACCGGTGAGCTGAAGATGCTGCAGATTCCCCGCAACATCTTTGTCACCACCGACGCCAGCTACTCGGGCAACTATCAGATCAACGCCATCGCCAAGACCCAGGGCAGCGCCGGCTACAATGACATCGGCGCTTTGTGCGATTATGTGGCCGATATGTTGAAAGTTCCCATTGACGGCTATGTCACCATCCGGCTGGAAAAGCTGGTGGAACTGGTGGACATTCTGGGCGGTATCACCGTCTATGTGCCGCAGGATATGTCCTACGACGGCAGCTCTCTGACCCAGGGCGTTCATAACCTGAACGGCGCTGCCGCCGAATTCTTCCTGCGCAACCGACATAGCTATGCAAACTCCGACATCGGCCGTCTGAACACCCAGCGGTACTTCTATGCCGCCATCTTTGCCCGCCTGCGTGCCATGAGCGTGTGGGACATCGCCAAGAACCTGCCCTTCTATCTGAGCATGGTGGACACCAGCCTGGATGCCTCCGAGCTGGTCAGTGTGGCAGTCAGTCTGCTGAACGTCTCCAGCGACAAGATCCTGCTGGCCCAGGTGCCGGTGTATATGGGCGGCCTGAAGTATCCCCAGAATGTGGCCCATCCCAACGACGTTGTGGTGGCGGCCCGCCAGGAAACCGCCGATCTGCTCAACACCTATTACCGGGAGAACACCGGCCCCGTGGATGCCAGCGAGCTGAATATTAAGGACGATGTGCTTGATGTCAGCGGCATGACGCCCACTGATCCCAATGTCCAGTACATGGCAACCCTGAACGAGAACGTGGTGGATGCCGTGGATTCCGGCAATGCGGATATCGGCATCAGCGATGAGTATTCCTACGATCTGCCGGAACCCACCCCGACACCGGACGCCGGTACCACCGACGGAACCGACGCTGCCGACGGCAGTTCTGATTCCACCGACAGCAGCGAATCCGACAACGCGGCGTGACGCGTAATTTCACAACAAGGGGGACACCCATGGAAAGCAAAGAACTCGCTATCCGTCTGGCCCGGGCGCTGGACGCCAAGAAGGCCCGCAACATTCGCATCCTCCGGGTGCATGACCTGACCACCGTAACCGACTACTTTGTCATTGCCACCGGCACCTCCACCACCCATGTGGCGGCGCTGGCGGACGAGGCGGACTTCCAGCTGGGGCGGCAGGGCGTCAACGTCCTGCGCACCGAAGGCCACGAGGGCAAGCGCTGGATCCTGCTGGATTACGGTAGCGTCATTGTCCATGTCTTCACCCCGGAAGCCCACGATTTCTATGATCTGGAACATCTGTGGGCGGACGGTGAGCCGCTGCCCGAGAGCGAGTGGCGGCAGCCGGAGCCGGCTGAGCCGGCCGAACAACAGTAAACCTGCGCGGCAGGCCCCGAAACACGCAACGGTGCGCGGGGGCCTGCCTCGTTGCGTCCAAATAGAGCTTCCGGCCTGCATGGCACGTCCGGAAACACCAGTACAACAGCGGGATCAGCCCGCTTTTGGGGGAGAGAGAGCAATCATGAAATACGACTTCAAAGCAGTAGAGGCCAAATGGCAGAAGGTGTGGGAGGATGAAGATACCTTCCATGTCGAGATCGACCACAGCAAACCCAAGTTCTATGCCCTGGTCGAGTTCCCGTATCCTTCCGCCGCGGGTCTGCATGTGGGCCATCCGCGCAGCTACACCGCGCTGGACATTGTCGCCCGCAAAAAGCGCCAGTGCGGTTACAACGTGCTGTATCCCATGGGCTGGGACGCCTTCGGCCTGCCCACCGAGAACTACGCGCTGAAAAACCACATCAATCCCGAGATCGTCACCGCCAAGAATGTGGCCCGCTTCAAGAGCCAGCTGAAATCCCTGGGTCTGTCCTTTGACTGGGACCGTGAGATCAACACCACCGATCCCGAGTATTACAAGTGGACCCAGTGGATCTTCCTGCAGCTGTACAAGAAGGGGCTGGCCTACAAGAAGGAAATGACCGTCAACTACTGCACCGGCTGCAAGGTGGTTCTGGCCAACGAGGAGGTCGTCAACGGCGTCTGCGAGCGCTGCGGCAGCCCGGTCATCCACAAGGTCAAGAGCCAGTGGATGCTCAAGATCACCGCCTATGCCGACCGCCTGATTGACGATCTGGACGGCCTGGATTTCATCGACCGCGTCACCACCCAGCAGAAGAACTGGATCGGCCGCAGCCACGGCGCCGAGATTAACTTTGACACCACCGCCGGCGATGTGCTGACCGTCTATACCACCCGCGCCGACACGCTGTTCGGCTGCACCTACATGGTCGTCAGCCCCGAGCATGCCTTCCTGAAAAAGTGGATGGATGCCGGCCTGCTGAAGAATGTGGACGAGGTCAAGGCCTACCAGGCCGAGGCCGCTCGCAAGTCGGATTTTGAGCGCACCGAGCTGAACAAGGAAAAGACCGGCGTCAAGATCCAGGGCGTCGAGGCCATCAACCCGGTCAACGGCAAGGTGGTGCCCATCTTCATCTCCGACTACGTCCTGGCCACCTACGGCACCGGCGCCATCATGGCTGTGCCTGCCCACGATGACCGTGACTGGGAGTTTGCCCAGAAGTTCGGCCTGCCCATCATCGAGGTCGTCAAGGGCAACACCCCCTCCGACCTGAGCAAGTCCGCCTTCACCGATGTGGCCACCGGCACGCTGGTCAACTCCGGCTTCCTGGACGGCCTGTCTGTGGAGGACGCCAAAAACAAGATGTACGCCTGGCTGGAGGAAAACCACAAGGGCTGCAAGAAGGTCAACTTCAAGCTGCGTGACTGGGTCTTCAGCCGTCAGCGCTACTGGGGCGAGCCCATCCCCATGGTCTATTGCGAAAAGTGTGGCTGGCAGCCTCTGCCGGAAAGCTCGCTGCCGCTGCGCCTGCCCGAGATCAAGGACTTTGAGCCGGGTCCCGACGGCGAAAGCCCGCTGGCACGCCACACCGAGTGGGTCAACACCACCTGCCCCTGCTGCGGTGGCCCTGCCAAGCGGGAGACCGACACCATGCCCCAGTGGGCAGGGTCCAGCTGGTACTTCCTGCGCTACTGCGATCCCCACAATGACAAGGAACTGGCCAGCAAGGAGGCTCTGGAATACTGGAGCCCGGTGGACTGGTACAACGGCGGCATGGAGCACACCACCCTGCACCTGCTGTACAGCCGGTTCTGGCACAAGTTCCTGTACGACATCGGCGTGGTTCCCACCAAGGAGCCCTACCAGAAGCGCACCAGCCACGGCATGATCCTGGGCCTGAACCCCCACGCCTACGAGAACCTGTCCGATGCTGACCGCAAGCAGCTGCTGGCCGAGTTCGGCAGCGAGAAGGCGGTCCGGGAGCATCTGGTGGAGAAGTTCGGCGAGATGGCCGAGCATCCCATTGTCAAGATGTCCAAGTCCCTGGGCAACGTGGTCAACCCGGATGACGTGGTCAATGAGTACGGCGCCGATACCCTGCGCCTGTACGAGATGTTCATCGGCGACTTTGAGAAGGCTGCCCCCTGGAACACCTCCTCCATCAAGGGCTGCAAGCGCTTCCTGGAGCGTATCTGGGGTCTGTCCGACAAGATCGTCGAGGGCGACGGTATCCGTCCCGCCCTGGAGGCGACCGTCCATCGCACCATCAAGAAGGTGGGCGAGGATATTGACGCCCTGAAGGCCAACACCGCCATTGCCCAGCTGATGATCTACGTCAACGCCCTGTACGACAACGGCGGCGCCACCCGTGCCGAGTTCGAGGTCCTGCTGCAATTGCTCAACCCCTTTGCCCCCCACATGACCGAGGAACTGTGGCAGCAGTTGGGCCATACCCAGCAGCTGGCCTACTACCCCTGGCCCAAGTATGACGAGGCCAAGTGCGTCGAGCAGACCATCCAGATCGCCGTGCAGGTCAACGGCAAGGTCAAGGCCCGCATCAATGTCCCTGCCGACATCGAGCAGGCGGATGCCATTGCCCAGGCCAAGGCAGAACCCGCTGTTCAGGAGGCTCTGGCCGGCAAGACCATCGTCAAGGAAATCTACGTCAAGGGCAAGCTGGTCAACCTGGCTGCCAAGGGCTGAGCGGGTTTTGAACGTTTTGTAAATATTCGCCCGCATAGGGCAAATATGGTTGACATTTGTATGGCAGGTATAGTATAATTACCAATACTGGTTGACTAGTAGCCGATGCAAACCAAACCCTGCGTTGAGCGGCCCAAAACCGCCGTCCGGGACCCTGCATTCCGAGCTGAAACATTGACCGGCAAACTCCTGTCAGTAGGACCAAGGGAGGGAAAGCAAGATGTCGGAGATCCGTGTCAAGGAGGGCGAATCCCTCGAGAGCGCGCTGCGCCGCTTCAAGCGCAGCACTGCTCGCAGCGGTGTGCTCGCCGAGGTGCGCAAGCGCGAGGCTTACGAAAAGCCGTCCGTTCGCCGCAAGAAGAAGTCCGAAGCCGCCCGCAAGCGCAAGTATAAGTAAGCTTTCGGCTTACCGATCTGCGTAAACTGCGCAGCGACTGGGCAGGCCCGCATGGTCGGGCCTGCTTTTTTGTTGCCGTCATACCCCGCAAAGGAGGGCTGTCCCATGCTGCTCACCCCGGAATATATCTTCAAAAATGTGGAGGCCATCACCCCGGCATTCCTGCAGCAGCTGGGCGTCACCGCACTGGTGCTGGATGTGGACAACACCCTCACCGGCGACGGCAGCCAGCAGCTGGATGACTCGGTCTCGGCCTGGCTGGATACCATGCGTGCGTCAGGCGTCAGCCTGACCATCGTTTCCAACAACACCGACAGGCGGGTCCGGCCCTTTGCCACCCGCATCGGGCTGGCCTGGGTGCCCATGGCCTGCAAGCCGCTGCCCATCGGTCTGATGGTTGCCCGCAGGCGTCTGGGGGTCACCAGGCATCAGATGGCCATGGTGGGGGACCAGATCTTCACCGACCGGCTGGCCGCGGGGCTGTTCGGTATCCGCTGCCTGTATGTGATGCCCCGCACCCCCCACGAAAAGAATCGCGGGGTACGCCTCAAGCGCAAGCTGGAGCCTCCCTTTATCCGCAAATACTTTGAGAAAGGCGGCAAACTCTATGAATGATACGCCCCGCTTTGGCGCTGCCGGTCTGTCCGACAGCTTTGCCGCCGGCGGCTACAAAAGCCCCCGGGACATTGCGGCCTACCACACCTCCTTCGGGCTGACCGCCTTCGAGGTGCAGTGCGGCCGGGGTGTCCGGATGGCGCTGGACAAGGCCGCACAGCTGGGTGCCCAGTGTGCCGAACAGGACATTGCCCTGTCGGTGCACGCGCCCTACTACATCAGCATGAGCAGCCTGGAGGAGGACAAGCGCCTGCACAGCGTGGACTACCTGCTGCAAAGCTGTGCGCTGGTCAAGGCACTGGGCGGGAAACGGGTGATCTTCCATGCCGGCAGCTGCGGCAAGCAGAGCCGGGAAGCCGCGCTGGAAAAGGCGCTGGACACCATGCGCCGCGCGGTGGAGGCGGTGGACGCCGCCGGATACGGCGACTGCGTGCTCTGCCCCGAGACCATGGGCAAGGTGAACCAGCTGGGCACGCTGGACGAGGTGCTGGCGCTGTGCAGCGTGGACAGCCGCATCACCCCCTGCATCGACTTCGGGCATCTGTACGCCCGCACCCAGGGAGGCATCACCGGCGCGGAGGACTACGCCGCAATTCTCGACCGGATGGCCGAGCAGCTGGGGGATGACCGGGCGGTGCATTTCCACAGCCATTTCTCCCGCATTGAGTACACCGCCGGCGGCGAAAAGCGGCACCTGACCTTTGCCGACACCCGGTTCGGTCCGCCCCACGAGCCGCTGATGCAGCTTTTGAAGCAGCGCGGCCTTGCCCCCACCATCATCTGCGAATCGGCCGGCACCCAGGCCGAGGACGCCCGCACCCTGAGCCAGGCATACGCCCGGGCGTGACAGGGCCCCGCACCGCTCCGATCTTAACGGTTAGCGGCTGCTTTTTGACGAAAAAAGTGCCAAAACCTGGCCGCAGGGCTTGCAACGGCGGGCCTTTTCGGGTAAAATATATTACAGGTATGCACTATTCAACTAATATTACACATGGAGGAATTTCAATATGATCTCTGCAGGCGAGTTCCGCAACGGCGTTACTTTTGAGCAGGACGGCCAGGTTCTTCAGGTCGTCGAGTTCCAGCACGTCAAGCCCGGCAAGGGCGCGGCTTTCGTGCGCACCAAGACCAAGAACGTCATCACCGGCGCCGTGACCGAAACCAGCTACAACCCCACCGCCAAGTTCCCCCAGGCGTTCATCGAGCGCAAGGAAGTAACTTACAGCTACGCTGACGGTGATCTGTATCATTTCATGGATAACGAGACCTACGACGATATCCCGGTCAACGCTTCCGATGTGCCGGACAACTTCAAGTTCTGCAAGGAGAACGAGGTCTGCAAGCTGCTGTCCTACAAGGGCAAGGTTTTCAGCGTTGAAATCCCCAACTTCATCGAGCTGGAAGTCACCGAGACCGAGCCCGGCTTCAAGGGCAACACTGCCACCAACACCCTGAAGCCCGCCAAGGTTGAGACCGGCGCCGAGATCCGCGTGCCCCTGTTCATCAACGAGGGCGACAAGATCCGCATCGACACCCGTACCGGCGAGTATATGGAGCGCGTCTGATCTGCCTTACCCTGCCTTTGATGCAGTTTCCGCCGGCGGTTGCCTGCCGGTGAGGGAAAAAGACGGATCGTCACTGTTTCCGGGCTTTGTGCCTGCTTTCAAAAAGGAGGGGAAACCCCTATGGCTATGGATCTGAACGCAAAGGCCGCCTACATCCGCGGCCTGATGACCGGTATGGAATTTGACCCCAACTCCAAAAACGGCAAGATCATCGCTGCGATGATGGACCTGCTGGAGGAGATGGCTTCCACCGTCACCGAGCATGACGAGGCCCTCGACCAGGTGTACGAGGACGTGGACACCCTCGACGAGGATCTGACCGATCTGGTCAACTTTGTCTTTGACGTGGACGATGAGGACGAGGAAGACGACGAGGACGCCAGCGACGAGGATGCCGCCTATGAGGTGACCTGCCCCAACTGCGGCGCTGTCAGCACCGTGGGCGAGGACGAGCTGCTGAACAATGAGCTGGTCTGCCCCAACTGCGGCGCGTCCTTTGACATTGAACTGTCGGAGGATGACGAGGACGAGGAGGCAGCAACTGCTCCCGAGGCCCCGGCAGACGGCGAAATCCCCATCGAATAATTTCAGATACGGCTTCTGCCCCGGCAGGCTGCTTGCATGAGCGCCTTCCGGGGCAGTTCTGCTTTCCGGCAGAAACCCGAAAGGAGATTGTATGACACAGCAGACAATGGGCATGGTTCTGGCCGGGGTCAGTGCGCTGCTTTTCCTGGCGGCGGCCGGCATCGGGCTGTGGCGGCTGTTTCTGCATCCGGTGGGGCAGCTGCCGGGCTGCGGCCGGCCTTTGCCTGTTCCTGATGGCCGGGGCCAGCGGCTGGCTGTGGCGGGTGCGCTGGCCTGGTGCCTCTTCCTGCTGACAGCGCTTTGCATTGCCGCCCACCGCTACGCGCCGGACCAGACGCCGCTGCAGGCGGTGGCCTCCACCCTCTGCGGCGGGCTGGATGCCCGGCATTACCTGGACCTGGCCCGCTGGGGCTACGGCGCCGGTGAGAGCGGCTTTGCCGAACAGTATCTGATGATTGTCTTTTTCCCGCTGTGGCCCTGGCTGCTGCGCCCCTTTGCCCTGCTGGGGCTGAACCTGTGGCTGGTGGGGACGGTGCTGTCCATCGGTCTGACCGCCGTGGGGACCCTGTTTTTGTACCGCTGTGTCTATCGGCTGTCCGGCAGCGGCAGGACGGCGGCGTTTGCCTGTGCGGTGCAGCTGTTATTGCCCGGCAGCTTCTTCTTTGTGCTGCCCCAGACCGAGGCACTGTTTTACTGTCTGAACTTTGCCTTCCTGGATGCGATGCAGCGGGACAAACCCGGCCAGGCCGGGCTGTTCGGGCTGCTGGCCTCCCTCTGCCGGGCAAACGGGGTGCTGCTGACCGGGTACGCGGTGCTGTGGGCAATTCTGGCCCTGCGCCGCAATCGCCGTCTGCGGGTGAGCTGGCTGCTGCCGATGGCGGGGCCGGTGGCCGGGCTGGCGGTGTATCTTGGCATCAACTGGGCGGTATACGGCAATGCCTTCCAGTTTACCATCTATCAGCAGCAGCACTGGAACCACAGTTTCTGCCTGTTTCCGCAGGCGGTGGCCATCATGAGCCGCTACATCGGCGGCGACAGCGTGGGCATCTATATCGGCCTGTGGACGGTGGTGCTGGTCTTTGCCGAGTTGCTGCTGCTTTTGCTGGCTTCCCGCCGTCTGCCGCCCGACTGGCTGCTGCTGGGGCTGGCTGGCGTCGCCATGATGAACGGCCAGACCTGGCTGATCAGCGCCCAGCGCTATGCTTTGGGCATGCCGGCGTTGGCCCCGGCGGCAGGGATTCTGGCCCGCCGCTGGCAGAAAGCCGTCCTCCTTGCCGTTCTGGCCGTGTTGTGGGGGATTTACTTCGCCGCCTTTGTGAACCATGCGCCCATCTACTGATTTCCAGAACAAAACCGGCACAGCTCCCAAAAGGAACTGTGCCGGTTTTTCTGTCTCGGATCTTTCAGGACTTGTTGCCCTTCAGCTGGCCACGCAGCATGATGTCGCCAAAGCTCAGGGCATTGTACAGCCCCACCTTGTTTGCCTGGCGGACGATGCGCTCGGGCAGCGGCTTGGCGGTGTCGGTGGACAGCAGCACAATGTGGACCTTGTCCGCCACATCAATGCCCTTTTCCTTGCGGGTGTTCAGAACCTGCAGATAGATGACGTAGGGCTCTTTCAGGGAGCCGTAATAAATGTCATTGCCGCAGCGCACCAGCGGGCGGCCCTTATAGGTCAGTTTGGGAGTATATGCCATGGCGAGATACCATCCTTCCTGTATGCCCGTCCCTGTGGACGGGTTGAATTGTCTGGCACCGGATGCACAGACCAAAATGGATTCCAACGGTAGATTATTCTTTATTATAGCAGATTTGGCCCTCTATTACAACACGGTAACAGAAATAGGTCACCGCTTTCCGTCAAAAAAGCCGCCTCCCTTGCCGCAGGATACCGGCAGGCGGGGGCGGTCTGGCTTTTGCAGGACAGCTGTCGGGGGCGGGACGACAAATTTACAGATCCAGTTTGTCCCGCTCGGACTTTTCCTCATTCAGGGCAATGCGCTGGGTCAGGATGCGGACTTTCGAGTCCAGCTGGCTGATCTTGATCGCCATGAAAAACTGCTTGACGATGAGGAAAAAGATGATGACGATGTAGACAAAATTGATGGGGCTGACAAAGCCCAGCAGCCGGGAAGCCCAGAAGGCAATGTCCGGGAAGATGGCCAGGATCAGCAGCACAAAGGCCACGGCAAGCCAGTAGATGGTATCCTCGATCTGCACCTTGGCCTGGCGGATGCGCCGGAGCACAAAAAATGCGGTCAGGATGCTGCCCAGAATCAGGCAGACACGGATAATTGGCTGGTCCAGCATGGATCACATCCTCCTTTCCGGGTAAGGGTTCTCGGTGTCGCGCTTGCGGAACCACTGAATCAGCAAAATCGAGATGGACATCTTGACCATATACTGTACGCTGTTCCACAGGTTCAGATAACTGTGACCGGCGGTGCGCTCGGCCATGGAAACCTGAACCTCCTTGACCTTGGCGCCGTTTTTGATCAGGTAGCTGATGGTATCCGGCTCGGGGCCGTAATTCAGGTTCTGGGCAAACTCCTCCACCATGGCACGGTTGAACATCCGCATGCCGCTGGTGGGGTCGCAGATGGCCCGGCCGGTGGTCAGGCGGATGGACCAGCTGATGATATAGCTGCCCAGCATCCGCAGGGTCTTGGGCTTCTTCACCGTCAGAAACCGGCTGCCGATGACAATGTCGGCACCGCTTTCCAGCGCCTCCAGCATGGGGGCGATGTACTCGGGCAGGTGCTGGCCGTCGGCGTCCAGCTGCATGGCGCAGTCATAGCCGTTCTCGGCGGCGTAACGCAGCCCGGTCTGGAAAGCACCGGCCAGGCCCAGATTGATGGGCAGGTCGATCAGGTGAAATCCGCGGGCACGGCAGATGGCGGCGGTCTTGTCCCGGCTGCCGTCGTTGACTACCACATAGTCATATTGCGGGTATTTGGAGGTCAGTTCACCCACCACGCGGGCGATATTGCTCTCCTCGTTGTGGGCCGGAATGACGATCAACAGTTTTGACATCTTGACTCCTTCGGGTGTGGGGCAGGTTTTCCGGGCATCCGCCCGGCGGCCGCCACACATCAAGTGTTCTGTATCAGTTTAGCAAACACCGCGTCCCATGTAAAGTGGGCCAGTGCATTTTGACGGGCAGCATCCGCCCGGCGCGCCGCCCCGGCAGGGTCATCCAACAGCCTTTGCAGCGCGGTGCGCAGTGTGTCGGACTGTGTATCCGACAAAAACAGGGCGCTGTCCCCGGGCAGCAGTTCCTCGGTGCCGGCGGTGGGGGTGCACAGGATGGGGCAGCCGCAGCCCGCTGCCTCCAGCAGCGTGGTGGGCAGGCCCTCGGCGTACCGGGTGGGCAGGCAGTAGCAGTCGGCATCCGCCAAAAGCCGCACCGCGTCCCCGTGGGCGACGGCGCCGGGAAAATGCACGTTCCCGGGGGCCTTTGCCCGCAGCGCTTCCAGCAGCGGGCCGTCGCCGGCGGCCACCAGCACCACCCCCGGCAGGGAACGGACTGCCTCCACCAGTTCCCGGATGCCCTTTTCCGGGATCATACGGCCCAGAAAAACCACCAGTTTTTCGCCGCCCGGGCAAAGATGCTCCCTCGTCAGGGCAGGGGACCGGGGACCGGCCTGTTCGGCGGCCAGGGCGGCCGGGTCAATGGCGTTGGGCATGGTGCCTGCCGCCTGGATGCCAAAGGTTTTCAGCCACCGGCAGCTGGCCAGCGACACCCCGTAAAAGGGCGCGCCGGTGCGACGGATCAGGGCGCAGGCCGCCTGCTCATAGATCCGTCCGGCCAGGCCGGTCAGGCCCCCGCCCATGGGCATGTAACCGGTGGAGTGGTCGATCACCACGGTGGGAATCCGCCTCCGCCAGGCCGCCCGCGCCGCCCAGATGCTCTCGGTGTACATGCGGGTCTGGACCACGCACAGGTCGATGGGGCGGGAAAAGATGTGCCGGGTCAGGTCCGCCAGGCGGCTGCCGGGACGCAATACCGGAAACCGCCCGCCCATCACCGGCCAGACCGGCAGACGAACGATTTCAATGCCGTCGGGGTCGGTTTCCTGCTCCGGCAGGCCGGGCAGGGCGCTGGTCACCACAAGGGCGCGGCAGCCATGCTGTACTGCCTTGCGGGCCAGGTTCCAGGTATACCGCTCCACCCCGCCCGGCGTGGGCAGGTACTGGGCGGAAAAAAAGCAGATGGTCAAAGTGTGCCTCCAGCAAAAATTCTGATCCGCCCCCGCCTTACAGTGCCAGGACAGCCAGCATGACGTTCAAAAGGACACCGGCATTCACCACGCACAGCGCGCAGATCAGGCCCGCCCCGGTGCGTTGGCCATCGGCGGCCTGCAGTCTGCGGGGCGTCAGCGCCGCCAGCAAAACCGGCAGCACCGGCAGGAAATAGCGGCCCTGCAGCCCGTACAGCGTGTCGTAGCTGATGGGGGTCCAGGTCAGGCAGCCGGCCACCGACAAACCGCAGCACAAAAGCCCTGTCACCAGCATGGCAAGGCGGGCAGCACGGCCGGGCAGCAGTTCGACGGCAGCCGGAATTGCCGCCCAGGCAAGCAGCAGGTAGAGCGCCACCACCCAGAACCAGGCCAGATCCATGGTGTAGTAGCCCAGACTGCCGCCCACCAGGGTGCGCAGATAATGGTCGCCGTTTTGAATCACAGAGTTGATCAGCAGACGGATCGTCTGCGGCAGATGGGTCAGCAGGTATCCGGGGGTGTAGCAGATGGCGTCGTCGCCGGTGGCCACACTCTGGCTTTCGCGGATGGCTGCAGCCTGCTGTACATCCTCGGCCAGCTGCTGCCGGTCCAGCGGGTAATGCTCAGAATCCTCGATGCCGATGGTCACCCCCAGCGGGTCAAAGATCCGATGCAGGAAGGTGCCGCCGTACAGCTCCTTGAACACCATCTGCAGCCCTTTTTCGGGGATACTCTGCGCGTAGCCGGCACAATTTTCCTCCGGCGGGTCGAGGTTGTACAGGCACAGAATCATGGCCCGTACCGTATCGTAATTGCTCAGCCGGGGGGATTCCATTGCCTCCGGGCTGAAGAAAAAGCTCTGGGCCAGCACCACAGCGGTGGTGTCGCCGGAACGCAGCGCATCCGACCAGAATTCCGTCTCGGCGTCGGAGGGCTCGGTGCCCTCCGCATACCAGAACAGGCGCCGCACATAGTTTTCTACGGTGTTTTCCGAAAGATCTTTCCGGTAGACCAGGGCGGATTCTGCTGACTCGGAGGAGGCTTCCTCCGCATCCGGGGCTCCGTGGACGGAACGTTGGCTGCCGGTGGAGTCCGCCGAGAGGGTCACGGCCGTGTCGGTTGCCGGAACGGTGGTATCGCTGCCCACCGCAAAACGAAGCATCGACCCGTTGAGCAGCAGCGTCAGCGCCACACAGGCAGCCAGGAACCCGGCCTTCCAGGCGGCGGGTTTCGGTAGGGGAAGGCGTTTGCCGGGAATCCACAGTACCAGGGCTGCCAGTGGCAGATATACTGCCTTGCCCGGGCAGAGCAGCAGCCCTGCCGCCGCCATGGCAAGCAGCATCCGCCGGCTGGGCCGTTCCTTGCCGAAGGCTGCCCGCAGCGCCAGCGACGCAAAGGCAAAGCAGAGCCCCAAAAGCAGCGCATCCCGGGAGAAGGAGGCTGCCAGATGCAGCGTCATGGGCAACAGTGCTGCCGCGGCAAACACCCGCCGGCCAAAAGGAGCGTATTTGATTGCCGCCATGGCCAGTAGCGCAAAGCAGACCAGGTTGGCCAGCCGTCCCAGCGCCAGCGCCGGGACAAAGCCCAGATGCAGCACAAAGGAGACAAAGACCGCAGCGGCGCTGGGCAGATACAAAATCGGGTTCTGGTCGGTCTGGGCCTCCTGGTATTCAGTGTGGCTGTCAAAGCTGTCGGGGGACAGGGTGAACAGATTGTCGGCGTAGGCCTGCCAGGCCCAGACGGTGGTGCCGTTTTCCTGGTTTTGCAGGGTGGCATTGGTGTCGTGTTCCCGGCGGTAGCTGGAACTGATGGGGACAGTGCCCATCTTCCAGTCATCATCCGACAGGACGTTGGCCCAGCGACAGGCCAGTGTAAAGGACTGGTTGATGTGGTATTTCTCGTCGGGGGCACCGTAGGGCGGCAGCGCAAAGGAGTAGGTGATGCCCAGCACCAGCACCAGCAGGCAGACCAGCCGGTGCAGTGCCAGCTTGCCCCGCAAGGCGCTGCGCACCCCGAAAAAGACCGCTGCCAAAGCCAGTACCGCCACCAGCCAGTAATACCGGGTCAGAAAGCCGCCGATCTGCCGGTAGGTGATCAGCAGCGCCAGGGTGCCGTTCAGCTCGGTGCCGTCAATGACGGCATTTTGCTGCCACAGCGCGGTGCCGTCGGAATGTCCCATGCTCAGCCGGCCGCTGCCCTCGTAGTGGGGGGTCAGTGTCACGGTGTAGCTGCGCCCGGCGGTGGCGGGAACTGTCCGGTCCAGGCCCAGTCCGGTGTACTGTCTCGGCAGAATGCTTGCCATGTCGCCGATGCTCCGGGCCAGGACCTCGCCGGTGTCGGTGTCGGTGACCACCAGTTCCAGACTGCCCTGGGGCTGCTCCCCCTCGGCGCCAAAGACAAAGGCCATGGCAATCAGGCTGTCGTCATAGCTAAAGGTCTGGCTGACACTGGTTTCCACCGTGGTGTAGGCGGAATAATCGTCGCAGATACTGCTGGACAGTGCCTTGCTGCCCTGGCCCCGCACCGCGGTCCACCAGACCAGCGCAAAAACCGCAAAGCACACCGCCGCGGCCGCCAGTGCCACGAAGGTGTGCTTGTGCTGTGCAATTGTCTGTTTCCAGTTCGGTTTTGTCATAAAAACCCCCTGTGAATTACACTTCGGCGCCAAAGGCCTTGCGCACTGCCTCCGGCCAGCGGCCGTCCCGGCGCAGAATTGCCTCCACGGCACCGCGGACCGCGCCCTCGCCGCCTTTCTGGGGCAAGCGGCAGGTGGCCCGGGCGGCCACCTCGGGGGCGGCATCCGCCGGGCAGGCCACAAAGCCGCAGAGTGCCATGGCGGCCAGATCATTCAAGTCGTCGCCGCAGTAGGCCACCTCGCCGGAGGTCAGCCCGTGCTCCGCCATGAAACTCCGCAGAAAGTCAGCCTTGCCATGTACGTTCTGGTACAGGTATTCCACCTTCAGCTCCTCGGCCCGGCGGCGCACCGCCTCGCAGGCGCGTCCGGTGCAGATCATGATCTGCATGCCTGCGGCGTGGGCCAGCACAATGCCGGCACCATCCTTGATGGCAAATTTCTTCAGTTCGTTGCCGGAGGCGTCATAGTAGACACCCCCGTCGGTCATGGTACCGTCCACATCCAGAACCAGCAGCCGGATCATGGCTTCACATCCTTTGTCACAGGTATTTTGCCGCATCAAGCCTGCTGGTAAGCGCTGGGGGTGACAAAGGTCACGTCCAGCCCGCAGGCGCGGATGGCCTGGGCCATGGCGGCGTGGAAGGCCGGGCCCCGGTCGGTGTGGGTGTGCAGGCTGGTGTCGGCGTAGGCAGGTTTGCCTTCGGTGTAGCCGTCGGCACCGGCTAGCAGGACGGCTTTTGCCCCGCACAGTGCCAGCAGCCGCAGCAGCATGACCACGCTGTTGCTGCCCTGGGCAAAGGCACCGGCCAGGCGGTCATAGCCCACCACCGTGCAGTGTTCCGGCGGCTGTTCCGGGCGCAGATTGCTGGTCAGAATGGCAGGGCAGGGGAAGGCGCCCATCTTGTCCAGACGCTTGCTGTTGGTAAAGAAGGCGTAATCCGGCGTCAGGAAGTCCGGCACAAAGTTGGCGGAAACCATCAGGTCGGCGCCGTCCTCCTGGCCGCGCAGCGCCGCCACGCGGGCCTGGGTGGCCGGGTCGGCCAGTGTGGCACCGGGGGCCAGCACCAGTACCCGCCTGCCGGCAAAGGTGGATTTCAGCTGTTCCAGCGCGGCGGCGTCATCCACCCGGCGGCCCTGATACTCGGCATACAGCTGGTCGGCGTAGGCCGGGTCGTAGGCGGTGGCCTTGGAGCGGTCAAACACCGACAGAATGTGGTTGATGTCCCGGTTGGTCAGGTCGCCCTTGGCCAGATAGTGCTCGGCATAGTCCCGGTGCAGGTTGAACCGCGCCGACAGGAAATAGGCCGGCGTGTAGCCCCATTGGGTTTCCCCCTTCATGGGGGCGATGTAGTCCTGGATGGCGTCCATCAGTTCGTCGATGTCGTAATGGTCGCCCAGAACCTCGTTCATGTAGTCAGCCACCAGCTCAATGGGCAGGTTGCCGGGAATCCGGCCCATGCCCATCAGGCTGGCGTCCACGGTGGTGTCCCGCAGCAGATGCTTGTCAATGAACTCCTGCGCCAGGCAGAAGCTTAGGGCCATGTTCTCGTGCAGATGCAGCCCCACCCGGATGCTGGGGTCCAGATTGTGGTCCACCAGACTGACAATCCGCTCCAGGTCCCGGCGGCGCATGCTGCCGAAGGTGTCCACGATGGAGAACTGATAGGGCAGAATGGCGTTGACCTGGTCCAGAATCCACAAAATGTCCCGGTCGCTGTAGCCCATGATGTTGATGGGATTGATGGACAGCTTGTAGCCCCGGGCCTTGACCTCCCGGGCAAAATCCATGCCCTCCTTGATGTCGTAGTCGTGGGCGGTGATGCGGATCATCTCGATGCCCTTGCCCGAATATTCGCTCAGCTTGGCAATGTCGTAGTTGGAGCGCATCGCCATACCGGAATACATGGTGTGGCCGGGATTGTCCGGCAGCAGACGGTTGAGCTCCTCGATGGTGTTGCAGACGGTCACGTCGGGGTCATACTGTTCCACATTGCGCAGAAAACCCACCTCGACAATGTCGGTGCCGGCACGGGTCAGGGTGCGGATGATCTCCCGCGCCGAGGCAAAGCCCCAGCGCCAGTTGTTCACATAGCCGCCGTCGCGCAGCGTGCAGTCCAGCAGTTTTACGTTGGGCATGGCAGTTCTCCTTATTCCAATGGGTGAAATTGCGTCAGGACTTGGCGGGCTGACGGCTCTCGCCCCGCTCGGTCAGGATGCGGGCCACCAGTTCCAGGTCCTTGGGAGTATCCACGCTGACGGTCTTGTAGGGGCTGACGATGGCATGCACCTTGTGGCCGTTTTCCACAAAGCGCATCATGTCGTTTTCCTCTGCCTTCTCCAGCATGGATTTGGGGGTGTCGTGGTAGAAGGCCAGCGCCTGCCGGCTGTACAGCTGGATGCCGGTGACCTTCTCATACTCAAAGTCCAGGGTTCCCTTCGGGTAGGGGATGGGGCTTCGGGAGATCATCAGAATCTCCCGGGCTGCATTGGTGACCACCTTCTGGTTGGAAAAGTCGATCACATCGGCGGGGTGCTCCATGATGTTGGTCAGCACTGCCACATAGTACGGGTCCTCCGGCAGCGTCTTGGGCAGAATCAGGTCAAAGGAGGCCACGTTGATCAGCGGCTCGTCGCCCATCACCTGCAGGTACAGGTCGGCCTCCAGCTTGGTGCTGACCTCCCAGATGCGGCCGGTGGGGGTGTCGTGGTCGGGGCTGGTCATGCAGTAATCCATGCCGTAGGTCTCGCAGGCCCGGGCGATGCGCTCGTCGTCGGTGGCAATGACCACGCCGTCCAGCGCCTTGCATTTTCTGGCTTCCTGCCAGACCCACCAGATCATCGGACAGCCCAGAATATCCGCCAGCGGCTTGCCCGGCATGCGGGAACTGTGATAGCGGGCGGGAATGACTGCAATGGTTTTCATATCCGTTACACCTCGGAAAAACATTTTGGAATTGTGTCTGCTGCCCGGCTGCGGGCAGAAATTACCGCTGAATCAGGGCCTTGGCCTCCTCCAGCGAAAGGAAGATATTCTCCTCCGCTGCGGTAAAGCCCCGCAGCACCCAGCTTTGCACGGTGACCGCCCGGCGGAATTTGCCCGGCAGGCAAAAGTTCAGCACCTCGCTGGGCATGGTCCGTTCCAGAACCACCGCCCCGGGGAACAGCGCCTGGTAGTCGGTGATGTCCCGCGGATGGGTCTTGATATACAGCGGCCCGTCGGCGTACTTTGCCGCCACCGCCCGGAACATCGCATCCTGGGTATCCTGGTCCATCAGACCGTCAGCCACAAAGCTGCGGGTCAAAAGCAGGGTGGCGTTTGCCAGCGCGGCGGGGTCCTCCGGCAGCGGCCGGGTGAGAAACACCCCGCGCACCGCTGCCTTCTCGGCGGGGGTCAGGCTTTCCAGCAGTGCTTTTTTCGAGAAGGTCGCCAGCTTTTCCGGCGGAAACAGGGTGCACCGGGCGGCGTCCTCGCTCTCCACAAGCCGGCAGCAGGGGCTGTCGCCCCAGTAGAGATACCCGTGTCCTCGCTGCTTGGCGGCAAAATCCGGGGCTGAGCGCTGCTGGTCCAGCAGGTGCTGGTCCGGGTCCAGGGTGCCGCCCACCGTGTCCTCACAGAGAATATAGGGTGCCCGGCAGTCCTGCAGGTAGCGGCCGGTGACACTCCAGTCGTTGCAGATGTAAATGTTGCGGAACGCATCCCTGGCAAGGCTTACACCCAACGCCTTCTCAAAGGCGCGGCGGTTGCGGCAATGGGCAAAGGGCCCGGTCACAACGCCAGGCCAGCGGGATTCCTGCAGTACGCAGATGGTGGAAAAAATGCCGTCCAGCTTGTGGGAGGCCGCCAGGGCCCCGGCGTTGGGGATCTGCCCGCTCAGCCAGACAGCCTGCCCGCCGCCCGCCCGCAGCGCCCGTACGATGGCGATCAGCAGGTGATAGGCGGTGTGGCAGATGTAAAGATCCGGTTTAGC
The DNA here is from genome assembly GCA_904390925.1 of uncultured Subdoligranulum sp. GTDB lineage: Bacteria > Bacillota > Clostridia > Oscillospirales > Ruminococcaceae > Gemmiger. Next base: position 37,094 of record CAJFMB010000003.1, read on the forward strand.
CATGGTCAGCCCTCCGCCTCGGTGGACAGCAGCTTGACGGCGGGGAAGTGGACCCGGCCCCAGCCGGACGCCCAGGTGGGCATCGACAGGTCGGCGCTGGTCACCTCAAAGGCAAACTCGGTCACCGGCTTGTCCAGACAGACCGCCTGGGCCAGTGCGCCGTCAAAAATGTCCAGATAGAAGAAATACTGGCCCTCGCCCAGCAGCGACGGGTCAAATTCAAACTCCGTCACATACAGATGCCCCGGCTCGGCGGAGCCCAGGTTCACCGGATGGGTGATGCCCACCGGCGAGGAATCCCGGTAATGCAGGTTCATTTTCAGGTTCACGCCGGCGAACGGCTCCGACACCCGCCAGGCAATGCGGATGCGCATCTTTTCGGTGTCGGCAAAGACACTGGATTCCTTGCCCACAAAGTCCAGCGATTCCAGTCGCAGCCGTTTGCCGGCGCTCTGGTTCATGCGGGAGACATCCTTCAAATCATAGTGCACCACGTTCACGTCGGTGGTGTCCATGTAGATGGCAATGGCCTGTTCCACGTCGCCGTCAAAGATGACGCGGCCCTTGTCCAGCACCACGCACCGGGTGCACAGCTGCCGGATGGTGGACATGTTGTGGCTGACATACAGGACGGTGCGGCCTTCCTGGCCGGCCACATCGCTCATCTTGCCCAGGCATTTCTGCTGGAACTTCATGTCGCCCACCGCCAGGACCTCGTCCATGACCATGATCTCACTGTCCAGGTGGGCGGCCACGGCAAAGGCCAGCTTGACAAACATGCCGCTGGAATACCGCTTCACCGGCGTGTCGATGAAGTCGCCGCACTCGGAAAATTCGATGATCTCATCCACCTTGGCGTCGATCTCGGCCTTGGTCATGCCCAGGATTGCACCGTTCATGTAGATATTCTCCCGCCCGGTCATCTCGTTGTTGAAGCCGGTGCCCACCTCCAGCATGCTGGCCACACGGCCCTTGAGGCGGATTTCCCCTTCGGTGGGGGCGGTGATGCGGGAGAGAATCTTCAACAGGGTGGACTTGCCGGCGCCGTTGCGGCCGATGATGCCCAGCGCCTCGCCCTGGTAGACGGTCAGGTCCACGCCGTTGAGCGCCATGAAGGTCTGGCCGAACAGCCGCTGGTCGGTGCCGATGACGGTGTTGGGGTCCTCCTTGCCGCGGACACGGGCCCACCAGCTCTGCAGGTCGTGGGTCAGGGTGCCGCCGCCGATCTGTCCCAGCTTGTATTGCTTTTTCAGTCCCCGCACTTCAATGACGGGATTTTTCTCAGACAAAGACATGGCTGCCCCCTTACACGGTATCCATAAAGGTCTTTTCAATCCGGCTGAAGAGAATCACGCCGATGAACAGCGCCACCGCGGTAAACACCAGGCTGTAGACAAACATGCCGATGTCCGCCGAGCCGGTGCCCAGTGTTGCGGTGCGGAAAATCTCCACCGGCGCCGTCATGGGGTTCAGCCGCATCAGGAATGCCAGCCGGGGGCTGTTGCCCAGGGTGGACAGCGGATAGACCACAGGGGAAATGTACATCCACAGCTGCACGCCGAAGCTGACCGCAATGGCCAGGTCCCGGTACTTGGTGGTCAGGCTGGAGACAATGATGCCCACGCCCAGGCCCAGCAGCATCACCTGCAATACCACCACCGGCACTGCCCACATCCAGACGGTCAGGTGCATCTGCGCTCCGGTGAGCCAGAAATACAGCCAGAAGATCACGAACATGGCCGCCTGGATCAAAAAGTTGATCAGACTGGTCAGCACCTGGCTGATGGGGGTGGTCAGGCGGGGAAAATACACCTTGCCGAACACCTGGCTGTTGGCCACAAAGGTGTTGGCGGTGTTGTTGATGCAGGTGGAAAAGAAGGTCCACACGGTGTTGCCCGCCATGTAGAACAGAAAGCTGGGGGTGCCGTCGGTGGACAGACCGGCGATGCCGCCGAACACCACATTGAACAGCACGGTGGTCAGCAGCGGGTTGAGCAGCACCCAGGCGGGGCCCAGGATGGTCTGTTTGTACAAAACCGCAAAATTGCGCTTGACGAACATGATGATCAGATCGCGGTAGCGCCACAGCTCCCGCAGGTCGATATCAAACCAGCCGGTGCGCGGGCGGATGATGGTGGTCCACTCCCCCTGGCTGCCGCTGTTTTTGGAAATGTTTGGCATATCGGATTCTCCTGGTCTTGTCAATTTGGGTCCCGGTCTGCGTCCGGACAACCGGCTTTGCAGCGCCGCTGTTTTACCGGCACGGGAAAAATTCATACACGCCTTATTGTACCATGCACAGCGGAAAAATACAAACCCGTCCGCGGGCATTGCCGGGCCCGGACAGAAAAAAGCCGCCCCGGCCAAACAGGGCCGAAGCGGCAAAACAGAACAAAGTTACGGCAGCGGCGGCAGATAGTCGCACAGGCGGCGGGGCTTGCCCTCAAAGACGATGGCCACCGCGTCGGGGCCGGTGTTGGCGCTGACGGCAGCGCCCAGCTGGAAAGTGCACATCGGTGCATGGCCGAATTCCTTCTTGCACAGCTTGACCAGCTCGTCCCGGCGGTCGGTGGATTCGGTGTAGGCGACCATGTAGGGGGTGTCCTTCAGGTTTTCCACCCGGGTGCGGATCCACTTCAGCATGGCGGGCATGACGTTGTTGTCACCGCGGACCTTGGCCTCCACCTTGCTGATGCCGTCATTCAGGCTGATGATGGGGCGCAGGCCCAGCAGTTCCCCGGCAAACGCCGCGGCGGCCGAGATGCGTCCGGATTTCTTCATCTGTTTCAGGCTGAAGGCAGCCAGGCAGACTTCCACTTTGGCAAACTTTTCTTCCATCTCCAGCACGGCATCGGCCACGCTGGCACCGTTGCGCACCTTGCGGGCGCACTCACAGACATACCAGCCGAACACCATCGAGTAGGTGTGGCTGTCCACCAGACGGATCTTCATGGTGCAGTCGGGGCGTTCCTCGTACAGCATCTTCGCAGCGGCGATGGCGTTGTCGTAGGTGCTGGACCCTGCCGAGTTGATGGAGGCATGCACCACGTCGGTGTATCCCTCGTCGGCAAACCGGGTATAGAATTCCAGCCACTGCAGTGAGGTGATGGCGGCGGTGGTGGGGCATCCGGTTGCCTCGCGCATCATTTTGTAGAACTGGTCGTTGGTCATGTCCTTGCGCTCGATGTACTCCTTGCCGTCCAGATTGACGGGAAAGCAGGCAATCTCAATGCCGTACTTTTCCGCCAGATCAGCAGGGATATCGCAGCTGGAGTCGGTCAGAAAGGCTACTTTGCTCATGATTTTCACATCCGTTCCTGTTGTTGTGGGACAAGCTTACTCGCCCCAGGTATATTGTGTCAGCTGGCCGTGGGTTTCCAGTCCGGCAAAATCCCACTGCCGCAGTACCTCGTAAACGCCTACCGCCACCGAATTGGACAGATTCAGGCAGCGCTCCCCCCGACGCATGGGAAACCGCACACACTGGTCGGGGTGTGCGGCCAGCAGCGATTCCGGCAGGCCGGCGTCCTCCCGCCCGAACACCAGATAACAGCCGTCGGGATATTGGACATCGGTATGTCGGTGCAGACCCTTGGAGGTGAAATAGAAAAACGGGCCGGAATTTTTCTGCAAAAAATCCGCGTAGTCCTGATAATATGTTATATCAAGCTGACCCCAGTAGTCAAGCCCGGCGCGCTTGAGTTTCCGGTCGTCAATGGCAAAGCCCATCGGCCCCACCAGATGCAGCCTGGCCCCGGTCACCGCACAGGTGCGGGCCACGTTGCCGGTGTTCTGGGGAATGCGCGGTTCCACCAGAACAATGTTCAATGTATTCAGATGCTCGTTTGTGGGTTGGTTCATTCTTTTTTCACGTCCTGAAACAATATTTTGACCGGGTTACCGGCCTGCCAGCATCGGCAGGGCACTTTCCAGCCAGACGCCCAGCCGCTCATCGGCGCCCTCCGGCGTGGCGCGGATACAGTCCGCCACAAAGGCGGCGGCAGCCTGCACGGCGGCCTCCGGCACATTGCCCTGCATCAGCCGGCCGCAGACCACCGCGCCGAAAATGTCCCCGGTGCCGTGGTACATCCGCGGAATCAGCGGGGTGCGCACCACAAAGCTGCTGCCGTCCCGCCCGGCACCCACACAGGCAATGCTGCGCCCGGCGGGCACGCCGGTGACCACCACCTGGGGGCACAGCCGGGTCAGCTGTGCAGCCTGCCGGCAGGCGGATTCCAGCGTGACCGTCTCGGCGGGGGCTTCACCCAGCAGCAGTGCCGCCTCGGTGGTGTTGGGCAGTATCAGCCCGGCCTTGGCGCACAGCGACCGCATGGCAGGGATCATGTCCTCCGAAAGTCCGGCGTACATCCTGCCGTGGTCGCCCAGAACCGGGTCCACCACCGCCAATGCCCCGGGCCAGGATTCCATGGCCTGCTCCACCAGTTTGGCCTGATTGGCGTCCGCCAGGTAACCGGAATAGATGCAGTCAAACCGCAGCCCCAGCCGCTGATAATGGGCCAGCGCCGCGGGCCCGTAGCCGGGATTGGACATCCGGGCCGGGGTGCCCAGTCCGCCGGTATGGGTGGACAGGATGGCGGTGGGCAGCGCCACCGGCTGCACCCCCAGCGCCGCCAGCACCGGGGTGATGACCGAAAGGGCCGCCCGGCCGAAGCAGGGCAGATCATGGATGCAGAGAACAGTTTTGGGGGCAGAGATCATGGCAACAACGCTCTTTTCTATCAGTCAGAAATGAAGGAAAAGCCCGGCCGGTAGGACGGGCCCTTCCGAAAAATCTGACACGATTTTACCACATCCCGCCTGGCAAAAAAAGGCGCAACCCGGCGAAAGCAAACTTTTTGTCTGCAAACGGCCCGGATTGCGGGTAAAACAGGCAGCACAGCCCCTGACGCATAATACAGGCGAAACGGGGCAAAGTAGCTACTGCGGGGGCAGGGTCAACGGTCGTTCAGACTTTCCCCGCAGTAAGGGCAGCAGTCGGTGGTGGAGCTCAGGTAATGAAGCAGGTGGCCGCAGTGCGGGCAGCGGTGAAAGATCAGGAAAAACACATAATCCGCGACGCACAGACCGATGGCGGTCCACCCCGGAACAGGCAGGTCCTGAACGGAACCCATCAGGGCGATCAGTGCGGCGATGGTCAGCACAATCCAGAAAATCCAGCGGACCAGGCGGAGCTTGATTTTTTTCATGATATCCCTCCTCCCGAAAAACGGGCAGCCGACAGTCTTATTTTTCTAGTTTACCATATTTTCTGCCGGAAGGACAAGGCAGGGCAGAGGCTCTGCCCGTCCTTTTCCCATAGATCATTCCCGAAAACAGAACAAAGGAGGAAACGCCGATGAAATCCATGGCACAGGCAGCCGCCATTGCAGCAGGCATGGCGGCAGGCGCCGCGGTGGCCTACACCGTCACCCGCGACCAGAATACCATGCGCAAGACCGTGCACAAGATGACCCGCAGCGCTGAAAAGGCGCTGGAAGACCTTGACCGCATGGTTGCCCGCTACACCCGCTGATGCCAGCAAGGCCTGGCCGGCGGTGGAGGAGATGCTCCTCTGCCGCCGGCCGGGCCTGTTTGCAGTATAAAAAGGTATCTCGTGAGAATGAATTTTACAGAATCCGCACCCGGATGATCGGCTCGGCAGCCGCCAGCCGCTCGGCCAGGCCTGCATCCAGGCTGCCGGTCACATCCAGCATGGTGTAGGCCACATCCTTCCGGCTCTTGTTGACCATGTTCTCAATATTCAGGTTGGCACTGGTCATGACGCTGGTGATGGCGGAAATCACGCCGGGCTCATTCTTGTGGATGACACAGATCCGGCGGCCGCCGGCGCGGGGCTGCTGGACATCCGGCAGGTTGACGCTGTGCAGGATGTTGCCGTTTTTCAGGTAGTCGCTCAGTTCCGCGGCAGCCATGACGGCACAGTTGGTTTCGCTCTCCGGGGTGGAGGCGCCCAGGTGCGGCGTGCAGCAGACGCCCTTGACCCCCAGCAGCTCCTCGCTGGGGAAGTCGCAGAAATACTGGGCCACTTTGCCGCTGTCCAGCGCGGCCAGAATGGCGGCATTGTCGGCCAGCTCACCGCGGGCAAAGTTCAGCACCCGGACCCCGTCCTTGCACATATTCAGCGTCTGGGCGTTGATGGTGTGCTTGGTGGAGGGCATATAGGGCACGTGGATGGTCAGGTAATCGCACCGGGGCAGCATATCCGCCAGCGAGATGCAGTGCTGGACGCTGCGGGACAGACTCCAGGCCGCGTCAATGCTGATGTAGGGGTCGTAACCCAGAACCTCCATGCCCAGCGAGATGGCGGCGTTGGCCACCCGGGAGCCGATGGCGCCCAGGCCGATGACGCCCAGCGTCTTGCCGCGCAGCTCGGGACCCACAAACTGCTTTTTGCCCTTTTCCACATCCTTGGCCAGGGTGGGGCTGCCCTTCAGACTCTGTGCCCAGACAATGGCGTCGGACATGTTGCGGCTGCCCGCCACCAGGGCACCGATGACCAGTTCGGCCACGGCGTTGGCGTTGGCACCCGGCGTGTTGAAGACCACAATGCCGGCCTCGGTGCACTTGTCAATGGGAATGTTGTTGGTGCCGGCGCCCGCCCGGGCGATGGCCAGCAGGCTTTCGGGCAGAGGCTTGTCGTGCATGTCGGCGCTGCGCACCAGAATGCCCTGGGGAGCGTCGGTATCGTTATCCACCTCGAACAGGTTGGGGGCCAGCTTGGCCAGGCCCACCGGCGAGATGGCGTTGAGTGTTTTAATGGTATACATGGGAATGCACCTCGTTGCGTTTCAGTTTTGGTCAGGCGTTTTCCTTGCGGAACTGTTCCATAAAGGCCACCAGTTTGTCCACGCCCTCCGGCGGCATGGCGTTGTAGATGGAGGCCCGCATGCCGCCCACCAGGCGGTGGCCCTTCAGGTTGACAAAGCCGGCCTCGGTGGCGGCGGCGCAGAATTTCTTGTCCATCTCCGGGTCGGGGCTGGTGAAGGTCACATTCATCAGGCTGCGGTACTTGTTCTCCACAGGATTCTTGTAGAAGTCCTGGCTGTCCAGATAATCATACAGCACCTTGGCCTTGGCCTCGTTGATCTTTTTCATCTCGGCCAGACCGCCGATGTCGTGCTCCAGATAGTCCATCACCAGCCCGGTCATGTAGATGCACCAGCAGGGCGGAGTGTTGTACATGCTGTCCTTGGCCAGCAGGGTGGTGTAGTTCATCATGGTGGGGATCTGTTCCGGCGTGATGCCCTTGGCGCTCTTGCCCAGCAGGTCCTCCCGGATGATGGCGATGGCCATGCCGGCGGGGGCGACGTTCTTCTGCACGCCGAAATAGATGCAGCCGTACTTGGTCACGTCCACCGGCTCGGAGAAGATCATCGAGCTCATGTCCGCCACCAGCGGCAGACCGGGCACTTCGGGCACCTCCACATACCGGGTGCCGAAGATGGTGTTGTTCTGGCAGATGTGCACGTAGCTGGCGTCGGCGTCGTACCGGATGGCCTTCACGTCGGGAATGCAGGTGAAGTTCCGGTCCTTGCTGGAAGCGACGATGCTGGCCTCACCGAATTTGGCGGCCTCCTCCGCGGCCTTCTTGGAGAAGTTGCCGGTCACCAGATAATCGGCCTTGCCGGTGGTCATGAAGTTCAGCGGGACCATGGCAAACTGCTGGGTGGCGCCGCCCTGGAAAAAGCCGATTTTATAGTTGTCAGGCACATTCAGAACCCGGCGGATGGCTGCCTCGGTGTCCTGGATGATCTGGTCAAACCACTTGCTGCGGTGACTCATCTCCATCACGCTCTGGCCGGAGCCGTGGTAATCCAGAAGCTCTGCCTGGGCACGCTGCAAAACCGGAAGCGGCAGCATCGAAGGCCCCGCGCTGAAGTTGTAGACACGATTCATGGTATGACTCCCTCTCTTGCATGGTTTTCGGCGGCCGGAAATTTCCCGGCGGCTGGCTGCGGCAGGCAACCGTCTGTCTGCCGTGACGATACAACCATTATACGACCCTGCCACCGGCGGATGCAACGGCCAAACCGCCGTCACACTGCCGAAAAAACCGCCCCAAACCGGGCTTGTGCAGACAAAACGCACAACTGTTTTTGAAACGAATACATTATCTTTTACAAAAACCGCAGAAAATACAGCGAGAATTTGGCGTCATCCGGACAGGACGCTGCCAAACAAACCACTTGACAAAATATCTGCGGCAAATGTAAAATAAAAACCAGAAAAATTAAGACAAATATGGGAGGAAAACACCATGCCACAAGCCAGTTCTTCTGCCCCCCTGCCACTGCTGCCCCCCAGTGAGGAGCAGGTCATGGCCGCCCTGTGGGCCTGCGGGGGGGGGCTGCCACCCGGCGCCGCATCGCCGCCAACCTGCCCGGGGGCTGCCGCTGGGCGGACTCGACACTGCTCAACTTCCTGTCCCGGCTGGAAGGCAAGGGCTTTGTGCGCAGCGACAAGCAGGGCAACAAAAACGTCTATACACCGCTGGTGCGCCGGGCCGACTACTGTGCCCGGGCGACCGCAGCCCATCTGGACACCCTCTACGGCGGGGATGTGCGGGGTCTGGTCATGACGCTGGCCGACGCCGGACGCCTGAGCTTTGCCGAGATGGAGACGCTGGCCCGCTGGCTGGATGCCCGCGCCGCTGAAAGTCCGGAATATGACTACGACTGACCCGGCAGGGCGGAGCCCGCATCGTTGAACATTGTGCATAATGTTCAAAACCTGTGGATTGTTTCTGTGCAGGGTGGGCAGGGGCGCGGTTGACTTCTTTCCCGTGAATGCGTACAATAGATACTGTATTTTACCCTGCCCCGCTGTGCCTGTTTTTTGGCCGGCGGGGCAGAGGGGATTGTGATAAAAAGAGGAGGAACCTCTATGCTGAAAGGACTCAAGCGTTCCGCCAAGGGCGCGCGGGTGCCGCACGAGAAGGCCACTGCCGGCATGGAAACGGTGCAGATGCCGTTGCCCCGGCATGTGGTCATTCCCATGCAGATGCACATTGGTGCCCCGGCCGAGCCGGTGGTCAAAAAAGGCGACACCGTCATGGTGGGCACCCTGATCGGCAAGGCCGGCGGTTTTGTCAGTGCCGACATCCATTCCAGCGTTTCCGGCACGGTTCTGGATGTGGCGCCCATGCGGATGGTCAACGGCGCCGTCTGCAAGGCGGTGGCCATCCAGACCGACGGCAACCAGACGGTGGACCCGGCCTGTGTGCCGCCCGTTGTCACCGACAAGGACAGCCTGCTGGCGGCCATCCGGGCCTGCGGCCTGGTGGGCGTGGGCGGCGCAGGCTTCCCCACGGCGGTCAAGCTGGCAGCCAACACCATTGACACGCTGATCATCAACGCGGCCGAGTGCGAACCCTACCTGACCACCGATGCGCGGGAAATGCTGGAATGCAGCGACACCATCCTGTCCGGCATTGCCGCTGTGATGAAGTACTGCGACATTCCCCGCTGCATCATCGGCATCGAGCGCAACAAGCCCGAGTGCATTGACCTGATGTTCTCGCTGACCCGGGAGATGAAGGGCGTGTCGGTCAAGCCGCTGCCCATGCGGTATCCCCAGGGCGCTGAGAAAACCCTGATCGAGACCTGCACCGGTCGGGAAGTGCCCCAGACGGCCCCCAACGGCAAGGCGGGCATTCCTGCCGACTGCGGCTGCGTGGTCATGAACGTCACCAGCGTTTCCACCCTGGGCAAGTATCTCAAGACCGGCATGCCGCTGGTCACCAAGCGGGTCACGGTGGACGGTGACGCCATCGCCAACCCCTGTAACATCGAGGTCCCCATCGGCACCCTGTACCGGGATGTGATCGAAGCCTGCGGCGGCATCAAGCCGGAGGTGGAACTGGGCAAGATCATCTTCGGCGGCCCCATGATGGGCGGCGCCGCTCCCAGTGCCGATTTCCCGGTGCTCAAGCAGAACAACGGCCTGCTGCTGCTCAGCCGCAAGGCCGCCATCCTGCCGGAAGCCCAGGCCTGCATCCGCTGCGGCCGCTGCATCGAGGCCTGTCCCATGGGCCTGGAGCCGGTGGTCATTGCCGGCGCCTTCAAGCGCAAGGATTTTGATGCCCTCAAGGCGCGCTGCATTGACCTGTGTGTTGCCTGCGGCAGCTGTACGTATGTCTGCCCGGCCAAGCGGCCGGTGTCCCAGACCATGGCGCTGGCCAAGGCCTGGTACCTGAAAGAGAAAAACGGAAAGGCAGGGAAGTGACTATGGAAGAACAACGCCTGATTGTGACTGCCTCGCCGCATATCCGGGACAATTCCACCACCCGCGGCCTGATGGGCAATGTGGTTATTGCTCTGGTCCCCTGTATCGTGGCAGCTGCCTTCATTTTCGGCATGCGCGCGCTGCTGGTGACGGGGGTCACGGTGGCAGCCTGCGTGGGATTTGAATATCTGTACACCCTGCTGCTGAAAAAGCCCAACCCGGTGGGGGACCTGTCCGCCGTGGTCACCGGCATCATCCTGGCCATGAACCTGCCGGTGAACATGCCGCTGTGGATCTGCGTGGTGGGTGCCTTTATTGCCATTGTGGTCATCAAGCAGCTGTTCGGCGGCATCGGCTGTAACTTTGCCAACCCGGCGCTGATCGGCCGTATCGCCCTGTTCCTGGGCTTTGCCACCCGCATGACCGACTACGTCTATCCCGACGTGGCGGTGGATGCACTGGCCACCGCCACCCCGCTGGCGGCCGATTCCGGCGCTGTCAGCCTGGTGGATATGTTCCTGGGCCTGCATGGCGGCATGATGGGCGAGGTCTGCACCCTGGCCATCCTGCTGGGTCTGGCCTATCTGCTGGCCACCCGCACCATCGGGTTTGCCATCCCCGGCAGCATCCTGATCACCATGTTTGTGCTGACCTTTGCCGTCACCGGCGACCTGCACAGCACGCTGGTGGAAATGATGGGCGGCGGCCTGCTGTTCGGTGCCGTCTTTATGGCCACCGACTACGTCACCAGTCCCTTCACCACCAAGGGCCGGATCATCTACGGCATTGCCATCGGCCTGCTGACCTTTGTCATCCGCAACTTCAGCTCGATGAATGAGGGCATGAGCTTTGCCATCCTGCTGGGCAACCTGCTGACTCCCTGGTTCAACGCCTGGAGCCATCAGATTCCCCTGGGCCGCACCAAGGCCCGCAAGGCCGTGAGCAAGAAGGGAGGGGCAGCATAATGGCCAAGAAAACAAACGCCGACCGCCAGGAAAACGCCTTCCAGGCCATGATCTGGCCGGTTCTGGTTCTTGTGATCATCTGCATTGTCTGCAGTGCAGCGCTGGCTGCCCTGAACAAGGTCACAGCCCCTGTCATTGAGGAAAACACCCGCATCCGCACCCTGGAATCCTACGTGGCGGTTCTGCCGGAGGGCACCAGTGCCGACAGCCTGACCGAACTGACGGTCAGCGAGGCCAGCCTGTCCGCCGGCGTCACCGGTGCCGTCAGTGCACCGGACGGTTCCATCGCCGTGCAGGCTGCCGCCGCCGGCTATTCCGGAAAGGCAGTCAACGTCTATGTGGCGTTTGACGCTTCCGGCAGCATTGCCAACCTGCTGGTGGATGCCTCCACCCAGACCGCGGGCATCGGCTCGGCGGTGGGGGAGGACTCCTTCACCTCCGGGTTTGCCGGCTTCTCCGCCTCCGGGCATGTGTCGGACGGCACGCCGGTGGATGCGGTGGCCGGTGCCACCTACTCCTCCAACGCCGTCTACAATGCGGTCAACGCAGCCATCGACTGCTACAACAATGATCTGAAGGGGGCGGCATAACATGGCGGAAAAGCAAAGCAAGTGGAAAATTTTCACCGCCGGCATCATCCGGGAAAACCCGGTGCTGCGCCTGGTGCTGGGCTGCTGCTCGGCGCTGGCCATCACCACCACCGTCACCGGTGCGCTGGGCATGGGCCTGTCCATGACCTTCGTGCTGGTCTGCTCCAACATTGTCATCTCGGCACTGCGCAAGGTCATCCCCGACAAGGTGCATCTGCCCTGCTACATTGTCATCATCGCCACCTTCGTCACCGTTGTGGACATGGTGCTGCACGCCTACATGGCGGATTTGTACCAGACACTGGGTGTGTTCCTGGCGCTGATCGTCGTCAACTGCATCATCCTCGGCCGTGCCGAGATGTTCGCCTGCAAGCACACGGTGGTGGAATCGGCCCTGGACGGTCTGGGCATGGGCCTTGGCTATATCCTGACCATGTTCCTGATGTCCTCCATCCGTGAGATCATCGGCAGCGGCAGCTGGCTGGGCATCCAGCTTCTGCCCGAAGGCCTGGACAAGTTCACCCTGATGAATCAGGCCCCCGGCGGCTTCTTTGTCTTTGGCTGCCTGATGGCGCTGTGCATCTGGATCGAGCGCAAGACCAACCATCCCATTGAACGCAAGACCTGCGGCGAAGTGCTCCTGGAGGACCAGGACGCCGCCAAGGCCAACGACGCGGAAGGAGGTGCTGACCAGTGAGCGCGAACATTGCAACGTTTGCCACCATCCTGTTCAGCATGATTCTGGTCAACAACTACGTGCTGGTACAGTTTTTGGGCATCTGCCCCTTCCTGGGCGTCTCCAAAAAGCTGGATTCCTCGGTGGGCATGGGCGTGGCGGTCATCGTCGTCATGGTCATTGCCACTGCCGTGACCTTCCCGCTGCAGATCTTCCTGCTGGATGCCAACAACCTTGGCTATATGCAGACCATCATCTTCATCTTGGTCATCGCCGTGCTGGTCCAGCTGATTGAAATCACTCTCAAGCGGTATATCCCGGCGCTGTACAATGCGCTGGGTGTTTACCTGCCGCTGATCACCACCAACTGCTGTGTGCTGGGCGTGGCGATTCTGGCAGTGCAGGATTACAGCGCGGACGTGACGGCCCGCGGCTTCGGCTTTGCCTACGGTGAGGCACTGATCTGTGCGGCAGGCGCCGGCATCGGTTTCCTGCTGGCCATGGTGCTGTTCTGCGGCGTGCGCCAGCGCGTGGAGGAGGCCGAACCGCCCGAGTGCTTCAAGGGCCTGCCCATCACGCTGGTGGCGGCTGCCGTCACCTCGCTGAGCTTCATGGGCTTCGGCGGCGTGGTGGAAAACATCATCGCTGCGCTGCTGTAAGGGGGATAGGAGTATGAGCAATCCGATCGTTTTTGCGGTGATCGTTCTGACACTGCTGGGACTGGTGGGCGGCCTGGTACTGGTGCTGGCCTCCCGGTTCATGGCAGTGAAGGAGGACCCCCGCATTGCTGAGATCACCTCCTGCCTGGCCGGCGCCAACTGCGGCGGCTGCGGCTATGCCGGCTGTGCCGACTACGCCCGTGCCATTGTCCAGGACGGAGCACCCATCCATAAGTGCGCCCCCGGCGGTGACAAGACCGCCGATGCCATTGCTGAGATCATGGGCGAGGAATCCAGTGACCGCCCCGCTATGCGGGCGTTTGTCTCCTGCAACGGCGGCGCCAACTGCGGGGTCCGGTTTGATTATTCCGGCATCAAGAGCTGCGCCGCTGCGGCCAGCGTGGCCGGCGGCCCCACTGCCTGCGCCTTTGGCTGCCTGGGCTACGGCGACTGTGTCAATGCCTGCAAGTTTGGCGCCCTGAGCGTACAGAACGGTGTGGCAGTGGTGGACCGGGACAAGTGCACCGGCTGTACCGCCTGCACCCGTGCCTGCCCCCGCGGCCTGCTGAAGATGAAGCCGGTGGCACCCCAGCCTGCGGTCCTCTGCCGCAACAAGGAGCGCGGTGCTGCGGTGGTCCATGCCTGCAAGACCGGCTGCATTGCCTGCGGCATCTGCGTCAAGAACTGCCCCCAGCAGGCGATCTTCCTGCGTAACAACGTGGCCCGCATCGACTACACCAAGTGCAACGGCTGCGGTATCTGCGTGGAAAAGTGTCCCAAGAAGGTCATCCATTTCATGGACGGCGGCCCCACCAGTGTGGATGCTCCCGTCCCTGAGTACGCCGTGCTGTGACGGCATTCTGAAAGCATAGAACAGGCCCCCGGCCGCGGATTTTTGCCCGGTGCAAAAAATCTGCGCCGGGGGCTTGACTTTCGGATGGTAGCTGTGCTATAATCTCTTTGTTGTCACGGAGGATTAGCTCAGCTGGTTAGAGCATTTGCATCACACGCAAGGGGTCTGGGGTTCGAGTCCCTAATTCTCCACCAGACAGTATGGCCGACAGAAATGTCGGCCATTTTTTGTTGTATCCACACAGGTGGACAGGGGGATAACAAACCGCTGCTTTTGGCTGTCTGGCAATTCTCCTGCCATTGGGCGCCGTGTTTGCCATAAGACGGATTGTCTTGCCCGGCCGGCATACGCGGAACAACTTGGATGCACACAATAAAACAGATCCGTATGCCAGCGGCTGCGGAAAAAAATTTCCCCGGATGTGGTAATGCCTCATCCGGGGAATTTTTTCTGTCATTAAAGGCAATGCAACAGGTGCGCAAATCGAAAGAATACACCGCTGCTTTTTGTTTGAAATTTACAATGTTGCGCTATTATTGCGCACGATTCTACACAAAGATTCTGTAATTCTGCAAAAAACGCTGGATTTTGTTAACATTTGTGCTATAATTGCCTTAATTCGGGTAAGAAAAAAAGGCGGAAAGTGCGCAATATAGCGCAATGAAAATGCCTGCCGGAGCCACACTTGCATAAAGGAGGACAACACCATGAACAAGCCAAACGGCGCTCTGGTCCGCCGGGGCGGTGCTCTTTTGGCGGCGGCATCTTTGCTGCTGTCGCTGTCGGTGGGCACTGTGTCTGCAGAGGGCACGGGCACTTCCACAGGGGAGACCGCCCGCAATAGCAGCCAGTACGGCGTGACCGTCACGGCCAGCGATACCGAGGTGATGCCGGGCGATACGGTCACGCTCACTGCTACGGTGACCTGTGACGGTGAGACGGTGACCGATCTGGCTGCCGCGGGATTGAACCTGACCACCTGGCTGGATTACTATGATGCCAACGGCCACGGGGACGGCAACAGTGATGCGGCGATCAGCACCCCCAATGACCTGAGCACCGCCGTCACCCTGCCCACCGAGGGCACCTATTATCTGGTCACCGAAGTCTATGATACCGGCTGGAACAAGCTGGCCTCCGCCACAACAACCCTGACGGTAACCGAAGCGCCTTCCCAGGGGGAGGACACCGCGGTGGAAGCCGCCGTCAACGTGGAAAAGGTGGAAAATCTGCCCGATGATTTCATCATGGGTGTGGATATTTCCTCTGTCATGTCGGAGTTTGCCAGCGGTGTCACCTATCAGGACTACCAGGGCAACACCATTGACAACATCAGCGACTTCTGCAAGTTTCTGGCCGACTGCGGTGTGACCCATGTGAGGGTGCGCATCTGGAACGATCCCTATGATGCGGACGGCAACGGTTACGGCGGCGGCAACAACGATGTGGCAACGGCAGCGGAAATTGCCAAAGGCTGCGCTGATGCGGGTCTGAAAATGCTGCTGGATTTCCACTGCTCGGATTTCTGGTGTGACCCGAGCAAGCAGCAGGCCCCCAAGGCCTGGTCCGACTTTACGCTGGAACAGAAGGAAGAGGCGCTGGCGCAGTTCCTGACCAGCTCTCTGGAGACCATCTCCGCCACCGGCGCCGATATCGCCATGGTACAGGTGGGCAACGAGACCACCGGCGGCTTTATCGGCGAGAGCGGTTCCGCCAATATGTGCGCCCTGTTCAGCGCAGGTGCTGCTGCTATCCGCAGCTTTGACCCGGACATTCAGGTGGTCATCCACGTCACCAACCCGGAAAAGTCCACCATGACCAGCTGGGCGGCCAATCTGGCCCGCTACGGTGTGGATTATGACGTGCTGGCGACCTCCTACTACCCCTCCTGGCATGGCACGCTGGCCAACCTGAAAAAACAGCTGGAGACGGTGCGCACCACCTACGGCAAACAGGTCATGGTGGCGGAAACCAGCTATGCCTACACCCTGGACGATACCGATGGTCACGAGAACACCATCCGCCAGGGCAACAACGATACCATGATGACCGAGACCAGCTATCCCTTCAGCGCGCAGGGCCAGGCCAGCTATCTGCGGGATCTGATCGACACTGTCAACCAGGCAGGCGGCATCGGTGTCTATTACTGGGAACCTGCCTGGATCACGGTGGGGGACACCACCGGTCTGACCGGCGCAGAGTATGACGCCCGCGTTGCCGCCAACAAGCAGCTGTGGGAACAGTACGGTTCCGGCTGGGCAGCCAGCTATTCCGCCCAGTATGACCCGAAGGATGCCGGCGTCTGGTACGGCGGCTCGGCAGTGGACAACCAGGCGTTGTTTGATGCTGACGGCGCGCCGCTGGCCAGTGCCGAAATCTGGAAACTGGTGCGCACCGGCGCCTACTCCAACCAGGTTGCGGTGGAATCCATCAAGCAGCCGGAACTGACCATCGAGGAGGGTGACAGCTTCACGCTGCCGCAGACCGTTGCCGTCACCTACACAAACGGCACGGCGCAGGACCCGGTTGTCTGGGATGCCCAGGAGCTGGCCGCTGTGGATGCCGATACCGCCGGCAGCTATCTGGTGCACGGCACTGTGACCTTCTCCAAGACGGTCAACACCGGCAGCTATGCGGGGCAGACCACCGCACCGGTGACCTTCTCCTTGACCGTCAAGGCACCCAACCTGATCCCTGCCGGGGATGCAGGCTTTGAACAGACCAACAAGGCAAACTTTACTGTGGAAGGCAACGGCATCACGCTGCCCGCCACCGATGACCCCCGGGAAGGCAAGTACAGCATGCACTGGTACTGGGCCTCGGCAGGAATCTCCACTGTGACCTATCAGTCGCTCTCGCTGGAAGCCGGCAGCTACACCTTCCAGGCGGAGGCCCAGGGCATGGAAGGGGACAAAGTGACGCTGCAGGTGCTGGATGCCGAAGGCAATCTGCTGGCAGAGGGAACCCCTGCCGTCCTGGCTGCCTGGTGCAACTGGAAAACTCCGTCGGTGCAGTTCACCCTGACCGAAGCTGCCACGGTTCAGCTGCGGATTGTGGTGGAGATGCAGGCCGGCGGCTGGGGCACACTGGACAGCATGTATCTGTATGCCATGCCCGCCGAGGAGACGGACCCCGATGAGCAGCCGGAGAATCCCCCGCAGGCAACGCCTGAGGAAACCCCGGGCAGTGATCCGGAAGATCAGCCGGGTGACAAACCGGCCTCGCCCGTGCCTACTCCCGGCACTGCGGGAAATACCACTGTCACGGTAACTTCGGAAGCTACCGCGGCCCCGGGCCAGACCACGCCCACACCCACTCCCACGGCAGGGATCGGCACCGTGCCCCAGACGGGGGATGCGGCGCAGCCCGCCCTCTGGACCGCGTTGCTGCTGTTGTCCGGCGTTGGATTGCTGATCTGCACGGCAGGACGCCTGGCAATGTCCCGGCGCAGATAATCCCTTCTGATGGCTTACAGATGCCCCGGATGCAATGTCCGGGGCATCTTTCTGTCTTTGCGCCAAAAGTGCCTCTTTCCCAACACAGAAAAATGCCGTATACTGAAAAAAACACCGCAGCCAGGGAGGCAACCATGCAGATCACGGTTCTGATTGAAAATACCACCCAAAACCCGGCCCTGACACCGGAGCACGGTCTGTCGCTTTTCATCCGGTATGGCGGACATCTCTGGCTGCTGGATGCAGGGGCCAGTGGTGCCTTTGCTGCAAATGCCGACGTGCTGGGCCTGCCGCTGGATTCGGTGGAGGCGGCCATCCTCTCCCACGGGCACTATGACCACGGCGGCGGCCTGGCGGCATTTTTTGCCCGCAATGCCCATGCACCGGTGTACGCGCTGCGGGCGGCAGGAGAGGCGTATTCCTCCGGGGACGGCACCGCCCGGCACGAGATCGGGCTGCCGGACACCGTGCTGCCCCGATATGCCCCGCGGTTTGTCTGGCTGGACAGTGCGACGCATCCCGCCCCGGGGGTGACGCTGCTGCCCCATGCCACGCCGGGACTGGATGCAGTCGGCGCGCAACGGCACCTGTACCGGGGCAGGGGAGGCGCTGTCCGCCCGGATGATTTCCGCCACGAGCTGACCGCCGTGTTTGAGACCGAAACCGGGCTGGTGGTCATCAACAGCTGCAGCCATGCCGGCCTGCCGGTGATTCTGGACGAGGTGGCGGCCCGGTTCCCGAACCGGCCGATCCGTGCCTTTGTGGGAGGACTCCACATGCGGGGCAGGAAGGACGGGCAGGAAATCTGCGTCTTTTCCCGGGCCGAGGTCCAGACGCTGGCGGACAGTGTGCACCGGCACGGGGTGCAGGCCGTCTATACCGGGCATTGCACCGGCGGTGCCGGGTACGCCGTCCTGGCACCCTGTTTGGGAAAACTGCTGCACCCGCTTTCCACGGGAGACTGCATCGAGCTTGCATAAAGTCCCGCTGGACCACCACAATCAGATAAACTGCACAAAGACAAGAAAAACACATTGTGCAACTCATCCAAAAAATAAGCGGATTCCGCCGGGATGGCATTGACAAAGCGTGGAAAAATGTCGATGCCGCTTACATGACCGAGGGCACTTGTGCTACAATACCATCTTGCAGATGGTTTGATTGGCAACGCACACTCCTTCCGGGTGATAACGAACAACACAGACTGCACTTCACCCCCGCATTGCGGCGCATACCCGGGCAGACCGGGCAGCAACATGCAGGGCTGAATCGCATCACTGCCGGGTATGGCCCGGAATCTGTTTCACTCAGGGAGGAAATCATCATGCCGAAAACTTTGTTCCAGAACATCGTCTTTACCGCCATCATGGCCATCTTCATGGTCTATGGCATGATCGTCTACAACATTGCGCTTGCCACCGGCGGCGTCTCCAATGCCACCTTCGTCATGGCACTGGGTGAGCTGCGCATCATGGCGCCCATCGCTTTCCTGCTGGAGTTCTTCATCGTGGACAAGGTCGCCCACAAGCTGGCTTTTACCTTTGTCAAGCCCACCGATCGTCCCACCGTCATCGCCTGCTCCATCAGCTTCTGCATCTGCTGCGTCATGTGCCCGGTCATGAGCCTGATCGCCACCCTGCTGTTCAAGAAACCCAGCTTCGGCACCTGGGTCCAGACCTTCGGCATGAACCTGCCCTGCGCTCTGCTGTGGCAGCTGTGCTACTGCGGCCCTCTGGTTCGTCTGATCTTCCGCACCCTCTTCCGGGAAAAGAAGACCGCTGAAACCACCGAGAAGGCTGCCTGACCCTGCTTTTCTTGAAACATACGCCCCGGCGTTACCCGTCCGTTATCCGGACCGGAAACGCCGGGGCTTTTTTGTGCAGAATGTCCCTGTAACATTTTTGGACGACGGACGACAGATGAGCAAAAGCAGCAAGGAGGTGATGCGGATATGCGCGCTGTGGAGGAACTGTACCGGGCCTATCGGGATGACGTATACCGGTATCTCTGTAGCCTGACCCGGGACCCGGCCCAGGCGGAGGACCTGCTGAGCGAAACCTTCCTGAAGGCGTTGCAGGGGGCGGCAAGCTTCCGCGGCCAGTCCAGCGAAAAGACCTGGCTGTTCGGTATCGCCCGCAACCTGTGGCTCCAGTCGCTGAAGCGGCGCAAACCCACAGTATCCTATGATGATCTGCTGGGAATCTACGTGGAGGACCGCATGTCCGACACCGCCGCCGACCGGCAGCTGCTCGACCGGGTGCGCCAGCTGATGGCAACCCGGGAGGAGCGCGCCCGCCGGGTCATGGCCCTGCGGGTGCAGGGAATGCCGTTTGAAGAAATCGGCCGGCGGCTGTCCATCAGCGCCGGGTCCGCCCGGGTCATTGAGTGCCGCACCCGTCAATGGCTCAAGCAAACTTTGCACAAGGAGGGATTATTGTGAACAATCGTGATTTGCCCTGCGATGTCTGCCGGGACCTGATGCCGCTGGTGCGGGACGGGGTGGCCAGCGACGCCAGCCGGAGGATGGTGGAACGGCATCTGGCCGGATGCCCGGCCTGCCAGGCCATCTGGCGGGGGGAGGAACCGCCGCCGCCCGATGACCGCCGGATTCTGGGCCGGATTCAAAGCCGGATCCGCCTGTGGATGGGCGGGGTGCTGGCGGCGGGGCTGTTGCTGGGCCTGCTGTTCAGCAGCTATGGCGAGGGCCTGCCCTGGAATGCCGTGGTCATGCCGGTGCTTGGCGTGCTGTTCTGGTTTTTCGGCGGGCGTTACCGCCTGTTGCTGCCGCCGGGAACCGCTGTGCTGGTTTTTCTCTTCAATCTGGCACTGCTCTGGTCGGACAGCTGGCGCAATGCCTATGATGTGGGCGGAGCCTTTTTGCAAAACGCCATCTATGCCCTGCTGATTGGGGGCTTTTGCCTGGTGCTGTGCAGCCTGGGCATGCTGGCCGGCGCACTGCTGCAGTACGGGTTTTCCCGGCCCGCCGAAACCGAGACAAAGGAAAAGGAGAATCGCCATGAAAAACAATAAAGCCGCCGCCCGTTCCAGGCCGCGCCGCCGTCTGGCTGCTGCGGCAGGCATTGCCCTGCTGGTTGTGCTGGGACTGTTTGCCGCCTCGCTGCTGGGCGACCCGCTGAGCAGGGCCTATTCGGTCCATCATGCGGTGGACTACGCCAACGAAACCTGGCCCGGGCAGGACTTTCAGGTGACGGAGGTCAGCTTCAGCCCGGGCTGGAGCTATCAGGTGACGGTGCAGTCCTCCACCAGCCAGGACACCCATTTTTCCCTCCGGGTGGAACTGGGCGTGGTGCGCTCCACCGACTATGCATCGCAGGTGGAAACGCTGAACAACACCCGCAGCCGCATTGATGCGGCTTTGACGGCGGATGTACGTGCTGCCATGGAGGCAGCCGGGTTTGCCCCCTTTGGCGCCACCGACTTTGCGATCGGTTATGGCGGGGAAGGACAGGAGGGGGCCACCCTGGCGGAACAGGGCTTTGCACTGGATATGCCTTACGACAAGGCCAATCTGCCGGTGGAAGTCAGTCTGGAAATCTTCGGCTTTGACAACCAGCCGGGGCAGGAACTGGGCCAGCAGATCCTGCACGACGCCAAGGCGGCCATGGAGGCTGCCGGTATCCGAATTGACCGGTACAGCGTGGACATTTACGACGCCCATGCCCCGTATGAGAAAAGCTCCACCGACAATACCTGGTCCAGTGGACAGGTTCCTGCCGACCAGATCCCCTGAAAAACAGTACGCCCCGGCGTTACCTGTCCGTTATCTGGACCGGAAACGCCGGGGCGTTTTTGGCAATGGTTACGCGGCAGGCAGGATCATGTCGATGCCCTGCTGCAGAATCTCGGCATTCAACGCGCCGCTGGCATAGGCTTCCAGATACCCCTCACTGTCAATGAAGAAGGTGGTGGGCAGGCCGGTGACGCCGTAAGCGGCCGAGGCCTCAAAGTCGGTGTCATACCAGGCGGGGAAGGTGTAGCCGTTTTCCGCAAGGAACTCGGATGCGGAGTCCACCGTCTCCTGGTAGCCGTCGGTGGAATTGACCATCACAAACTGGATGTCCTCACCGTACTGGGCGTATGCCTGCTCAAATTCCGGCATCTCGCTGCGGCAGGGGCCGCACCAGCTGGCCCAGAAATTCAAAATCACCGGCTTGCCTTCAAAGTCCGACAGCTTGGTGGGGTTGCCGTCGGCGTCATAGACGGTGAAGTCCGGCGCCTCAATGCGGGGTTCCTCGGTCTGTTCGGGGGTGGCGGTGTTTTCCGGCAGGGGAGTGGCCTCCGCGGAAGGGGCAGAATCCGGCGCCGGGGAGGATTCCGAGGTGCTGGCGCCCGGCTCCACCACCAGGCCCGGCTGGGCGTCGCCGGCCAGACGCTGGTACAGCAGGTAGGCGCCGGCGATGACTGCCACAAAGACGATCAGAAGAATCAGGGGAATCAGTTTGCGTTTCATGGCAAAATCCTTTCAGCTCAGGGCACTCAGCAGGCGGCCCAGAAGCCCGGTGGCCATTGACAGGCCGATGAGCACCAGCAGCCAGCCGCAGACCAGGTTGATGACGGTATAGTGGCGTTTGATCCAGTCAAAGGTGGATTTCAGCCGGTCAATGAGCACCGCACTGAGCAGGAAAGGAACCCCCAGTCCCAGCGAATAGCACAACAGCATCGCCATGCCTTCCAGCGCGTGGCCCCGCTGGGAGGCCAGCATCAGTGCCGAGCCCAGAAAGACGCCGACGCAGGGAGTCCATCCCACCGAGAACACCACCCCGAACAGGAAGGAGGAAAAGAAATTCAGGCTGCTGGTGTCCACCGTCCGGCGGCTGCCGGAAAACAGGTTGAATTTCAGGATACCGGCAAAATTCAGTCCGAACAGGATCACCACCGCGCCGCAGATCAGGTTGACGGCGGTCTGGTATCGGGTCAGAAAACTGCCCACCGTGCCGGCCAGGCCGCCCATGGCAACAAACAGCACGGTAAAGCCCAGCACAAACCCGACGGCACAGCGCAGGGTCTTGGCCAGCGAGCGCTGCCCGCCGCCGGCAAAGTAGGTCAGGTAGATGGGCAGCATGGGCAGCAGGCAGGGGGAAATGAAGGTGATGATGCCTTCCAGAAAGGAAATCAGGTACTGCATGGGTCCTCCGTTTTGGGGGGCGGGCATGCCGCCCGGTTTGGTTTACTTTCCGGCAACGCCGTGGTACAATCGGAATATGCTGCTGCCGGTCAGCAGATGGCAGGCCGCTTGATCACCAGGCAGGGCAGCGGGGCGGTGTCCGCCCAGTTGGCAAAGCGGCAGACCAGCACCGTGTATCGGGTCAGCGGCAGGTGTTCCAGATAGTCCAGCACCGCGGTCTTTTCGCTCCGGCCGATGACCTTGCCGCTGTACAGCACAGCGCTCAGTACCCCGCCGGGTTTCAGGGCTTCCAGCGCCGCCCGCACCGCCTCCAGCGATGCCTCGGCCTGGCTGTGTACCTCGTGGGGGGCACCGGGCAGCCAGCCGAAATTGAACATGACGCAGTCCGCGGAACCGGCCGCCGCAAAGCGCAGCAGTTCCCGGTGGTCTGCCAGAATGGCCTGGCCCACATGCTCCATGCCGTTCTGGGCCAGCAGCGTGTTGGTGGCCTGCACCGCCATCGGCTGGATGTCCAGCCCCAGCACATGGCCCTGGGGACCAGCCAGCCCGCAGAGAAACAGCGTGTCATGGCCATTGCCGCAGGTGGCGTCAATGTAGAGCCCGCCCGGCTGGAGCAGGCTGGCCAGCAGGTTCTGTACCAGCCGCACCGCGGTCAGGTCGGGCAGGTGATGGCGGCACAGCCTGTCACCCTGGCGGACAAAGCCGAACCGCTTTGCCAGGGCCCAGGCCGGCCGGTTGTCCGGGTCAGGCAGCGCCGTGGTAAAGCAGGTCTCGGCGGCAGTGTCAAATCCGCCGTTGGCACGCAGAACCTCCTTGAGCAGATAGCTGCCGTAACCGCGGCCACGCCAGTCGGCGGCCACCTCCAGCCCGGTCAGCTGCCCGCCGGATATTTCTGCCTGGCCGATGGCTTCCTGCTCCTTGTACAGCCGGTACCGCTGCCGGCCGATTTCTTTTTCGCACGCAATGCGCATTCCGGCCACCGTCCTTCCGTAAAATATATCTGTATTGTACGAAAAGCAGGCTGCGCTGTCAATCGCAGCGGCGCGAAACCCGAAAATCCGGCGACAGAATGGGTTTTCACAGTTATTTCACGGGGAGAAAAAACGTATTTCACAATTGCCGCCTATACTTTAGGCACAGGTTGAGGAAAGAACCACATCCTCCCTCCACCCGCAACAAAGAAAGGAAGATCTGTATGGGAAACGAATTTGATTATTCGGGCCTTTACCATAATACGAACAACACCGGCGGTCAGCCGGAATCCCAACCCTCTGCCCAGCCGCAGGCTTCTGAGCAGTCTGCCGCACAGCAGTCCGCCAATGCACAGCCTGCAGCCGGTGCCCAGCCCGCCGGACAGGAGCAGGCCGGGGCGCAGAACAGCTATCCCAATGTGGGCAGCAGCGGCATGAACACCGCCAACACTGCCCGCACCGATTACTCGCAGCAGGAAGCCCAGGCAGGCAGTGCGGCACAGCAGCAGGCATCTCAGCCCAATGCGGGATACCAGCAGCAGGGTGCGGCCTACACGCGGCCGAATGCCGGCAATTACAACTATCAGGGCCAGGGCGCCGGTTACACCAGCACCATGCACGGCGGCGCAGCCAACGGTTACAGCTACACCAGTGCACCGTCCCAGCCCCAGCAGCCTCCCAAGAAGAAGAAAAAGGGCGGCGCCAAAAAAGTGGTGCTGCGGGTGGTTGCCTGCCTGGGCGTTGTGGTCCTGGGCTTTGGCGGCGGCCTGGGCGGTGCCATGGCGGCATCCCGGCTGGGCTTGACCAGCGGCAGCGTGGTGATGCAGACTGTCGTGCGCAATGATTCCACCGACGCCAGCAACGCCGATGCCTCCGATACCTCCGGCAGTGCCAACGGCACCGCATTGTCCACCTCGGATGTTGCCAAGCTGGTCAGCCCCAGCGTGGTGGTCATCACCACGGAGCAGATGGTCAGCTCCAACAACCTGTGGTTTGGCGGCAGCTATGTGCAGAGCGGTGCCGGTTCCGGCGTCATTGTCTCGTCGGACGGCAACATTCTGACCTGTGCCCATGTGGTGGATGGCGCCACCAACATCAAGGTCCAGCTCAATGGCAGCGATACCGAGTACACCGCCACGGTGGTGGGCTTGGACAGCGTTTCCGACGTGGCCATGCTGAAGATTGACGCCGGTGACACCACCCTGACCCCCGCCGTCATCGGCGACAGCGATAAGCTGGTCGTGGGTGAGGAGGTCGTGGCCGTGGGCAACCCGCTGGGTACCCTGGGCGGCACCGTCACCAACGGCATCATCAGCGCCCTGAACCGTCAGATCACGGTGGAGGGCAATGAGATGACCCTGATTCAGACCAACGCGGCAGTCAGCCCGGGCAACTCGGGCGGCGGCCTGTTCAATGCCAACGGCGAACTGGTCGGCATTGTCAACGCCAAGAGCGGTGACAGCGAGGCCGAGGGCCTGGGATTTGCCATCCCCATCAACACCGCCACCGATGTCGCCAAGCAGCTTGTGGAGAATGGGTATGTGCCCCGTCCGGTGCTGGGCATCCAAGTGCTGGCCATCAATGATGAGCAGACTGCCATGCAGTACGGCGTGTCCAGCTACGGCGTGTATATCATGTCGGTGAACCAGGGCAGCGCTGCCGAGTCTGCCGGACTGAAGGCGGGCGACCGCATTGTCTCGGTGGATGACGTGGCTGTGTCGGAAAATACCGACCTGACCGGGTATCTGCAGAACAAGAATGTGGGTGACACCGTCCAGATCCAGGTGGAACGCGACGGCAAACTGATGAGCTTTGATGTGGTGCTGGGTGCTTCTACCTCCGCACAGTAAGTGACATCTTCCCCAAAAACAGGCAGCAGGGCTGCCCGGATGGATTTTCCAAAATCGTCCGGGCAGCCCTGCTGTTTTCTATATTGTATCCGGAAAACGATTGTATCCGGAAAACGGCGTCACGCTTTTTACGGGGCGCCGTTTTTGGATCAGCCCAGGTTGGCTTCGTATTGCTTGATGACCTCCACATTCTGCTGTTCCAGAGCACTCAGAACATTGTAGTCAAAATCGTCGGCGTCAATGGTGCCATGGTACCAGGAACAGCTGTCAAAGTGTGCCTGCAGATCCGGGTCATTGAAGCGGCGGCCGTGCCGCGCCAGAATTTCGTTGCGGGCGACGCGGGCTTCCCAGGCAGACAGGCCCTGCAGATCCTCCAGGGTGATGGCCTCGGTGTCGGAGTGAGGCAGGATATACTCGCTCTCGGTGACGACCGGCGGCAGGGTGGCAGCCGGAACAGGGGTGGTGGCTGTGCCCGGAATCGGGGTGGGAGGCACTGCCGGTGCAGGGGCCGCGGTGGGCAGCGGCGTTGCAGTGGGGGCAGGCGATGGGGTGGGCGAAGGCGTCGGTGCCGCTGTGGCAGCAGGGGCGGGCGTTGGTGTCGGCTGGGTGGCTTCTGGCTCCTCAAATTCCTGGGGCCCTGCCTCCGCCGAGACTTCCGCAGCCGCTGCCGGTGTCAGGTCCAGCTGCCGCATCAGCAACAGAACCCCCAGCGCGGCGCCTGCGGCAAGCAGTACGGCCATCAGCAGCAGCAATACCACTAGCAGGGCACTGGTGCGGTGCTGTACCCGTCCGGTCTGCGCAGGTGGAGCAGCTGGTGCAGCTTCCGGGAGCGGCGGTTCCGTTTTCTCCAAAGGCGCGCCGCAGACAGTACAGAAACGGGCGTTTTCCTCCTCCACCCGTGCGCCGCAATGCGTACAGAAATACATGAAGATCTCTCCTTCCTCTGTTTCTGTTTTACCATACCGATAGTTCAAATGCAATGGGCCCGGATGAATGCTTTCCCTTTACTTTGGCGGAAAACTTCCTTATAATAAAACTTCATGGCCCTTCGCCTGCGCTCTGACAGCGGGACGGGGCAAACATGACAGGAGGAATCAAGATGAAACAGATCAGAAGACCCGTCGCCCTGATGCTGGCTGGACTTGCGGCCCTCTCCCTGACAGCCTGCGGCGGCGCCGGCAGCTCTGCCGCCACCGGGGAGACTGCCGAGATTGCGGAGGCAGCGGCAGAATCCTATACCGGGCCACTGTACCAGGTATCGCTGGTGAATCTGCGGGAAAATGGTGCGCCGGATTTTTCCGAGCTCAGCACCGGAGAACCCGGCCAATACCTGGGATATTACAAGGGCATCGTTCTGTGGAAGAACTTCCGGGAAAATGATACCTTCCGGATCTGGTCCGACTATCAGGACGGCGCGTATGAGAGCAAGTTCTGCGATGCCGACCTGCAGGAGCTGCCGCTGACGGGAAAGCTGACCCTGATGACCGGCTACCAGGGATACCGGATGTTCTGGCGGACGCAGGAGGACGGCAGCAAGGTGGTGGAGGTCTATGACCCGGACCTGAATCTGATCACCACCGTCGGCGGGGAATACCAGTATTCTGACATGCTGGAAAACACAAGCTATAATTACCTGAAATACGGGTGGATGCCGGTGCAGCAAACCGCAACCGGGCTGTATGGTTTCCTCAATGTCTATACAGGGGAATGGCATCCGCTGCCGGAGGGCTGTACCGTGGCGGGCGCCGGCATGACGGGCAGCTCCGGGCTGACCTTCATGGCCAACAGTTTCTATTCCGACGGGCTGGCCTATGTGGCAAAAGAGGAGCTGGCCCGCATTTACAACCCGGGAACAAGTGCCCAGTATGGTGACCGGGAAATTGTCGGTTTTCTGG
The DNA here is from genome assembly GCA_904390925.1 of uncultured Subdoligranulum sp. Classification (GTDB taxonomy): domain Bacteria; phylum Bacillota; class Clostridia; order Oscillospirales; family Ruminococcaceae; genus Gemmiger. The sequence goes on from CAJFMB010000003.1 coordinate 64,399, forward strand.
ATGAGGAGGGAAATTTTGCCTTCCGGTTTGATGAGATCGACGATTTTGCCGGCAAACTGGTGGTGGACGTGACCGGATTTCAGGACGGGACCTGCATGGTGGCAGGCCGCGAGGATGACGGTATCCGCTACGGCGAAACCCGGGACGGGCAGTATGGGGGCCTGGATCTGGACTTTTTCTACCAGATTGACAAGACTGGCCATGTGGTCCGGGAGGTGGACTATGATACCTACTCGGAATTCCGCGACCAAGTCCGGAATGACTTTTCCATTTTCGGGGCGTCGTCGGGGGAGTACGAACTGTATCAGGCGGATTCCCTCCAGCTGGCGGACGGCCTGACGCTGCGGGTCATCAACCCACCCACCGACCACGATGTCCTGTCCGCGTATGATGCGGGCGGCTATGCGCTGGTGGATGCCAACGGCAATTCCTACCCGCTGGGGGACCAGCACATTATCCGTGTGATGGTGGGGGACGACGGCACGGTTTTGCTGGAATGCAACGATGACTACCGTTCCAGCCTGCGGAGTGAATCGATGGATTCCAGCGAGTCCACCTCGGACTGGTACCGGCTGCAATACCAGTGGATTGCCCCGGAAAGCTATGTTCTGCCGGAAGGTCAGCAAAAGGACCTTTCCGCCGAAGGCCTGCCTACGGTCCAGGAGTACCGGAATCAGCAGCAGCTGATCTGGCTTTATGACGCAAATCTGGAGGGAAGAAACAATCTGACCTATACCTTCACCTGCCCGGACTTCAGCAGCAGCTACCAGGTTCAGGAGGAGGACTACGACATCATCAGCTGGACGGACGGGGAAAGCAAGGAAATTGACATGCAGTTCGTCACCCTGAGCGATGCGGAATTCCAGATCAGCAGCCAGTGGACGGACAGTGAGGGCAAAACCCACTATGCCAAAGAAGAAAACGGCATGTTTGTGGAGACCGAAGGCCCTGCCACGGCGGAGTCTGCCGCCAGTGGGTTCTGAACCAGGTGATTCAGGCAAAATAAAGCGGGAGGGAATGCAAAGCATTCCCTCCCGCTGCTTTTTCCGCCACATGAAAAGCGCCGCAGCAGACGCTGCGGCGTGCAATCCATGCGTTGGTGTGACGAAATGAACCCCGCGCCCCTTCTTGGCCGACAGGGGGGACGAGAGTTTGTATGGAAAAGTTTTGTGGGAAAAAGAACAAATGACATAGCGGTATAAGAAAAGCCCAGCCGACTGGCTGGGCTTTTGGAATGGAGCGCAGTCCATTCCGACCTGGTGCCGGTGAGCATTCCAAATCCGAACCAGAAGCATCCCTTTTAGAGGCTTCCTGTATCTCGCTGAAAGTGATTTTCTTCGTTCCATCCTTGTAGTT
>CAJFMB010000004.1 GCA_904390925.1 uncultured Subdoligranulum sp.
TCCACCAAGGAGTGCCGCAGCCCTCTGCCTTGCATCTGCCGCCTTGCAGCGATTTTGCGATGCTTCGCAGTTCTTGCAGAACCTTTGTTTTCTTATGTCACTCGCGCCTTGCCCGGCGGAGTCCACCGGACCCTCCGCGGGGAGAGCGTCAGTTTTGGTATTCAGTCAGATCAGTAGGCGATGCCCCAGACCACCATCGTCTTGGCGGGCTTGCCGCAGATGGGGCAGACGTCGGACAGATGCTCCTGCGCAAAGGGCATGCAGCGGCTGGACAGGCCGGCCTTCTCCTTCATGGCCTCCTCGCAGGCGACATCGCCGCACCACATGGTCTTGATGAAGCCGGTCTTGGTCTTGACCAGCTCCAGCACCTCGTCCATGGTGGTGGCGGAGTAGGTGCGGGATTCCCGGTTGGCCAGGGCGCGGTCATACAGCGACTTGGCCAGGGCTTCCAGCGCGGCGGGAATGGCGGTGGGCAGGTCCTCCAGCTTGACAAACTGCTTTTCGCGGTTGTCGCGGCGGACCAGCACGCACTGACCCTGCTCCAGGTCACGGGGGCCGACCTCAATGCGCAGCGGCACGCCCTTCATCTCCCACTGGCTGAACTTCCAGCCGGGGGCCTTGTCACTGTCGTCCAGCTTGACACGGGCAATGGGCTTCAGGCTTTCGGCCAGCTCGCGGGCCTTCTCCATGACGCCGGGCTTGTGGGCGGCCACCGGCACGACGACCACCTGGATGGGCGCGATGGCCGGGGGCAGAATCAGGCCGTCGTCGTCGCCGTGGGTCATGATGATGGCGCCGATCAGACGGGTGGAGCTGCCCCAGGAGGTCTGGAACGGATACTGCAGCTTGTTGTCGCGGCCGGTGAAGGTCACGTCATAGGCACGGCTGAACTTGTCGCCGAAATAGTGGCTGGTGCCGCTCTGCAGTGCCTTGCCGTCCTTCATCATGGCCTCGATGGTGTAGGTGGCCTCGGCGCCGGCAAACTTTTCCTTGTCGGTCTTGCGGCCTTTCAGCACCGGGATGCACAGGTCATGCTCGCAGAAATCGGCGTAGCAGTTCAGCTGCTGCTCGGTCTCGGCCTGGGCCTCCTCGGCGGTCTCATGGATGGTATGGCCCTCCTGCCACCAGAACTCGCGGGTGCGCAGGAAGGGACGGGTGCTCTTTTCCCAGCGGACCACGCTGCACCACTGGTTGTACAGCATGGGCAGGTCGCGGTAGCTCTGCAGCACATGGGCAAAGTGATCGCTGAACATCGTCTCACTGGTGGGACGGACAGCCAGGCGCTCCTCCAGCGGCTCGCTGCCGCCGGAAGTAACCCAGGCCACCTCGGGGGCAAAGCCGTTGACCAGCTCGCCTTCCTTCTTCAGCAGGCTCTCGGGGATCAGCATGGGCATGGCCACATTCTCGTGACCGGTGGCCTTGAAGCGCTCGTCCAGGTCCTTCTGGATGTTCTCCCAGATGGCGTAGCCGTAGGGGCGCAGCACCACAAAGCCCTTGACGCTGGAATACTCCACCAGCTCAGCCTTCTTGCAGATGTCGGTATACCACTGGGCAAAATCGACCTCCTGTGCGGTGATCGCTTCGACCATTTTCTTCTTATCGTTTGCCATAAAGTCCCTCACACTTTCCCGGCCGGCCCGGGCACCCCCGGCGGCCTGTTTTTCGGTTCTATACCATAATACCCCATTGGGCGCCATTTTTCAAACCCATTTGGCCGGCGCAGCAACAAAAAATCCCCTGCGTTTTGCCGCGCAGGGGAAACGGGGTTCACAACCGGTCCTCAACGTACTGGGCAACGTCGCCCACCGTGTGGAAATTCTCGATCTCCTCATCCGGAATCTCGACGCCAAATTCGTCGGACAGGGTGGTGATCATGTCCACGACATCCAGACTGTCCGCGCCGAAATCCTCCACAATGTCGCTGTCCGGGGTGATCTTGTCCGGGTCGACGTCCAGCTGGTCGGCCAGATACTCACGGATACGGTCAAAAACTTCGGATTCCATCTCCTGCATTCTCCTTTTGTCCGTCCGCCCCGCGGCGTGTCGGTCCGTCGCCGGCGGGCGCGGCATGATGTCATCGGTTGCCGATGTTCGTTACTAACATATATAGCGTATCCACCGGAAGTTGTCAAGGCGGTTTTTTTGGGTGTGGCAGGACATTGTCCGGACAGCTTTTTCTTGTATGTGGGGGCGGCGGACAGTATAATAGAAGCAAAGAAAACCCGGGCAGACCTTCTGCCCGGAGGAGTGACTTACAGGAGGGCAACCTATGCAACTTTCCTTTACCAAAATGCACGGCGCCGGCAACGACTATATCTATCTGGACTGCCGCGGTACCGGCCTGCCGCAGCAGATTGCCGACTGGTCGGTTTCTTTGTCCCGGCATCACTTTTCCATCGGTGCGGACGGCATCATCTGCATCTGCCCGCCGTCCACCCCGGGCGCCGACGCCACCATGCGGATGTTCAATGCCGACGGCTCCGAGGGCAAAATGTGCGGCAACGGTGTGCGCTGCGTGGCGGAGTTCCTCTACACCCACGGCGTGGCGCGGGATACGCTGGAGATCGACACCCTTTCCGGCCGCAAGACGCTGCGCCGCCTGGGCGAGGGCCAGTGGCAGGCCGAGATGGGCCGCTTCTCCGCCATGGCCGCCGACCTGCCCGCCGTGAATGTGGGCGAAGGCCCGCTGGTGCATGTGCCGCTGGAGGTGGCGGGCAAGACCTGGGACGCCGCCTGCATCAGTATGGGCAACCCCCACTGCGTCATTCAGTGGCCGGATGAGGATGTCCCCACCGGCAGCGCGCTGGCTGCCATCGGCCCGGATTTTGAGCATCATCCGGTTTTCCCCGAGCGCACCAACACCGAGTTTGTTTATGTCTACGGGCCCGACCGGGTGAAGATGCGGGTCTGGGAGCGGGGCAGCGGCGAGACGCTGGCCTGCGGAACCGGTGCCTGCGCCACGGTGGCCGCACTGGTGCTGCGGGGCATCTGCCCGCGGGAGACCCCGGTGGCGGTGGAGCTGCTGGGCGGCACCTTGCAGATCACGGTTTTGCAGGATGACCGCGTGCTGCTGGCGGGGCCTGCCGTGACAGCCTTTACCGGCACGGTGGAAGTGGAGTAACCGATGAGCTTTTCCACCGTACAGTTTCTCTTTGTCTTTCTGCCGGTGGCCTGGGCGGTGTTTTTCCTGCTGCCCCGGCGGGCACGCAATCCGGTGCTGGCGCTGCTCAGCCTGCTGTTCTGCCTGTGGGGCGGGTACAGGGCCACAGCGCTGCTGGTGGGCTTCACCGCCTTCAACTGGCTGGCCGGGCTGGCGCTGGCCCGGGCGGACAAAGCCAGAAAGCCGCTGCTGGCGGGCTGTGTGGTGCTGGATCTGGCGGTGCTGGGCTTTTTCAAGTACGCGGGCTTTGTCAGTGAAAACCTGGCCACCCTGCTGCCCGGCGCGGTGCCGGTGGTCAGCATCGCCCTGCCGCTGGGACTGAGCTTTTACACCTTCCAGGGCATCGCCTACTGTGTGGACGTGGCCCGGGAGGATACCCCGCCCGCCCGCAATCCGGTGCGGTTTTTCCTCTACATGGCCTTTTTCGCCCATGTGACCTCGGGCCCGATCCTGCGCTATGGCGAGCATGCCCCCTGGCTGGACCCGGTATCCCCCGAGCGCCGCATCACGCTGGACCGGTTCTGCTACGGCATCAAGCGGTTCACGCTGGGCCTTGCCAAAAAGGCGCTGCTGGCCGACCAGCTGGGGGTCTTCCACAACCGGGTGGTGTCGGTCCCGGCGGCGTCGGTGCCCGCGCCGGTGCTGCTGGCCGGCTGCACCGCCTACGCCTTCCAGCTCTACTATGACTTTTCCGGCTACAGCGATATGGCGGTGGGCCTGGGCGAGATGTTCGGTATCACCCTGCCGGAAAATTTCAGCTATCCCTTTCTCTCCCGCACGGTGGGGGAGTTCTGGCGCCGCTGGCACATCACGCTGGGGGCCTGGTTCAAGCGGTATCTCTATTTCCCGCTGGGCGGCAGCCGATGCAGCACCGCCCGCACCTGCTTCAACCTGTTTGTGGTCTTTCTCTGCACCGGCATCTGGCACGGCGCCGCCTGGCAGTTTGTGGCCTTCGGGGTCTGGCACGGCCTCTGGAGCTGTGCCGAGCGTCTGGGCCTGGCCAGACTTCTGGACCGGCTGCCCCGGTGGGTCAGCCACCTGTATTTCGTGGCGGTCGGCTGGGTGGGCTTTGTGCTGTTCGGCGCGCCAGGCCTGCGCCAGGCGCTGGCGGAACTGGCCGGCATTTTCACCTGGCAGGCGGGGGACCCCGGTATGACGGTCACCGCCTTTTTCGGCCTGCGGGAGGCGCTTTTGCTGCTTGCCGCCGTGGCCCTTTGCGGTCCGGTGCAGATGCTGGCGCCGCGGTTTCGCAGCTGGCTGTGGGACCGGAAACCGCCCTGCCCCCTTGGCACCGCGGTGCTGCTGGTGCTGCTGTTCGGCAGCATTGTGCTGGTCACCGTCGGCAACTACCAGGGCTTTATCTATGCCCAGTTCTGAGCCCGCAGCGCAGCCGCGCCGGGTATTCCACCACAAGAATCCGAGGTCGCCATGTGTAAAAAACTGCTGACCGCCCTGTTCTGCGGGGTGCTGGGACTCAGCTTTCTGATCTTCAACATCTTCAGCCGGCAGCTGTCGGGGGACAACCACGAAAACCGTCTGCTCACCGGGCTGCCCCAGGTGCTGCAAAGCCCGCTGTCCCAGCTGCCGGAAAACCTCAACAATTTCATTGCCGACAACTCCCCCTTCCGCTACCAGCTGGTGGAGCTCAACGCCAATGTGAACTATCTGCTCTTCGGGCAGGTGAACAATGACCAGGTCCTGGCCGGCAAGGACGGCTGGCTGTTTTACAAGGACGGCCCCGACGCTGCCCGGCCGGTGGCCAACTACCAGGGCCTGCCCGACACCTTTTACAGCGAGGCGGAGCTTGCCGCCGCGGCGGCCTCCCTGGACCGGCTGTCCGCCGCATTGGCGCAGCAGGGCTGCACGCTGGTACTGGACCTGACCCCCTCCAAGGACCGGGTCTATCAGGAGTACATGCCCGACGGCTACCCCATTGTCCAGGCGGAAAACCGCACCGACCGTCTGGCCACCTACCTGCAGCAGCACACCTCCGCCCGGGTCAGCTGGCAGTACCCGGCGCTGCGTGCCCGGGCGCTGGCCGACCCGGACCAGCCGCTCTATTTCAGGACCGATACCCACTGGAACAGTGCCGGTGCCCTGATCGGGCTGGACGGCGCCCTGACGGCGGCCGGAGTGCAATGTCCCGACTTTTCCGACTACCGGCTTGTCCAGAACGGCACCCAGACCGGGGACCTGGCCAATGTGGCGGCGCTGTACACGGTTCTGCCCGCCGACCCGGAGTACACCGCCGAAAACTATGCCGAACTCTGCCCGCAGGATGCCCGCACGGTGGGGGTTTTGGGGGACAGCTTCAGCGAGTATTATATGGATTATTTGGCTGTGCGCTTTGCCGGCAGCTGGCGGGATACCTACGAGAACGCCCTGACCCAGGCGCTGGTGCAGGACCCGGGCTGTGACATTCTGATCCTGCAGGTGGCCGAGCGCAAGCTGGACACGGTGCTGGCGCTGCTGGAACAGTTCTGACCCGCCCGGCGGTGAGGGAATGCTAACTTTCCGGCATCAGGTATTTGCCAAACCCGCAAACCGTGCTATAATTAGCATGCAAGACTGTAGATTGGCGGCGGATTCCGCTGCCGGAGGGGATGAGACCATGTATTTGAACAAGCATTTTTCCGAGGTGGCCGAAAGCTACCTGTTCAGTGACATCGCCCACAAGGTGGCGGCCTATCAGGCAGCTCACCCGGAGGCGGACGTCATCCGTCTGGGTATCGGCGACGTGACGCTGCCGCTGGCCAAGCCGGTCATCGCCGCGCTGCACAAGGCGGTGGACGAGATGGGTGACAAGGCCACCTTCCGCGGCTACGGCCCCGAGCAGGGCTATGATTTCCTGCGTCAGGCCATCCAGAAATACTATGCCGGCCGGGGCATCGACCTCCAGCTGGAGGAAATCTTCATCTCCGACGGCGCCAAGAGCGACCTGGGCAACCTGCTGGACCTGTTTGCCGTGAACAATACCATTCTGGTGCCCGACCCGGTTTACCCGGTCTATGTGGATGACAATGTCATGGCCGGACGCACCGTCAAGTATATGTCGGCCACCGCCGAAAATAACTTCCTGCCCATGCCGGAGGATGCGGTGGATGCCGACATCGTCTATCTGTGCAGCCCCAACAACCCCACCGGTGCAGCCTACACCACCGCCCAGCTGGAGCAGTGGGTCAAGTGGGCCAAGGAGCACAATGCGGTGATCCTGTACGATGCCGCCTACGAGTGCTTTGTCTCCGAGCCGGGCTGCGCCCGCAGCATCTACGAGGTGGCAGGCGCCAAGGAAGTGGCTGTGGAGGTCTGCAGCTTTTCCAAAATCGCCGGCTTCACCGGCACCCGCTGCGGCTATACCATCGTGCCCACCGCCATTGAGCAGGACGGCATGAGCCTGAACAAGATGTGGCTGCGCCGCCAGACCACCAAGTTCAACGGCGTGCCCTACATTGTGCAGCGCGGCGCCGAGGCGGTCTTTACCGAGGAAGGCATGAAGGAGATCCAGCACAACCTGGACTACTACCGCAACAACGCCGCGGTCATCGCCGCTGCGCTGGATGAGGCCGGCGTCTGGTACTGCGGCGGCAAGAACAGCCCCTATGTCTGGATGCGCTGCCCCGCCGGCATGAAGAGCTGGGATTTCTTTGACTGGCTGCTGGAAAACGCCCACGTGGTGGGCACCCCGGGTTCCGGCTTCGGCCCCTGCGGGGAAGGCTATTTCCGCCTGACCGCCTTCGGCGATGCGGACAAGACGAAGGAGGCCGCCGAGCGGCTGAAAAAGGCGATTGCCTCGCTGCAATAACGGCACAGACGCCGAAGTTTTGGAGATCGTTTGAGTGAGAGAAGAAGGAGGATACCCATGAGCGAAGCAAATGAGATCATGCAGTTTTTGAAGGACAACCCGGTATTTTATCTGGCCACCGTGGACGGCTATCTGCCGCGGGTGCGGCCGCTGGGCTTTGCCATGTGGTACAACGGTCATCTCTGCATTGCCATCGGCAAGCACAAGGCCGCTTACAAGCAGCTGCTGGACAACACCAACCTGGAAATCTGCACAGCCAATGACCGGGGCGAGTGGCTGCGGGTGCAGGGTACCGCCAACTTTGACAACACGCCGGAAGCGGTGCAGGCGGCCTTCAAGGTCATGCCCCAGCTGGCCGACATGTACAACGAGGAGACCGGCCTGAAACTGGGCATTGTATACATGGACCATCTGTCGGCCAAACTCTTCTCGATGTCGGGCGTGGTCAAGGAACTGATGAACTACTAATTTTTGTCGAAAGCGGGGCAACCTGCTTTGGAAGACCAATTTCCCAATAAAGGAGAATGCAAAATGAAGCGCTATGTCTGCGATGTTTGTGGCTATATCTACGACGAGGCTGTGGGCGACCCGGATAACGGCGTTGCCGCCGGCACCAAGTGGGAAGATGTCCCCGATACCTGGGTCTGCCCGCTGTGCGGCGTCGGCAAGGATCAGTTCTCCGAAGCAGAATAATCCCGGCCTGAACAAACACTGAATACGGCGGTCCTGTCCGGCATGCCCGGCGGGACCGCCGTATTTTTTCGTTGCGGCCCGGACCATCCAGGGGCGAAATCCTGTTTGGGAAAACTCTGCACCCTGCCCGCGGAAGCATGGACACCGCCGGTCCCATCGGCTATAATACTGTTGAGATTCCCACCCCACAACAAGGAGGCTGTCCCCATGCAGGACAAAATCAGCGTCATCATGGCGGTCTACGACGCCAAGGACCTGCTGCCGCTGGCTGTGCAGAGCGTGCTGGCCCAGACCCACCGCAATCTGGAACTGATTCTGGTGGAGGACGGCAGCCCCAACGGCTGCGGCGAACTGTGCGACCGGCTGGCTGCCGGTGACGCCCGGGTGCGGGTGATCCACAAGCCCAACGGCGGCGCCGCCAGTGCCCGCAATGCCGGGCTGGATGCCGCCACCGGCGATTATATCGGCTTTGTAGACTCCGACGACCTGGTGGAGCCGGATTTTTATGAGACCCTGCTGGCTGCGATGCAACAGGCCGGCTGCCGGATGGCCGGCTGTACCGCCGACCGAATTGACGAAAACGGCAACAAGCTGCCCGGCGTCCATGTGTCGGTGGAGCAGCCCGGTGTCCGCCCGGCGCTGGAGCTGTTCCGGGACCTGTTCACCCGCGGCAGCATCTATCCCATGGTCTGCTGGAACAAGCTGATGGCGGCCTCGCTGTGGCAGGGACACCGGTTTGACCCCAGTTTCCGCTACGGCGACGACGGCAACGTGATGCACCTGATCTGCGACGGTCAGACCATCGCCTGCGTGGACCGGCCGCTCTACCATTACCGGCTGCGCAGCGGCAGCCTGACCACCTCCCGCTTTGAGCCCCGGCATCTGGACGATCTGCGGCTGTGGCATCTGTGGTACCGGTTCTTTCTGCAAAAGCCGGACACCGCCGACCTGGCCCAGTGGTGCCTGGCCGATTACTGGAAGCGGTTTTATCTGCTCTACCTGATGGCCCGGCAGGACGGCCCCCTGACACCGGAAAGCCGCGCCGCCTTTGCCGGGTATCTGCCCCAGCTGCGGGAACTTCTGCCGCAAATTGCCGCCGACCCCCATGTGTCGGGGCTGGAAAAGTTCCGCGCCCGTCTGTTTGCCGCCTCGCCCCAGCTGGCCTACACGCTGGCCTGCGCCTGGGGCAAGCTGGCCGGGGACAAAAAACAGTGAGAGAAAAAAGAGGCACCTCCCCCCCGCCGTCCCTTCCGGGACCGGCAGGGCAGAGGTGCCGTTTTTGTTGTTTCTTCTCAGAAGCCGTGATGTTCCATCAGCTTGCGACCCATCAGTACACCCATGACCGAGGCCATCATCAACCCCCGGGTCCAGCCGGAGGAGTCACCCAGACAGTGCAGCCCCGCCAGGTTGGTTTCCAGGTCGGTGTCCATCCGTACCTTGTTGGAGTAGAATTTCAGCTCCGGCGAATAGAGCAGCGTTTCCGGCGCCGCAAAGCCCGGCACCACATGGTCCACCATCTTGATGAACTCGATGATGTTCACCATGGCGCGGTAGGGCATGGCGGCGGTGATGTCCCCGGCCACCGCATCCGCCAGCGTGGGGCGGACGTTGGCCCGGGCCAGTTCCCGGGGCCAGGTGCGCTTGCCGTCCAGAATGTCGCCGTACCGCTGCACCAGGATATGCCCGGCGCCCAGCATGTTGGTCAGCTCGCCCACCTTCTGGGCGTAGGCGATGGGCTGGTTGAAGGGCTCGGTGAAGTTGTGGCTGCACAGAATGGCCAGGTTGGTGTTGGGGCTTTTCAGGTCCTTGTAGCTGTGGCCGTTGACCACCGCCAGGTCGTTGTCGTAGTTTTCCTGGGCCACAAAGCCGCCCGGGTTCTGGCAGAAGGTGCGGACCTTGTTCTTCCAGGGGCGGGGATAGCCGATCAGCTTGCCCTCGTACAGCACCTTGTTGATGGTCTCCATCACCTCGTTGCGGCATTCCACCCGGACGCCGATGTCCACCGTGCCGGGCTTGTGGGTGATGCCGTGCTCGGCGCAGAGCTTTTCCAGCCAGTCGGCACCCCGCCGGCCGGTGGCAATGACCACCTGCCGGGCGTGCAGGTCATGTTCCAGCCCGCCGGACTCCCGGACCCGCACGCCGGTGCAGGTACTGCCATCCAGAAGAATGTTCTCGCACTCGGTGGAAAACAGCATCTCCACCCCCGCGTCGGCTAGATAATTCTGAATGTTCAGATAAAGCTGCTGGGCCTTCTCGGTGCCCAGGTGGCGGATGGGACAGTCCACCAGCTGAAGCCCCGCCTGGATGGCCCGCTTGCGGATGTCCTTGATCTCCGGTCCCTGATAAATGCCCTCCACATGGGGGTCGGCGCCGAATTCCAGGTAGATCTTGTCGGTGTAGTCAATCAGGCTCTGGGCAAAATCCTCCCCGATCAGTTCCGGCAGTTCGCCGCCCACCTCATGTGAGAGCGAAAGCTTGCCGTCGGAAAAGGCGCCGGCGCCGGAAAACCCTGTGGTGATGGCACAGGTGGGCTTGCAGTTGACGCAGTGGCCGACCTCCGACTTGGGGCAGTGCCGCTTTTCCACCGGCTTGCCCTTTTCCACCAGCAGAATGCTGGCCCGGCTACCCCGGCGCAGCAGTTCCAGCGCGGTGAAAATGCCGGCAGGACCGGCTCCGACGATAATCAGATCATACATGGCTTTCATTGGCGTTCTCCTTGCTGTGATGTGGCCATTTGACAAAAAATGACACAAGTATGGCCGGGAACCCGGAGGCTCCCGGCCGGAATGCTGGTTGGTGGATTCTGTTTGCCGGTCACTGCTGGTTCTGCATGGTGCGGGCGGCATCCACAATGATCTGGGCACAGGTCTCCCGACCCAGTGCGGCGTTCAGGCACAGATCATAGTTTTTCGCTTCGCCCCAGCGGTTTTCGGTGTAGTAGTTGTAGTAGCTGGCACGGGCGCGGTCGTGCTTGGCCAGCGTTGCCTCCCACAGACGGTCGGCCATGTCCTTGGCGCCAGGGCGTGCCTTGGCAAAGGCAATGCGCTGTTCCAGCGGGGCAAACACAAAGGTACGCAGCACATTTTCCCGGTCACGCAGCACATAGTCGCCGCAGCGGCCCAGAATGATGCAGGACTCCTTCTCCGCCAGTTCCTTGATGACATTGGACTGCAAGATGTAGACCTGATCCGCCAGCGGCAGGGTATTGCCCATCATGTACAGGCTGTAGATCAGGCTGCCACTGCGCTGTGTCTCCGACGCGGCGATGGCCTCCTCGGTCAGGCCGCTCTTTTTGGCGGCAATGGTGATCAGTTCCTTGTTGTACAGGGGAATGCCAAGTTCCTGTGCCACCATCTGGGCAATCTCGCTGCCGCCGGATGCATACTCACGGGCCATCGTGATGACAATGTGTTTCATCTGTTCCACCTCGCAATCAATCTTGCCGCCGTCCATGCGGCCGCAGACGGTGCAGAGAAAAGACGGACTTTCCCCTTATACCGTCAGTATAGCGGGAAACCCCGGCCCACGCAAGGAAATGCCGGAAGTTTCTCACACTTACACAAAGCTAACCAACCGGATTTGTACGCCTTTGCCAAAGAGAAGCGGACTGCGCACCCGAAACGGATGATCCGCAGTCCGCAGAGGATTACAGTCAGTTCATGTACTTCCGGATCAGGTCATCCACCACAGGAATCGGCAGACTGCTCTGGCCCAGCGCGGTCAGACCAAGCAGAATGAACAGGACCTTCTCAAACAGGCGGATCAGATCGTCGATCAGCGCCACAAAGGAATTGACGAACGGAATGGACAGATTCAGTCCGAACATGCCCACAAAGTCCACCGCCAGCCCGGTGAAGTCGGTCAGGAAACCAACCACCGAGATCAGCAGCCCGAACACAACCATCAGGGACACTGCCTTGACGGCGGTCTTGCGCAGCCACTCGTTCTGCTCAAACAGCAGCACATAGCCGGCCAGCAGAATTGCAACAACGGAACCATTCAGAAAAGCCATCAGGTACAGCGCAGCGCCGAACAGGCCAACGCCGATTCCCAGCCGAGTCTTTTGCATCATAACGGGATCCTCCTCAAATTATTGTTATGTTGTTATTTCAGCTTGGTGCCGCATTCCACACAGAACAGCATATCCTCGGTCACCTTGGCGCCACAATTGGGGCAGACCTTTTCTGCCACCGGTGCAACGGGAACATCCACAGCTGCCTCGGCAGGGGCAGCCTCCTCCGGGGCGGGTTCCGGCTGGGGGAAGGGGTTGCCGCAGGAAGTGCAGAAACGGGTTCCCTCCTTGACCAGCTGGCCGCAGTTGGGGCACTTGACCATGCCGGCGGGAATGTACTCCGGCATCTTGGTGCCGCAGGAGTTGCAGAAGGACGCGCTGATCGGCACCTCGGCGCCGCAGTTGGGGCAGGCCTGGACACCCTTCAATGCCATGATCTGGGTCTTGTAGGTGCTGATTCTGCCCTCAGCGTCCCGGATGGCGTTTACCATATCAGAAAAAGCAGGCTCAAAATCCTGCGGATGCAGTTCAACATACTTCTTGCCGATTTCGAAGTAGTAGTTGTTGATGTTGCGGTTCTCATTATTGACCGCCGAATTCAGGCGATTGATTTCCATGCTGGCGCGGGCCTTGTTCATCATGCCGTCTGCCGTTGCATTGATGTCATCCAGAAAAGACATACAGTACTCCCCCTTGGTTGAAAAATCCGTCAGGAAGAACCGTCAAAGAGGGTTTCTCTGACGAATTCCACCAAAATACATTTCCATTCTAACATGGAAACTGTCCTTTTTCAATATAAATGGCAGGCCCGGAAGAATTTTCTTTCTCTGTGATGTCCGAGCGGAAAAACCGAATGGATTGCGAATATGACGCATATTTATGCACCGAGGTGATGTTTATGCTGCAAATTCTGACGATTTTTCTCGAGAGTGCCGTATCCCGGATTCTCTACCTGGCGCTGCATCTGGAAACCGGCAGCTTTCCGCGGCCCTTGCGGGCAGCCCAGGAGCGGCAGGCGTTCGCTGCATTGCAGGCGGGCGACCGGACTGCCCGGGATACCCTGATCCGCCACAACCTGCGTCTGGTGGCCCATGTGGCCAAAAAATACTATGCGTCCGGCGGCAGTCAGGATGACCTGGTCAGCATCGGGACCATCGGGCTGATTAAGGCGGTGGACAGCTTCGACCCGGCCCGTAAGGTCCGGTTTGCCAGTTATGCCTCCCAGTGCATTGAAAATGAGATCCGGATGCACTTGCGGCACACCCGGCGGGAGGGCACGCCGCTTTCCCTGCAGGAACCGCTGGAGGGCTATGCCAACGACAGCGGGCAGCTGACGCTGGCGGATACCCTGCCGGATGACACAGTGATGGAGGACGACTGCGAGCGCCGGGCAATCGCCGGGTGGCTGCGGGTACTGGTCAAGGAGCTGCCGCCGCGGGAGGAAAAGATTCTGACGCTGCGCTACGGGCTGGACGGCGGATCGGAGCTGACCCAGCAGGCGGTGGCCGAGCGGCTGGGCATCAGCCGCAGCTACATTTCCCGGATTGAAAAACGGGCGCTGGAACGGCTGCGCCGGCTGTGGGAGACAACCTGACCCTGCGGCCCTTGCGATTTTTCCCTGCCGGTTCTATACTGAAAACAGGAAATCAACCGACAGGAAGGGTGTACCATCAACAAGAGCGATCTGACCCGCGATTACTGCATGCTCAAAGGCCCGCTGGCCAAAAAAGGGTATGACTGGTGGTGGCATTCCTTCACGGCGGAGAATGTGGCAACCGGTGCCCGCAAATCCTTTTATGTGGAGTATTTTCTCTGCAATCCGGCGCTGGCCCAGGCGGAGCCGGTCCTGGTCTGGAACGACCCTGCCGCCCAAAAAGCCGGCAGACGGCCCTCCTACTGCATGGTGAATGTGGGCTTCTGGGGCAGGGAAAAGGGCCAGCTGCACCGGTTTTTCCCCTGGAGCCAGGTGACGATTCCCATGGATGCCCCGCTGCACCTGACAGCCGGGGACTGCATCTGTACCGAGACACGCATTGCCGGCAGCGTGAAGGTGACGCCGGAGCAGGCGGCCGCCCACCCGGAATGGATGTCCGACGCGGGGGAAATGTCCTGGGATTTGCAGGTCCACAAGCAGGTGGCCTACAACGTGGGGTACGGGGCGTCGAAATTCTTCCGCGCCCTCAATGCGTTTGAGATGTTCTGGCATGCCGAGGGCATGAAAACCGCCTTTGCGGGCTGGGTCCGGCTCAACGGCCAGGAGTACCGCGTCCGCCCCGAAACCTGCTACGGTTATGCCGACAAAAACTGGGGCGGAGATTTCACCTCCCCCTGGGTGTGGCTGTCCAGCAACGACCTGGTCAGTCGGGTCACCGGCAAGCGGCTGACCAACAGTGTCTTTGAGGTGGGCGGCGGCAACCCCAAGGCCTTCGGCATTGCGCTGGGCCGCAAGCTGCTGGGACAGTTCTACTACGAGGGCAGGGACTACGAGTTCAACTTCAGCAAATTCTGGACCGGCAGCCGCACCTTTTTTGACTGCCGGGAGACCGACACCCAGATCCTCTGGAAGGTTATCCAGACCACCTTCCGGGCCAAAATGGAGGTGGAGATCGCCTGCAACAAGGAAGAAGTGCTGTGGATCAATTACGAATCCCCCGACGGCTGCAAGCGGCACACCCGCCTGTGGAACTGCGGCAACGGGTTCGGCACGGTAAAGCTCTGGGAAAAGCGGCAGGGCCGCTGGTCGCTGGTGGATGAGGTCCAGGCCGGCAGCGTCGGCTGCGAGTACGGAACCTATTGACGCGGGCCGCGGAACCCTGCCGGACCGCTTCCGGAAGGTATGAAATCAAGCTGCATCAAAAATTCCCCGCCCGGCCGCACAGGCCGGACGGGGAATTTTGTATTGGGACAAATGTCAGGGGGCGTGCCGGGTCATTCTTCCTCAGACAGCAGGTCCTTGGCGCAGTTCAGCGCATTGAACAGCCGGGGAATGCCCATGTAGGGCATGGCGTGCACCAGCGCGCAGACCACTTCCTCCCTGGTGCTGCCGGTTTTCAGGGCGCCGGCCACATGGGCACAGACCTGAACTTCTGCACCGCCCAGCGCAGCCAGCAGAACCACCGTCAGCAGTTCCCGCTCCTTCTCGCCCAGGCCGGTACGGGTGTTAAAGTCCCCGAACCCGAAATCGGTGAGAAAATCCGGCACCGCGTTTTTGAAAGCGCCGGGCAGCCAGGCATAGCGGTCCCGGATCTCGCTGCCATAGGTGGGGGCCTGGATGGCCAGCCCGGCCGGATGGCGGGTTTCCTCGGTGATGGTCTCCTGGCTTTCCAGCGGCAGGGCAATGCCGTTGGCGGTGAAGGTCTCGTTCATGGCGGCGATGGCGTTCAACGTCTTGGGAAAGCCGATGAAGGGGGCACACTGGTAGATCACCTCGCGGATCTCCACCGGAGAAATGCCGATGTTCAGGCAGGCACCCACATGGGCTTTCAGCTGAGGTAGCGTCTGGTTGACCGCCAATACCGTGATGGTGATCAGCTCCCGCATCCGGTCATCCAGCGATCCGGTGTAGCAGACCTCGCCGAAGATGAACCGCTGCAGAATCCGCATGAATTCCGGGTCGGTGCCCTCGTTGTTGACCGGTTCCCCGCCGAACAGGGTATGAAATTTTTCACGGCATTTTTCCACACGATCCATGGGACAGCTTCCTTCCTTTCGGTCAGTCAAAAGCGGCAGATCATTTCTTTTCTGTCCCTATTATAGGCGGGAAGCGGAAAATAGTAAAATACTTTCCCGGTATCGCTAAATATTCGTTTTGTGCATGAATGCCCGCCCCGGGCGTCAGGGCAGGCTCAGGTCCACCGGGACCGGCGCGCCCAGCACCATGGAATCGGGGGTGACCAGGCAGTCCATGGCCCGTACCTCCACCCCGGCGTCTGCGGCCTCCCGCAGGGCAAGGCCGAACTCCCGGTGGGTGTCCCAGTTGGGGCAAAACCGCTGTACCCCCGTCATCTGGATCACCACCAGCACACAGCACCGCCAGCCCTGGCGGGCAAACCCGGTCAGCTCCCGCACATGCTTCAGCCCCCGCAGGGTGGGCGCGTCGGGAAAGCGGGCCACCCCGTCCTGCTCCAGCGTGCAGCCCTTGACCTCCACCAGCACCCGGCGGTCCTGCTGCATGGCGGCAAAGTCAAAGCGGGAATCCCCCACCGTCTGTTCCGCCCGCAGCTGCTGCAGGGGACCCAGCCCGCCGGCGGCCAGCCATTCCCCGGCTGCCGCGTTGGGCGCCGCCGAGTCCATGTTGATCAGCAGCCTGCCCCGGGGCGTGACCTTTTCCACCGCCACCAGGTCACAGGGGGTGGCGCGGCCGGGCCGGGCGGAATATTCCAGATACACTTTTGCCCCAGGTACCAGAAGCTCGGCACAGCGGCCGGTGTTTTTCACATGGGCGCGCAGCTCACTGCCATCCGGCAGCTGCACCCGGGCCACAAAGCGGTTGGGCCGCTGCAAAAATACGGCTTGCTGAATGTGATGATACTGCATCGAATCCTCCTTTTCAGGGTGTACAGAATCTAGGATACCCGGCCCGGCGGTTCCATGCAAGCACCGGCGCAAAAAATGCCCTGCGGCAATGCAGCCGCAGGGCATTTTCCGGTCAGGTCAGATGCCAGATGTCCTGGTTGTACTGGGCGATGGTGCGGTCGGAGGAGAAGTAGCCGGATTTGGCAATGTTCACCAGCATCTTCCTTGCCCAGGCGGTGCGGTCCTCGTACCCGGCCAGGGCGCGCTCCTTTTCGGCAATGTAGCTTTCCACATCCAGCAGCGCCATGAACCAGTCCTTGTACTTCATGTCATGCCACAGGGCGCTGAGCATGGCCGGGTCCCCCTGCTGCAGCAGCTGGGGCGAAACCAGAAAGTCCACCAGATACTCCACCCCGGGACGGTGGTAATAGTCCAGCGAATGGTAGCCGCCGGTGGCATACAGGTCGATGACCTGACTGCTGGAGACGCCGAAGGTATAGATGTTGTCGGGGCCCACCAGGTCTGCAATCTCCACATTGGCGCCGTCCATGGTGCCCAGCGTCACGGCACCGTTGGCCATGAACTTCATGTTGCTGGTGCCGCTGGCCTCCTTGGACGCCAGCGAGATCTGTTCCGACAGGTCACAGGCGGGGATCAGTGCCTCGGCCCAGCTGACGTTGTAGTTTTCCACCATGACCACCCGCAGCCAGGGACTGACCTCCGGGTCGGATTCGGTCAGTGCCTGCAGGCAGAGGATCAGATGGATGATGTATTTGGCCATGGTGTAGGCGGGCGCCGCCTTGGCACCGAACAGCACCGTGATGGGCCGGGCGGGCCGGTTGCCGCCCTTGATCTGCAGATACTTGTAAATGACCCACAGGGCATTCATCTGCTGGCGCTTGTACTCGTGCAGGCGCTTGACCTGGATGTCAAAGATGGAGTTCTCGTCCACCTGCACCCCCTGACGCTGGGCCAGCAGCCGCTGCAGGCGGCGCTTGTTGTGCTGTTTGACTTCCAGCAGCGAGGCAAGGCTGTCCGGGTCCTCGGCATAGTCCAGCAGCTGTTCCAGGCGGGCGGCGTCCCGGGTCCAGCCGTCCCCGATGCGGGCGGTGATCCAGCGGGCCAGCGCCGGGTCGCAGGCCTGCAGCCAGCGGCGGAAGGTGACGCCGTTTGTCTTGTTGTTGAACTTTTCCGGGTAGAGATCGCAGAAGGGCTTGAGCTCGGAGGTCTTGAGGATCTCGGTGTGCAGGGCGGCCACGCCGTTGACCGAGTGTCCGTAGTGGATGTCCATGTGGGCCATGTGCACCCGGTCCCACTGGTCGATGATGGCCACCCGCGGGTCGTCGCTGCGCAGCCGGGCGCGGCGGTCCAGCTCCCGGATGATGGGCACCAGCCCGGGCGCCACCGTCTGCAGATATTCCATCGGCCACTTTTCCAGTGCCTCGGCCAGAATCGTGTGGTTGGTGTAGGCACAGGTCTTTTCCACCTGGGCCACCGCATCGTCAAAGGACATGCCGCCGGCGGTCAGCAGACGGATCAGCTCAGGAATCACCATCGAAGGGTGGGTGTCGTTGATCTGGATGGCCACATGGTCGCTGAGGGTCTCGGGCGCAAAGCCCCGCTGCGCCAGCTCGTCCAGAATCATCTGGGCGCCGGCCGACACCATGAAATACTGCTGGTAGACCCGCATCAGCTGACCGTCCCGGTCGCTGTCGTCGGGGTACAGGAAGGAGGTCAGGCAGTGGACCACGTCCCGCTTGTCAAACTGGATGCCGCAGGCGGGCGGGTCGGCGGGCTGCTCCACGTCAAACAGATGCAGCCGGTTGGCAATGCCGCTGCCCGGCACCGCAATGTCGTAGAGCACTGCCTCCAGCTCAAAGCCGCCGAAGGGGACGGTGTAGCGCTTTTGGGTATCGGTCAGCCAGCTTTCCGGCTGAATCCAGGGGTCGGGTTGCTCCTGCTGTTTGCGGTCGATGAATTTCTGATGGAACAGGCCGTAGTGATAGTTGAGGCCCACGCCGTCCCCGGGCAGGCCCAGCGCGGCGATGGAGTCCAGAAAGCAGGCGGCCAGCCGGCCCAGTCCGCCGTTGCCCAGCGAAGGCTCCGGCTCGTATTCCTCCAGCGCCGCCAGCGACCGGCCCATGCCGGCCAGCAGCGTCCGCACCGGCTCAAACAGGCCCAGCGCCAGCAGATTGTTGCTGAGCAGCTTACCCATGAGAAATTCCGCCGAGAAATAGTAGAGCTTGCGGTCCCCGGCGGGGGCGGGCAGTGCCATTGCCTGCTGCTGGGTCAGTTCCAGCAGGGCGTGGTAGAGTTGCTCGTCGGTGCAGCTTTCCGGCGCAAGCGAAAACCGCTGCTGTGTGATGGCGTTCAGTTGCTGTTTCAGTTCCATGGCAATCTTCTCCTTTGCCGGGAAAGACCCGGACTTTGCATGAGAGGGCTCCGGAAAATATTCAGTCAGGGCACCGGCCGTAGGTCTCGGTGACGGTGCGGATGCGGGCGGCCAGACGGGAGGTCAGCACATCGGCAGTGACCCGCCAGCGCCAGTTGCCGCCCAGGGTGGACGGGTGATTGATGCGGGCGCGGTTGTCCAGGCCCAGCCAGTCCTGCAGCGGAATGATGCACCACCTGGCCACCGAGGCCATGGCCATGCAGGCAAAGTCCCAGTACAGCGGTTCCACCGCGTCGGGGGCCCGGTGCAGGTAGCGACGCACCGCCTGCTGCTCCTCCGGCAGGATGTTTTGGTACCAGCCGGTCACCGTCTCGTTGTCGTGGGTGCCGGTGTAGACCACACAGTCGGCGGTGTAGTTGTGGGGCAGATAGTTGGCCGCGCCGGAGGAATCCCTGCTGTCAAAGGCAAATTCCAGCACCTTCATGCCGGGAAATCCGCAGTCGGTCACCAGCTGCCGCACGCCGTCGGTCAGATAGCCCAGGTCCTCGGCAATCACCGGCCGCTCCCCCAATGCGGCGCGCAGTGCGTCAAACAGGTCCTTGCCGGGGCCCGGCCGCCAGACGCCGTCCCGGGCATCCGGGGCGCCGGCCGGTACGCAGAAATACTCGTCAAAGCCGCGGAAATGGTCGATGCGCACCACGTCGTACCGGGCAAAGCTGGCGGCCATCCGGGCAATCCACCAGCGGTAGCCGTCGGCCTTATGGATGGGCCAGTCGTACAGCGGATTGCCCCACAGCTGGCCGGTGGCGGAAAATCCGTCCGGCGGAACCCCCGCCACCCCGGTGGGATGCCGGTCGCCGTCCAGCTGGAACAGCTCCGGGCTGGCCCAGGTGTCGGCCGAGTCAAAGGCCACATAGATCGGAATGTCCCCGATGATGCGGATGCCCCGGGCGTTGGCGTAGGCTTTCAGGCTGTGCCACTGCCGGTCAAACTGATACTGGACAAACCGCTGGAAGTCCAGCACCCCGGCCAGCTGTTCCCGGGCCTGTGCCACCGCCTCCGGCTGACGCAGCCGGAGATCATCCGGCCACAGGTCCCAGGGGGCGCCGCCCTGTGCCGACTTGATGGCGGTGAACAGGGCATAGTCCTCCAGCCAGGAAGCGCTCCGGTCCACAAAGGCCCGGTATGTGCCGCTGCTGCTGCCGCCGGCCGCCTGCCAGCGGGCAAAGGCACTGCGCAGCAGTGACTCCCGTTCCCGGTACAGTCTGCCGTAATCCACCGCATCCGGGGCATTCCCGGCGGCCGCCGCGCGGCATTCCTCGTCGGTCAGAAGTCCCTCCGCCGCCAGCGTGTCCGGGTCAATGAAATAGGGATTGCCCGCAAAGGTGGAAAAGGACTGATAAGGGCTGTCGCCGTAGCCGGTGGGACCCAGCGGCAGAATCTGCCAGAAACTCTGGCCCGCCGCGGCCAGCCAGTCCACAAAGGCGCGGGCCGTCCGGGAAAATCCCCCGATGCCGTAGGGCCCTGGCAGACTGCTCACCGGCAGCAAAATACCACTTGCTCTCATGGGTTGCCTCCTTGTTCAGATCTGACGGCAGTAAAGCACTGCCTCCCAGGGGCGCAGCATGCCGTCGGCGGGCTGGCCCTGGGTGGCCAGCAGCGGGCTTGTCCCGGCAAAGTCCCGGGGCAGGGCAAAGGCGGCGGGACGGCCGCTCAGGTTGGCGGCCACCAGCAGCTGCTGTCCGGCGCCGGTGCGGGTGTAGGCAAACACCTGGTCGTCCTGGGGGCAGAGCAGGGTAAAGTCCCCTTCCGCAAACACCGGGCAGCATTTGCGCAGGGCGATCAGCTTCTGGTAGGTGTAAAAGACCGAATCCGGGTCGGCCAGTGCGGCCTCGGCGTTGATTTCGGTGTGGTTGGGGTTGACCCGCAGCCAGGGCGTGCCGGTGGTGAACCCGGCGTTCCCGCCGGCGGTCCATTGCATGGGGGTGCGGGCGTTGTCCCGGCCCATGCGGTGGATGGCGGCCATCGCCTCGGCGTCGGTTTTGCCGGCGTCGCGCATCTCCTGGTAGGCGTTCAGGCTTTCAATGTCCCGCAGATCGGCCAGGGGATAGGGGGCGTTGGTCATGCCCAGCTCCTCCCCCTGGTAGATGTAGGGGGTGCCCTGCAGCCCGTGCAGCACCACCGCCAGCGCCTTGGCGGAATCGACCCGGCAGGCGCCGTCGTCGCCCCAGCGGCTGACAATGCGGGGCAGGTCGTGGTTGTTCCAGAACAGGCTGTTCCAGCCGCAGCCGTGCAGCCCGGTCTGCCAGCGGGCGATGCTCTCCTTCAAAACCGGCAGCGGCATCGGCCGGGCATTCCACTTGCTGCCCGCCTGGTCCAGCATCATCTGCTCGAACTGGAACACCATGCTGAACACACTGCCGTCGGGGGCACTGTACTGTCTGGCCCGCGCCAGGTCGGCGCCCCAGGCTTCGCCCACCGTGATCAGGTTGGCGCCGCCGAAGGTCTCCCGGTTCAGCTCCCGCAGATACTCCATCAGCCGCGGGCCGTTGGCGGTCACCTGCAGGTCCGGGTCCTTGGCCACCTGGTCGATGACATCCAGCCGGAAGCCGGCCACCCCCTCGGCCATCCAGCCGCGGATCATCGCATACAGCTCCTGGCGGACCTTGGGATTGTCCCAGTTCAGATCCGGCTGCTGGGGGGCAAACTGGTGGAAATAATACTGCCCCAGCTCCGGCACCCAGGTCCAGGCCGACCCGCCGAAACCGGCCCGCATGCCGTTGGGCGGAATGTCGGGGGTGCCGTCCCGCCAGATGTAATAGTCGTGGTAGGGATTGTCCCGCCCTTGCAAAGCCTGCCGGAACCAGCGGTGCTGGTCGCTGGTGTGGTTGAGCACCAGATCCAGCAGAATGCCGATGCCCCGGGCCTTTGCCTGCCGGATCAGGGTGCGCATCTCCTCCATGGTGCCGAACATCGGGTCAATGGCCTGGTAGTCGCTGATGTCATAGCCGTTGTCCGCCTGGGGCGAGGCAAACACCGGACAGAGCCACAGGGCATCCACCCCCAGTTTCTGCAGATAGTCCAGCCGGCTGAGAATGCCCGGCAGATCGCCGATGCCGTCGCCGTTGGAGTCCTGAAAACTTTTGGGATAAATCTGGTAGACGACAGCTTCCTTCCACCAGTCCTTTTTGGTAAAGTCTGCCATAATCGTACACCTCCATTTGTGCAAAGTGTGGGGATTACAGGCGGCGCACCAGCGCGCCGCCGGGGGCAAGCAATTCGCCGTCCCACCGGTGAGCAAACAGCACGCTGCCGCCGCCGGGCAGCGGCCGGGACGTTTGTCCGGCATTGATCCAGACCTCCAGCGCATTGCCGCGGCGGTAATGCACCAGCCGGTCGGGCCCGGGGCAGAAGACGATCTCGCTGTCCTGCAACGCCGGCTCGGTGCGGCGCAGCGCCACCAGCGCCCGGGTAGCCTCCAGACGCAGCCGTCCGGTGTCGGTGTCCAGGTCCTCCCAGGGCATGCAGCGGCGGCAGTCGGGGTCGTGGCCGCCTTCCAGCATCAGCTCGGTGCCGTAGTACAGGCAGGGCGTGCCGGGCAGCGTCATCAGCACTGTCAGCTGCTGCCAGAACTCGTCCTCACCGGATACCCGGCTGCGCAGCCGGATGGTGTCGTGGGAGTCCAACAGCGTGAACTGCACCGCATTGACCTGGGCCGGGTAGACGGTCAGGCAGCGGCCGACCTCCCACCCGAAGGCCTCTGCCGGCTGGTCGGGATGCTCAAAAAAGCGGCGCACCGCGCTTTGCAGCGGATAGTGCATGACCGCGTCGTACTCGTCGCCCTCCAGCCAGGCCGGGGCGTCGTGCCACAGCTCGCCCAGCAGATAAATGTCCGGCTTCAGCGCCTTCAGGCGGGTGCGGACCCGGCGCAGGAAGGCGTGGCTGATCTCGTTGCCCACATCAAAGCGCAGCCCGTCAATATCATACCGGCGGACCCAATCCTCGCAGATCTTCAGCAGATAGTCCTGCAGGCCGGGGTCGTTGGTGTTCAGCTTGGGCATGCCGCCGTGAAAACTGAAGGAGAAATACCGCCCGTCCCGGGTGTTGCCCTCGGCAAAGGGCCACTGACGGACGAAAAACCAGTTCCAGTAGGGGGAGACAGGGCCGCGGGCCACCACGTCCCGCCAGGGGGCAAAGTCGGGGCCGCAGTGGTTGAACACCGCATCCAGCATCACCCGGATGCCGTTGGCGTGGGCCTGCCGCACCAGCTGTTCCAGGTCGGCCTCGGTGCCGAAATTGGGGTCCACCCGGGTGTAGTCGGCGGTGTCGTACTTGTGAAAGCTGCGGGCGGCAAAAATCGGGTTCAGATAGATGCCGTTGATGCCCAGCCCGGCCAGATAGGGCAGCCTTTCGGTGATGCCGGCCAGGTCGCCGCCGAACCGCTCGGCGTTGGTCACCGGGCCTTTCCGCCAGGGCAGTGCCCCCGGCGACCCGCTGCCGCCGCGGCAGAACCGGTCGGGGTAAATCTGGTACCAGACCGTCCGCCGCACCCAGTCGGGCGGGGCAATGCAGTCGGCGGGGTTCATCCAGGGCATCAGGAAGCACTGAACATGCTCGTCCAGCTGCAGGTCGGTGCGCAGGCCGTCCTCGTACAGATACATGCATTCCGGCCCGGCAGTCAGGGCAAACACATACCGCAGCCGGCGGTAGGGCGGCTGCAGTGTGATGCGCCACATCCGGTGGTGTTCCAGCTCCAGCCAGGGTTCCAGATCGGCACGGTGTCCCTGCCAGGCGGCGGCACCGCCGGCAATGCCCGCCTCGTAGGGGTCGGCGTAGATCAGCTCCGCCCGGTCCACATCCTTGCCGGTGCGCAGCGTGATCTGCAGGGTTTGCGGGTCCAGCATACAGCACATGGGCATGCGGGCCTCGTGACAGATGGCAGCCAGATTCATGCAGGTTGCCTCCTTTCCGGGAAAAAACAGATGTTATTCGGCCCAGCCGCCCTCGAACCCGGCGGATTCGGGCCGCTCCACCGCCTCACAGGCGCGCAGCAGTTCGCCCACGCTCCAGGCCTGGGCAAAGCATCCGCGGGAGATGCCCGGCACGGCGCCGTCATAGATCTCCGGCAGCTGGCCCAGGCAGCCCTCCCGCAAAGCGGGCAGCAGCAGATCCAGGTCGGCCTGCACCCGGGCGGCGGGAACCCCCAGCCGCAGCCGGGCCAGATAGTAGCCGCCCAGCGGGAAGGGCCAGACGGTGCCCTGGTGGTAGGCCAGGTCCCGCAACCGCTGGGGCCCGCCGTACTCCGGGTGAAACTCCGGGTCGTCGGGGGAGAGGGTGCGCAGCCCGCAGGGGGTCCACAGGGCCTGTCCCACGCTGTCCACCACCCCGGCCGCCTGTGCCCGGGTCAGCGGCGTGAAGGGCATGGACACCGCCCAGATCTGGTTGCAGCGCAGCTGGGTCTCGGCGGGGGAGGGGGCGTCGCAGACCACATCCCGCAGACGGTGCTCCTCCGGCATCCAGAAGGCGCGGCGGAAGGCCTCCCCGGCCTGGTCGGCCTGCCGGTCGTAGCCGGTGCCGTCCGCCCCGGCCAGCGGCGCCAGCCGGGCCATCACCCGCAGGGCGTTGTACCAGTAGGCGTTGACCTCCACCGGACAGCCGTGGCGCGGGGTGGGCAGATGGTCACCGATGCGCACATCCATCCAGGTCACCTGGTCCAGCCCCTCCCCGGCGTGGAGAAGTCCCTCCCCGTCCATGCGGATGCCGTGACGGGTGCCGGTGCGGTATTTGTCCAGGATGCGCTCCGCCACCGGCCAGACCTCCCGCACAAAGGCGTCGTCCCCGGTGCGGCGGTGATACAGCCACAGGCAGTTGACAAACAGCAGGGCCGCATCCACCGTATTGTAGCGGGGCGGCGCGCCGTTTTCCGGGAACAGGTTGGGCATCAGGCCGTCCTTCTCGTTGGCGGCAAAGGTGCGCAGAATGCTTTTGGCGTCCTGGTACCGGCCGGTGGTCAGGGTGCAGCCGGGCAGGGCGATCATGGTATCCCGGCCCCAGTCGGCAAAGAAGGGATATCCTGCAATGATGGTCATGCCGCCGGTGGACGCCCGCTGAACCAGAAAGGCATCTGCTGCCGCCGACAGCGCCCGGCCCAGCTGGCTTTTCAGCCCGGCGGCCTGGGTCTGCTGTCTGCGGCGCCGGGCCTGGGCGGCCAGCAAAGTTTTTGCCCGGGGCAGCCGGGGACTGCAGCCGAACACCACCCCGCAGGTTAAAGTCTCGCCGGGGGCGGCGGTAAAGCAGAAGTGCCCGGACGCTGCCGCCAGCCCCGAGGCATTGCGCCCGTCGGGGGCGTCGTGGCGGTAATATTCTGTGGAAAAGCGGACCGGTTCTGCCTCCGATTTTCCGTTTTCCACCGACCAGAACAGCGTCCGGCCGTTGCTTTCCACCCGGTTGCCCTGCCAGACAAACCGGCGCCGGCGGGTCAGGCGGCCGCCCTTGGGCACAAAGCGCAGCCAGGGGGTGACGGTGAGGGTGCAGGGGACGGCGGTGGCGTTTTCCAGCGTGTACTGCACCGCCACCGTGTTGTCGCCCCTGGCCATGGCCACCCGGCGGGTGATGCGTACCCCCCGCACCTGGTAGGTCCAGCAGGGCTCGGCGGCATCCAGCGACACCAGATACCGCCAGCCATCCTCCGGTTGTCCGTCGGTTTTGTCCTGGGTGGACAGGGCGAAGGTCCGGCCCGCCGTCTCCAACGTCTCGGACAGGCGGTGGACCAGGTCGATCCGCTCGGTGGGGGGCAGTGGACAGGCCATCAGCAGGGCATGGTACCCCCGTGTGGCGGAGAAGGCCGCCGACAGCGAACAGTATCCGCCCAGCCCGTTGGTCAGCAGAAAACAGTTCTGCTGGGCGCGGGCGGCGTCGGCAAAATCAGGGCGTCCGAACAAGTATTCCATGGATGAGGTACCTCCAATGTATGTCAGGCCATCTGCCCGGCCACCAGTGCAGTGCCGGCAGGCAGGGTCACCTGTCCGGTCAGCAGGCGGGCAGGTGTTGTTTGCCAGGCAAAGGAATCAGTCCCGTCTGCCAGCAGCTGCCATGGTCCGTCGGGCAGCACCGCCGCATGGGGCAGGCTGTCGGCGTTGTACAAAAGCAGCAGCCGGGGCCAGCGGCTGCCGGGGCCTGCGTTGTCCAGCAGAAATGCCGCGCAGCGGCGGCCCGGACGGCTGGCCTGCAGCAGCCGGCGGGGTGCGGTCTCGCTCTTGTCGCACAGCGCGGGCAGCAGCCGGCGCAGCGCCATCAGGCCCCGGTAATACTCGGCCAGCTCCTGCCAGGGAGAGGTCCAGGCCCGGGTCCAGTCCAGCCGGTTGAGGGCAGCCGGCGACTGAAAGCTGTCCCGCAGGCCCTGCTTGGTGCGGCCGAACTCCTCCCCGGACAGGAGGAACCAGTGCCCCTGACAGCCGAAACAGAGGGCGGCGGCCAGCCGGTTGGCCCGCAGAATTTCGGGGGCGGGCCGGTCAAAGTTCTGGTGCGGGTCCATGGTGATGACCAGCTTGTCCCACAGCGTCCAGTCGTCATGGCAGGACAGGTAGCTGATGGTCTGGCTGGGGGCCCGGACGGCAAACCGCCCGCCCTGCACCCCGGCCCAGCCGGTGACGGCGTGGGCCAGGTCCTCCAGCCGGGCGCTGCCGCCGTTGACAAAGCCGGGCACCCCCGCGTGCAGGATATGTCCCTTGGCCAGGTCCCGGGTGGCATCGCAGAAGGCGCCGATGTTTTCATCCAGCCGGCACAGCGCCCGCTTGCCGGCGGCATGGGACCCCCGCCGCATGGCGGTGTGGTGGGCGGCCCAGGGCTCACCGTAGACCAGCTTTTCCCCGCGGCCGTAGGTTTCGTCCAGTGCAGTGCGGATGGACTGCATCAGGTCGGTGTCCAGCAGGCCCATCAGGTCAAACCGGAAACCGTCAAAATGGTATTCCTTCGCCCAGTAGAGCACCGATTCCCGGATATACCGGGCGCACATGCTGCGCTCGGTGGCCAGGTCGTTGCCGCAGCCGGACCCGTCGGAGGGGCTGCCGTCGGGGTTCTGCCGGTAGAAGTACCAGGGCTCGGTGCGCCACAGCCAGGAATCCAGCGTGTAGGTGTGGTTGTATACCACGTCCATAATGACACGGAATCCGCTGCGATGCAAGGACTGAATTGCTTCTTTCAACTCCCGGATGCGCACAGCACCGTCCGCCGGGTCGGTGGCGTAGCTGCCCTCCGGCACGTTGTAGTTCACCGGGTCGTAGCCCCAGTTGTAGCTGTCGCTGCCCTCCGGCACCGAGCCGTAGTCAAATACCGGCATCAGCTGCAGGTGGGTCACCCCCAGCCGTTTCAGATAGGCCAGGCAGGTGGGGTGCACACCGTCACCGTTCCAGGTGGTGTCCGTCAGGGTGAAAGCCAGGTATTTGCCCCGGTATTCCGCCGGTACACCGCTGGCCGGGTCCCAGGAAAAATCCTTCACATGGGTTTCATAGATGATGTCCTCGGGGCCACGGGCGGGCGCATGGTCCTGTGCCCAGCCCTCCGGGTCGGTGCGGCGCAGGTCAATGACCATGCTGCGCACCCCGTCCTGCCCGCAGGCGACCGCCCAGGGGTCGGCGGTGCGGCGGGTGACACCCTCCGCGTCGGTGACGGTGAAGTCGTAATATTGTCCGTCCAGATTGCCTGGCAGCCGGCACTGCCAGACGCCCCTGTCCCGGCGGGCAAGCTCCACGCACAGCAGCGGCTGGGAGCTGCCACCGTCCGGGTAGAGAAACAGCTGCACCGCCCGGGCAGTGGGGGCCCAGAGACGGAACTCGGTGGCCTCGGGGGTCCACAGTGCCCCCAGCGGGCCGTCATAGTGGAAACTGCGGGCAAACGCCTTGGAATCGTACAGGCGCCTGCGGTTGGAAATTCCGACCGGAGGTTCGGAGGAAACAGCAGACTGCATGAAAAAGATCCGTCCTTCCTGTGTAAAATGCCAGGATCCGGAAAACAGAACGGCCAGACCGCCGGAAATCCGGCAGCCCGGCTGCTCTGGATCAGGGAATGGTGGAAAGCGTATGGATGTCAGGGAATGACGGCAGCCGGACCATCAGCCTTTGACAGCGCCGGCCATGCCGTTGACATAGTATTTCTGCAACTTCAGGAACAGGATGGCGATGGGGATCGAGATCAGCACCGCACCGGCAGCAAAGCTTGTGTACCAGTTGTCAATGTACTCTTTCTCCAGCATGCGCCACAGGCCGATGGCCACCGTGTACTGGTCGGCGTTGGCCCGGCAGATCACCTTGGCAAAGATGAAGTCCACCCAGGGCGCCGTGAAGGAGGTGAGAATCTGGTAGATGATGATGGGCTTGGACAGCGGCAGCGTGATGCGGGTGAAGATCTGCCACCGGGTGCAGCCGTCCAGTAGGGCGGCCTCGTCCAGCTCCTTGGGCATGGTGTCAAAGAAGCCCTTGATGATCTGGAAGCCCAGTGCCGCGCCGCCGGAATAGCACAGGATCAGGGCGATGCGGACGTTGTTGCCCTCGGTCAGGCCGACGGCTTTGAGGATGAAGTAGACGGCCACCATCGACATGAAGCCGGGGAACAGGCCCAGGATCATGGCCATGTTCATGTAGGGCTTGCGCAGCTTGAAGCGCAGGCGGCTCAGACAGAAGGAGGCCGACAGCACAAAGAAACTGGACAGCAGGCAGCTGAAGATGGCGATGATCAGGGTGTTTAAAAACATCTGCGGGAAGTTGAGGATGGTGGTGTCGGTGAACAGCTTGATGTAGTTGTCCAGCGTGTAGGTCTTGGGGAAGAAGGAGGAAACATAGCTGCCCTTTTCCCCGCGGAAGCTGGTCAGGATGACCCACAGCACCGGGAACATCCAGATCACGGCCAGGATGGCCAGGATGGTGTGGACAATGATGTTGTTGCGCAGGCGAATCCCCTTGGCACTTTTCTGTTTCATGCTCAGATGCCTCCTTCTTCACGGTAGGATTTGCTGTTGCGGTAGGTGAGCAGCGAGCCGATGGCCAGAATGATGAAGGTGAGAATGCCCACCACGGCGCCCACATTGTAATACTGCTTGTCGATGGTCAGCTTGTACAGCCAGGTGACCAGCAGGTCGGTGCTGCCGGCGGTGGAGGCAAGGTCGGTGACCGGGTCGCCGCCGGAAAGCAGATAGATGACGTTGAAGTTGTTCACGTTGCCGGTGAAGGTGGCGATCAGGTAGGGGGTGGTCACATAGAGCATGTAAGGCAGCGTGATGCGGAAGAAGGTCTGGACCGAGTTGGCACCGTCCACCTTGGCGGCCTCATACAGCTCGGTGGGAATGTTCTGCAGCACGCCGGTGAGCTGCAGCAGGGTGTAGGGCACGCCCACCCAGATGTTGATGACAATGACGGTGACCCGTGCCCAGGTGGGGTCGGTGAAGAAGGGCAGGCTGGCGCCCTCGGCGATGACGCCCAGCTCCCGCAGCAGCACGTTGATGGCGCCGTCCGGCTGCAGCATGGTGCGCATGATCAGCAGCGAGACGAACATGGGCACGGCACAGGGCAGCACGAAGCAGAAGCGCCAGAATCCCTTGGCCCGGGTCTCCTTGCGGTTGATGACCACAGCCAGGATCATGCCGGCAATGTAGTTGGTGAAGGTGGCAAAGAACGCCCAGACCAGCGTCCAGATCAGCACGCTCCAGAAGGTGGAGCCCAGCACCGAGTTGGAGTCAAACAGGGTGGCGAAGTTTTCCAGCCCCACCCAGTCAAACAGCACCAGATGGTTGTCGATCTTACTGTAATTGGTGAAGGCCATGCAGATCATGAAGATCAGCGGCAGGATGGTCAGCGCACCGATGAAGATCATCGGCGGGGTCATCAGCAGGCGGTAGAGGTTGTCATCCAGCAAAGCCTTCAGATCCTCCGCAAAGCTGTTCACATGCTTGCCTGCCCTGGCCCGGCACTCGGCCCGGTAGGCGCTTTTCAGGGTGCCCCGCCAGATCCAGAACATCACCCCGGTCAGAATCAGGGTGGCCAGGCCGTAAAGCAGCAGCAGGATGGACTGGTCGCCCTGGGTGTACTCAAACACCTGCAGCTCCTCGTTCCAGAATTCCTGCCGCTCGACAGTGCCCAGACTGCCCAGCATATAGATATTATGGAAGCCGTTTGTCACCATAAAGGCGATGTAGGCGATCTCGGCGGCCAGGAACAGTATCCCCTTGACCACCTGCTTGTGGACGATGTTGCCGTACCCCATCACCACTGCCGAGAGCTTTGTCTCAAAGCTGCCCTCCTTCAGGGCAGCCAGGCAGGTGTAGGGGGTCTCGAATTCCGGCGCCCGGCGGCGGATCTTGGCCGCAGTAATCCCATTCATTCAGAAATCCTCCCTTGTGTAAGTATCCGGCGGCGGTTACGAGATGCCGTCGCTGTTCATGGCATCGTTCATGGCCTCGGTCTGCTCGGCGGCGTTCTCGTGGGTGACGGTGCCGTTGCGGATGCCTTTGCCCATGTTCTCCACGGGGGTCCAGCAGTTGTTCATGGCGGCCACAAAGGGCTGCAGGACCGAGGTGCGGTCAAAGGTGTCGTTCTGGGCGGTCACCAGCGGATCGGCGGCAATCTCGGGGTCGGCCAGCAGACTGGTGTTGCAGGGGATGACGTTGCGCAGCTCATAATGCAGCTGCTGTGCTTCGGCGGAACCCAGGTAGATGGCCAGCTGCACTGCCTGGACCGGGTATTCGGTGTTGGAGTTGACGCCGATGGCCTTGCTGCCGGCGTAGGCGTACATCTGCTTTTCCTCGCCGTTCAGGGTGTAGGTGGGCAGGGCGGCCACGCCCATGTTGTCGCCCAGAATTTCCTGGATGGAGGCGACATCCCAGGAGCCGGTGAAGATGGCGTTGATGCTGCCGTCCCGCAGCCCTGCCATGCCGGAACCGTCGGCATCCACCACAAAGTTGGGATTGTTGTACAGATCAATCAGATAATCGGTGACCTCGGCAGCCTTTTCCCCGCCGAAATCGGCGCCCAGTTCCTCCTGGGTGCCGTCCCCGAACAGGGTGCAGCCGTTGCCGAAGTAGAAGGCGGGCAGATACCAGGAGTTGGTGAAGGGGAAGCTGACCACGCCTTTTTCCAGCATGGTGTCCAGGTTCTTCACATCCTCCTCGGAAAAGACGCTCTTGTCATAGTACATGAACCAGGTGTTGGTGGTGAACGGCACACCGTAGACGTAGCCGTCCAGCGTCAGGCTGTCCACCAGCGTCTGGCTGTTGGTGGCCTTGATCTCGTCGGCGTAGATGCCGCCGATCTTGGCCAGGGCGCCGGCGTCGGTCAGGGTGGTCAGCGTGTCGTTGGCAAACAGGAACACGTCGGCGCTGGCCTCGGCGTCCTGGCTGACGGTGGATGCGGCACTGGCCTCATCCGCCACGCCGTAGACGAATGTGATGTCCCATTCGGGGTGCATCGCGGCAAATTGCTCGCAGCAGGTCTGCAGCCATTCGCCGCTTTCCCGGGACTGGTCCTCCGAGGGACTCCAGACCATCAGACGGACGCTCTCGGTGCCGCTCTCACCGGAACAGCCCGTCAGCAGCCCTGCCAGGGAAGCGCCCGCCAGGGTCAGGGCGAGCGCTGCGGACAGTTTCTTACGCATTTGGCATTCCTCCATCCAGGTTACAGGGTCGGATTCCGGTGCGGCAGAACCCGGCCGGGTCGGGCAGACGCCACAGATCGAAAGTTTCGGACCGTTTCAATCTGTGCTATCTGCGTCGGTTTTACGAAAACTGAATGTTTCGTATTGTTTCGAGCTGACTTTACTATAGACCCGTTTTTTGCGTTCTGCAAGACTTTTTTACAGGAATATGAACGATTTGTGAATGCTGTACAACAAAAGTACGGGGAATTTGGCCAGTCTGCCAAGGCGCTTTCGGGACACTCTGTGCGAAACAACCCGAAACATCACGAAACGCACAAAAACAGAACGGCCATTTTTGTCAATGCGTTGCCTTTTGCCGGAACACTCGCTATAATAGAAAGTGAAAATTGTGAAAACCGGCGGCTCTGCCGGGAAAGGGGGACTTCTGAATGGCGACCATGGCGGATATTGCCAAAAAGGTGGGGGTCTCCAAGGGGACGGTGTCCAAGGCCATCAACGGTGCCCCGGACATCAGCGAAACTTTGCGAAAAACCATTCTCGAAACGGCGGTGGAACTGGGGTATCTGCGGGCGCGGCGGGGTGCTGCGCGCACCCTGGCCATCCTGGTGGAGAACATGGGCTACACCAAGCCGGAGGATTTCGGCACCGACATTGTCACGGGATTCCGCCAGATGGCGGAACCGGCCGGCTACAATGTGCAGGTGACCGAACTGAGCGTGGACCTGGAGCGGACCACCCGCTATGACGAGTACATGCTGCAACAGGGGTATCTGGGGGCATTGCTGCTGGGACTCAGCCTGGAGGACCCCTGGCTGGAGGATTTCCGCACCAGCCACACCCCGGCGGTGCTCTACGACAACCTGGTGCAGCCCAATCCCACGGTGGCCACCCTGGGCATGGACAACAACGAGGCGGTGGGCCAGGCGGTGGCGGCACTGCGGGCCATGGGCCACCGCAAGGTGGGGTACCTGAGCAGCGCGCTGGGGTCCCACATCTACCGGGTCCGCTACCAGAGCTTTTTCAATGCCCTGCGCCAGAACGACCTGCCCGATGACCCGTCGCTGGCGGGCACCAGCTTTTTCTCCTCCGAGACACTGGATGCCCATCTGCCCCGCCTGCTGGAACAGGGGGTCACGGCGATCCTCTGCAGCTCCGACCTGCTGGCCCACACCGTCATGATCCGCTGTCAGGAGCTGGGGCTGCACATCCCCCAGGACATCAGCATCATGGGCTTTGACGACCTGGCCTTCTGCGCCCACACCTCGCCGCCGCTGTCCACCATCCGGCAGGACCGGCTGCAGCTGGGCAAAAGCGGCTACTATGCGCTGCAAAGCCTGCTGGACGGGGTGCCCATCAGCAGCCTGCTGCTCCATGCGCCGCTGATTCTGCGCGGGTCCACCGGTCCCGCCCCCCAGCGGCAGAGCCAATAAAACAAAACTGCCCCGGCATCCGGCTGAACTTCAGCCGGATGCCGGGGCATCTGCTTTTTTCCAATGGAGTTATATAAATCGTCCGGTGACGCTGTCGGGGCAGGCACGGAGTTCCTCCAGCGTGCCGCAGGCCACGATCCGCCCGCCGTCCGCCCCGCCGCCGGGGCCCATGTCAATCAGGTAATCGGCGTTGCGGATCACATCCAGGTCGTGCTCGATCACCACCACTGTGGCGCCGTGCCGGATCAGCGTCTCAAAGACCCCCAACAGCGTCTGCACGTCCAGCGGGTGCAGCCCGATGGTGGGCTCGTCAAACACAAAGACACTGTCCTGCTGGGGACGGCCCATCTCGCTGGCCAGTTTCAGCCGCTGGGCCTCGCCGCCGGACAGGCTGGGGGTTTCCTCCCCCAGGGTCAGGTAGCCCAGCCCCAGGTCATCCAGCACCTGCAGCCGCTGGTGAACCAGTTTCATCTCCTTGCAGGCATCCAGTGCGTCGTGCACATCCATTGCCATCAGGTCAGGCAGCGAGTAAACCCTGCCCGCCTTGTTTTGGATCTGCACCCGGGCCGTATCCCTGGCATACCGGGCACCCCGGCAGTCGGGGCAGGGAATGTCCACGTCGGGCAAAAACTGTACATCCAGGCTGATGACGCCGGTGCCGTCGCAGGTGGGACAGCGCAGCCGCCCGGTGTTGTAGGAAAAATCCCCCGCCTTGTAGCCCAGCGCCTTGGCTTCGGGGCTGCGGGCAAAAATCTTGCGCAGCTCGTCATGGACGCCTGCGTAGGTGGCCACGGTGGACCGGACATTGATGCCGATGGGGGTGGCGTCAATCAGCTTGACCTGGCCGATGCCGCCGGCCTCCACCGCCTTCACATGGTCCGGCAGCTTTTGTCCCGCGACCGCCGCCTGCAGCCCCGGCACCAGACTTTCCAGGATCAGGGTGGTCTTGCCGGACCCGGAAACGCCGGTGACCACCGTCAGGCGTCCCTTGGGAATGTCCACCTCCAGCGGCTGCACCGTGTGGATGGCCCCGGTGGAAAGATGGATGCGCCCCTCATCAAACAGAGCATCCTTTGCCGCCCGCTTTCGCACCTGCACCGGCTTGCCGGTTAAAAACGGCCCGATCCGGGATTGGGGGTCGGCGGCCAGCGCCTCTTTGGTGCCCTGGGCAATGACCCGACCGCCGTCGGCACCGGCGCCGGGACCCATCTCGATGATCCAGTCGGACTCGGACAGGATCTGGGTGTCATGGTCCACCAGCACCACCGAGTTGCCGTCCGCCAGCAGATCCCGCATCACACCGGTGAGCCCCACAATGTTGGAGGGATGCAGCCCGATGGAGGGCTCATCCAGCACATACAGCACGCCGGTGGTGCGGTTGCGCACCGCCCGGGCCAGCTGCATCCGCTGTCGCTCCCCGGTGGACAGGGTGGAGGCCGCCCGGTCCAGCGTCAGGTAGCCCAGCCCCAGATCCATCAGCCGCTTTGCCACCGTCTGGAAACTCTCGCAGATGCTTTGGGCCATGGGGCGCATCTCCTCCGGCAGGGTGTCCGGCACACCGGCCACCCAGTTTACCAGGTCGGACAGCGTCATCGTGCAGGCCTCGTCCAGCCCGATGCCCCGCAGCCGGGGCGCACGGGCGGCTTCGCACAGGCGGGTGCCGCCGCAGTCGGGACAGGGCCCGATCTTCAAAAACTTTTCCACCCGCTTCATGCCCTTCTCGTCCTTGACCTTGGCCAGGGCGTTTTCCACCGTGTAGGTGGCGTTGAAGTAGGTGAAATCCAGCTCCGCCAGCTCGTTGGTGTGCTTGGAATGGTAGAGGATATGCTTTTTCTCTGCCGGGCCATGGTAGACGATCTCCTTTTCCCGGTCGGTCAGATCCCGGAAGGGCACATCGGTGCGCACCCCCATGGCGCGGCAGACGTCCACCATCAGCGACCACATCAGCGAGTTCCAGGGCGCCACCGCTCCCTGCTCAATGGTCAGGCTCTCGTCCGGCACCAGGGTGGCCTGGTCCACCGTGCGCACCACGCCGGTGCCGCCGCAGGTGCGGCAGGCACCCTGGCTGTTGAAGGCCAGTTCCTCGGCGCTGGGGGCATAAAATCTGGCGCCGCACCGGGGACAGACCAGCTCCTGCCCGGCGGCCACCGCCAGGGTGGGTGGCAGGTAGTGGCCGTTGGGGCAGCGGTGGCTGGCCAGACGGCTGTACATCAGCCGCAGACTGTTCAAAAGCTCGGTGCCGGTGCCGAAGGTGCTGCGGATGCCCGGCACCGCGGGGCGCTGGTGCAGCGCCAGCGCGGCGGGCACATACAGCACCTCGTCCAC
Organism: uncultured Subdoligranulum sp.; assembly: GCA_904390925.1. Taxonomy (GTDB): domain Bacteria; phylum Bacillota; class Clostridia; order Oscillospirales; family Ruminococcaceae; genus Gemmiger. The sequence goes on from CAJFMB010000004.1 coordinate 34,972, forward strand.
CGAGGCCTTGGCCGCCTGGGTCATGCGGCGGCGGGTGTAGGTGGACAGTGCCTCCAGATACCGGCGGGACCCCTCGGCGTAGAGGACGCCCAGCGCCAGCGAGGATTTGCCCGACCCGGATACCCCGGCAATGCCGACAATCCTGTTCAGCGGCACATTGACATCCACATTTTTCAGATTGTGCACCCGCGCCCCGCGGATCTGGATGGCGTCGATCATCAGGCGGTCCTTCCCTTCATCTTTTTCTGTCTGATATTATAGCATGGAACCGGGGAAATGGGGATACGGTTAATTTTTTGACACTGTGGTGGATTCGTCCCTTTACGGGGGCGGTCTCTTATGGTATTTTATAAGTAAATGGAACTGCCCGGAACAATACAGCACAGACGAGGTGTTTTGTATGGCATTGCTTCAGGTGAATTATGTTTCCCAGGCGCTGATGCGCACGGTAACGCTGCATGTGGTGCTGCCGGTGGACAAGTTTGACTCTGAGACCAGCCCCTACCACCCGGAACGGAAATTCCCCACATTGTACCTGCTGCACGGCGTTTTCGGCAATTATACCGACTGGGTCAGCGGCACCCGTGTCCAGCGCTGGGCCGAGGCCCACGACCTGGCGGTGGTGATGCCCTCCGGCGACAACCGGTTTTATGTGGACCAGCCTGCCGCCCACGACCTGTACGGCGAATTCATCGGCAGGGAACTGGTGGAGATCACCCGGCGGATGTTCCCGCTCTCCCGCCGGCGGGAGGACACCTTTGTGGGCGGGCTGTCCATGGGCGGCTTCGGCGCATTGCGCAACGGCCTGAAATATTACCGCACCTTCGGGTGTATTGCTGCCTTGTCGGCCGCCAACGTGGTGGCGATACTGGATCAGTACACCGAGGATTCGCCCAGTTTTCTGCGGCGCAAAAGTTATCTGGAATCGCTGTTCGGCCCGGCGGAGCAGGTCCCGGGCAGCGACTGTGATCTGTTTGCCCTGGCCGACGCACTGAAAGACCAGCCTGACAAACAGCCCAAAATCTATCTTGCCTGCGGTGAGCAGGATGATCTTCTGCCGGTCAACCGCCGGACCCGGGATCAGCTGATGGCGGACGGATTTGACGTGACCTGGCGGGAGGCCCCCGGCGGGCACGAATGGGATTTCTGGGACAGCCAGATCCGGCAGGTCATTGAATGGCTGCCGCTGCGCAGCGCAACGGCAGGCATCAACAGCGGCAACGTCCGCCGCACAGACGAATGAAGAACAGGAGCCCTGTTCCTGGAGAATCTCTCCGGGGGCAGAGCTCCTGCGCGTTTTATTTGAGAAAAACGGGTTGTCCCCGGCGGACGCTGCCGCCCGGCAGGAACCGGTAACCGATCAGCTGGGTTTTGCTCACCGGTTCACCCTGAATCAGTTTCAGCACCGTGTCGGCACAGATGCAGGCCTCGTCCTCGGCATTGAAGCGGATGGTGGTCAGCGCCGGGGTCAGTACCTCGCTGGTGTCGTAGCCGCCGAAACCGGTGACGGATACATCCTCCGGGATGCGCAGACCCAACTCCCGGGCCGCCTTGTAGACGCCGTAGGCGATCCGGTCTGTGGCGCAGATCAGCACCTCCGGCCGGTCCTTCTGTTGCAGGACCCGGCGGGCCACATCACAGGCGGTGGCATAGGAAAAGTCGGCCAGATAGTTGCGCACATCGGTGACGCCGCCCTCGGCCAGCCCGCGCAGGATGCCCTCCTTGCGGCGGATGCCCACGGCGATATCGTCCTCGGTGACCCAGATCAGCCCCGCGGAACGCAGACCCTGTTCCGCCAGATGACGCCCCAGCATCTCGCCGGCGGACAGATTGTCATCCAGAATCGAGATACCGGCGTCAAATTCCTGGCCCATGAACACCACCGGCGTCCGGATGCTCTCCACCGCCCGGCGATGGGCCGGCGTGATGAAGCTGGCCACCAGAATGATGCCGTCCACGTTCATCCGGGCCAGATTCCCGATGCTGGCCACCTCAAAGGCAATGTCGCTTTCGGTGTTGACAAACAGCGGCCAGTAGCCCTTGGTGCGCAGATATTTGTCCATCACAGTGAGCACCCGGGGGGTAACGGTGGAATCAAAACCAGGCAGAATCACACCGATCATTTTCGACTGCTTGGCACTGAGCCGTGCAAAGGGATTTGCTTCAAAATGAAAATGCTCGATGGCACGCTGGATGCGCCGGGCGCTGTCCTCCCGGACCGGTTTCCCGTTGAGATACCGGGAAACCGTGCTTTTGGCAACACCGGCCATGGCGGCCACATCATTGATGGTTGCTCCCTCGCTCATGATTCCCCGCCTTTCCCTTATCTGATAAGGTATCTCTATTGTATCACAGCGCGGATATGGCGTCAAAGGCCTTTTTCCGCGGTCTTTGGTGTTGGAAACCCCTCTGTCAGACAGCAAGAATCTCTTTCTATGATACCATAATATATAAAACCGGTTTGACCAAAAATTACGATGATTATTTGTTAAATATTACGAATTGACGGAACGTGAAAAGAAGATATAATGAAATTAATGTAAAACCGGTTTTAGAATGTCCGCAATCACCCGCTGTTCCTGCCGGCCGACCAGCCGGCATGGTCAGGAACAGCCCCACAGTCAGGAGGATCTTATGAGCGACAAGGAGAAACAGCAACGGTATCTTGAGATATCGAAGCGGATTGTCGATGCCGTCGGCGGCAAAGACAACATCATGGCCAGCACCCATTGCGCCACGCGGCTGCGCATTGTGCTGAAGGATTACGACAAGATTGACAAGGACGCCATCGAGAACACTGACCTGGTCAAGGGCGAGTTCGTCGCCGGCAACCAGCTGCAGATCATCTTCGGTGCCGGCCTGGTCAACGAGGTGTATGAGGTCTTTGCCGACTACACCGGCACCGCCGGAAAGAGCATGGCGGAAGTCAAGGAAGTGGCTGCCCAGAAGATGAACCCGCTGCAGGCGGTCATCAAGTCTCTGTCCGACGTCTTTGTGGACATCATGCCCGGCATCCTGGCCGCCGCACTGCTTTCCGGCCTGACCGGCGTGCTCAGCCAGTGGGACGTGGTGGAAAACAACGCCACCCTGTACGGCATCAACAAGCTGGTCAGCCTGGCGTCCAACGGTATCTTCAACATTCTGCCCATGGCGGTCTGCTACTCGGCCTGCAAGCGCTACGGCGGCAAACCCATCCTGGGCCTGGTCATCGGTGCCATCATGCTGGACGGCTCGCTGGCCAACGCCTATGACGCTGCCAAGGGCCTGGTGGATGTCCAGTCCATCAGCCTGTTCGGCTTCAACATTGAGCTGGTCGGCTTCCAGGGCGGCATCATCATCGCTCTGATGATGGGCTTCATCATCGCCAAGCTGGATATCTTCTTCGACAAAAAGATCCCCGACGTGGTCAAGCTGCTCTTCTCGCCCATGTGCTCGGTGCTGATCTCCACCATCCTTCTGTTCACCATCGTCGGCCCTGTGGGTCGTCTGCTCTCCAACGGCATCACCAACGGTCTGGTCTGGATGACCCAGAACCTGGGTGCCCTGGGTTACATGGTCTTTGCCGGCGTGCAGCAGATCATCGTCATAACCGGTCTGCACCATATTCTGGGCGCCATCGAGGCACAGTTGCTTGCCGATCCTGAAATCGGCCGCGACTTCCTCAACCCCCTGATGAGCGTTGCTCTGATGGGTCAGGGCGGCGCTGTGCTGGGTTACCTGGTGCTGAACTGGAAGAACAACAAGATGAAAGAGCTCTGCATCCCCTCCTTCATCTCCACCCTGTTCGGTATCAGCGAGCCCGCCATCTTCGGCGTCAACCTGCGGTATAAGTTCCCCCTGGTGGCAGGCTGCATCGGCGGTGCCTGCGCAGGTGCTTACGTCTACTTCTCCAAGCTGACCGCCATGGGCTTCGGCACCACGGCTCTGCCCGGCCTGGCCATCTGCGACCCCGCCAACAACGGCTATGTCAACTACATCATTGCCCATCTGATTGCGCTGGCCATCGGTATGGTGCTGACCATCGTCTTCGGCAAGGCACTGGCCAAGAAGAAGGCCGTTGCCGTCAACTGAGGATTCTCTGTTCGAATTTTAACAACAACCGGTTGCCCGGGCGGGTTTCCCGTCCGGGCAATCGGACGATACGGGAGGAACTGTCATGGAAAATCCCAACTACCGCGCCCAGATTCAGCAGGCCTATGCTGATATGAACAAGGCTCCCGCCGACCCCTGGCGTCCGGCCTATCACCTGACCCCGCCCGCCGGCACGCTGGGCGACCCCAACGGTCTGTGCCAGGTGGGGGACACCTACCACATCTTTGATGTCACCAGCCCGCTGAACTGCCGGGTCACCAGCCGCACTCCCTGCGTCTGGGGTCATTTCACCACAAAGGATTTTCTCCACTACACCCTGCAGCCCATCGCCATCTATCCCGATAACCGCCGGGACCGGGACGGCGTCTACAGCGGCTCGGCCCTGGTGGCGGGGGACCGGCTGTACCTCTACTACACCGGCAATGTGCGCCATCACGGCAACTATGACTACATCCATGCCGGCCGGGAACAGAACGTGCTGCGGGTGGAAAGCACCGACGGTGTCCACTTCACCGGCAAGACGCTGCTGCTCACCAATGAGGATTTCCCTGCGGACATGAGCAATCATGTCCGTGACCCGCAGATCCTCACCCGGGACGGCAAGATCTATATGCTGCTGGGCGCCCGCACGCTGGAAGATGTGGGCTGCGCCCTGGTGTATGAGAGCGAGGACGGCACCCGCTTCCACCTGGTCAACCGCCTGACCACCCCGGAAAAGTTCGGGTATATGTGGGAGTGCCCCGACCTGGCAGTGGTGGACGGCCAGCCGGTGTTCATCTGCTGCCCCCAGGGCATCCCCCACGAGGACTACCGCTACCAGAACGCCCATCAGTGCGGCTGCTTCCCGTTGCACGGGGACTTTGCCGCCGATGCGACACTGGGGGATTTCCAGCAGTTTGACTACGGCTTTGACCTGTACGCCGCCCGCACCCTGAAGGCGGACGACGGCCGGATTCTGCTGTTTGCCTGGATGGGCATGTCCGAGACCAGCTACAACCGCAATATCTGCGCCGACCGGGGCTGGGACCAGGTCATCGCCATGCCGCGGGAACTGTCCTGGAAGGACGGCCACCTGTGGCAGAAGCCGCTGACCGAGCTGGCTGCGCTGCGGGATGACCATACCAGCGTTTCTGCCGCCGACGGCGGACGCTGGCAGAGCCGCCGCTGCGAGCTGGTGCTTTGCCCGGAGGCCGGCCAGGATGTGACGCTGCATCTGTACGAGGATGTCACGCTGCGCTATCAGGCTGCCGAGGGAGTCCTGACGCTGGAAATGGGCCCGGTCTGCGGCGAGACCCGCGGTGTGCGCCGCATGAAGCTGGATACCCTGACCAAGATGGACATTTATCTCGACGGTTCCACCATGGAAATCTTCCTGAATGACGGATATGCCGCCATGACAAGCCGCATTTTTGGCGAAAGCACGACGATTACGGCTGACGCCTTTGCAGGAAAGATCGTTTTTTACAACCTGCACGGATTTTCCATTGCGGATGCCCGTGAGGACGGCGTATAATGCCAGTATGACAAGCGCAGGGGAACAGACAGATACCTTGTCTGTTCCCCTGCTTTTTTGATGGCACGGCGCTGCAAACGCGCAGAAAGGAGCCGCGTATGTCGATTGTTTTTCACGAGCAGAGCAAAACCTTCCACCTGTACAATCAGGACATCAGCTATATTATCAAGATCCTGCCCAGCGGGCATCTGGGCCAGCTGTACTGCGGCAAGGCCATCCATGACCGGCCGGATTTCGACCGCCTGTTTGAGACCTGCCCCCGGTCGATGTCGGTCTGCTATTTTGAGGATGACCCGGCCTATTCGCTGGAACACATCAAGCAGGAATATGCCACCTGTGGCACCGGTGACATGCATCTGCCGGCGTTGGATGCCTGCACCCCGGACAGCAGCCGCCTGCTGGACCTGCATTACCAGGGCCATGCTGTCACCCCCGGCAAGCCGGTGCTGAACGGCCTGCCCGCCACCTACACCGAGCAGGACGACGAGGCCGAGACCCTGTCTGTCCGGCTGGCCGACCCGCTGGCCGGCGTGACGGTGACGCTGTTTTACACCATCTTTGCCCAATATCCCGCCATCGCCCGCCATGCCGAGATCGGTTACACCGGCCAGGGCACCCTGCGGCTGGACCGGGCCATGAGCCTCTGCCTGGACTTGCCCGACATGGACTACGAGATGGTGGAGCTGACCGGCGCCTGGGCCCGGGAACGCCATGTGGTCGCCCGGCCGCTGGCCCAGGGGGTACAGGCGGTCTATTCGCTGCGGGGCTGCTCCAGCCACCATTTCAACCCCTTCCTGGCCCTCAAGCGCCCCGACACCACCGAGCTTTCCGGCGAGGTGTACGGCTTCAGCCTGGTGTACAGCGGCAATTTCCTGGCCCAGGCGGACGTGGACCCCTACCATGTGACACGGGTGACCATGGGCATCCATCCCCAGAATTTCCACTGGAAGCTGGCGGCAGGGGAGACCTTCACCACCCCCGAGGCGGTGCTGGTTTACAGTGACCGGGGCCTCAACGGCATGTCCCAGACCTTCCACCAGCTCTACCGCACCCGGCTGGCCCGGGGCGTCTGGCGGGACAAGGTCCGGCCGATCCTGGTGAACAACTGGGAAGCCACCTACTTTGATTTTGACGAGGACAAGCTGCTGGGCCTGGCTGCCGAGGCCAAAAAGTTGGGCATCGAGCTGTTTGTGCTGGATGACGGCTGGTTCACCAACCGCAACGACGACCACGGCGGTCTGGGCGACTGGGAGGTCAACACCGCCAAGCTGCCCGACGGACTGAAAGGCTTTGGCGAAAAGCTCAACGCCATGGGCATGCAGTTCGGGTTGTGGATCGAGCCGGAAATGGTCAACCCCGGCACCCGGATGTGGCAGGAGCATCCCGACTGGGTGCTGCACCAGCCGGGCCGCCGTCCCCAGCCGGGCCGCAACCAGTATGTGCTGGACTATTCCAATCCGGCGGTGGTGGAGCATCTCTACCATCATTTTGAGGCGCTGTTTGACGGGGTGCCGCTGCGCTACATCAAGTGGGACATGAACCGCAGCATCAGCGATGCCTTCTCCTGCGCGGCAAATCCCGACACCCAGGGCGAGGTGCTGCACCGGTATATCCTGGGCGTCTACCGGCTGTACCAGCTGCTGACCGACCGGTTCCCGCAGATTCTGTTTGAGTCCTGTGCCTCCGGCGGTGCCCGTTTTGACCCGGGCATGCTCTACTATGCGCCCCAGTGCTGGACCAGCGACGACACCGACGCGGTGGAGCGGCTGAAAATCCAGTACGGTACCAGCTTTGTCTACCCGGTGTCCAGCATGGGCGCCCATGTGGCGGCGGTGCCCAACCATCAGGTCAAGCGGGTCACCTCGCTGACCATGCGGGCCAATGTGGCGATTTTCGGTGCCTTTGGCTACGAGCTGGACCTGACCAGGCTGGGGGACCACGGGCAGGAACTGGTGACCCGGCAGGTGGAGTTTGTCAAACAGCACCGGCAGCTGCTGCAGTTTGGCACCTTCTGGCGGCTGAAAAGCCCCTTTGCCGGCAACGAGACCGCCTGGATGACGGTTTCCCCTGACCGGCAGCATGCCATTCTGGCAGATTACCGCGTCCTGCAGGAGGTCAATGTGGGCTACCGGCGGCTGAAACTGGCGGGGCTGGACCCGGATACCCTTTACCGGGTTACCCCGCTGGGCAGCGGTATGGCGGTGTGCGGCCCCGTGCAGGAGGCCTTCGGTGATGAACTGATGCACGCCGGCCTTGTGACCAGCGACGGAAGCTGCGGCGAAAACAAGTCCGACGAGGGGGATTTCCTCAGCCGTCTGTACCTGGTGGACGCTTTGCCCCAATAAAATGCACCGACCTGTCGGGCACAAAATCTGTACAAAACAGACGAAAATAGAAAAATCAGTTCAGAAATACTTTTGCAAATTAATAAATTATGAAGAAAGTATTGACAAACTGTTACAAAGAGCCTAACATATAGCCACATCGTCCAAATGCAGGGAACGGGACAAGGTCCGCAGTCCACCGGTTTGCAGAAAGCCGTCGGTTTGTGAAAGACGGCAGCCAGGCGCCGCGGAGCATCACCCGCAAGCAGTTTGGGGGAACCCGCGGCAATGTGCGGACCGCGGCAGTATCCCGGACCGGCAGCCCACCGTTATCGGGGCGCGCAGTAGCTTTTGCAGGCCGCTGCGGCAGAGTGGCCGGTTACCGGCGGGAGCGTTTCTCCCGGCGGACCGACAATTGAAGTGGTATCGCGGAGGTGTGAACAGGCCTTCGTCTTCAGCAGTTCTCAAAGACTGCCCGGAGACGAAGGCCTGTTTTGGTTTTGCTTTCTGCAGGCGGACGGGAAATCCAAGGGAGGGCATGGGAGCCTTCCCGCGAAAGAGGGAAAAGAAAGATGAATACACTCGTGATCGTGCTGATCGCAGCGGTCTGTCTGGCCGCTGCCTATGCGCTGTACGGACGCTGGCTGGCAAAAACCTGGGGCATTGATCCCAAGGCCGCTACCCCGGCCCACCGGCTGCAGGACGGCAAGGACTATGTCCCCACCGACGGCTGGACGGTGTTCAGCCATCAGTTTTCTTCCATCGCCGGTGCCGGCCCTGTCACCGGCGCCATCCAGGCCGCGGCTTTCGGCTGGCTGCCGGTGCTGCTGTGGATTCTCGTCGGCGGCATCTTCTTCGGTGCTGTCACCGACTTCGGCGCCCTGTACGCCAGTGTCAAGAATGACGGCAAATCCATGGGCCTGCTGATTGAAAAGTACATCGGCAAGTTCGGCCGCAAGGTCTTCCTGCTGTTCTGCTGGCTGTTCACTTTGCTGGTCATCGCCGCCTTCGCCGACATGGTGGCCGGCACCTTCAACGCCTACGAGGTTGTGGACGGCGTCAGCCAGCTGTCTGCCTCCGCCACCACCAACGGCGCTGCCGGCTGCATCTCGCTGTTCTTCATCGTCTTTGCCATGCTGCTGGGCCTGTTCCAGAAAAAGTTCCACTTCACCGGCTGGAAAGAGATTGTTGCCGGCCTGGTCTGCACCGTGGCGGCTCTGGCACTGGGCATGCTGCTGCCCATCACCATGGGCAAGGATGCCTGGCTGTACGCCACCTTCATCTACATCTTCTTCGCCGCAACGCTGCCCATGTGGCTGCTCAAACAGCCCCGTGACTTCATGACCACCTTCATGTTCATCGGCATGATCGCCGGCGCCGTGCTGGGCCTGCTGGTGAAGCACCCCACCATGAACCTGCCCGTCTACACCGGCTTTGAAAATGCAAGCCTGGGCACCTTGTTCCCCATCCTGTTCGTCACCGTGGCCTGCGGCGCTGTTTCCGGCTTCCACAGCCTGGTTTCCTCCGGCACCTCCTCCAAGACCATCGACAATGAAAAGGATATGCCCAAGGTCGGCTACGGCGCCATGGTCACCGAGAGCCTGCTGGCTGTCCTGGCCCTCTGCGTGGCCGGTGCCGCTGCCGCAGCGGACGGCACCCCTGCCGCCGGCACTCCCTTCCAGATCTTCTCCAGCGGCGTTGCCGGTTTCTTTGAAATGTTCGGCGTGCCCGTCTACGTGGCCCAGTGCTTCATGACCATGTGCGTTTCGGCTCTGGCCCTGACCAGTCTGGACGCCGTGGCGCGGATCGGCCGTATGAGCTTCCAGGAGCTGTTCTCGGTGGATGACATGCAGCACGCCGAGGGTTGGCGCAAACTGCTGTGCAACACCTGGTTCTCCACCATTGTCACCCTGGTCTGCGGCTTTGTGCTGGCCAAGATCGGCTATACCAACATCTGGCCGCTGTTCGGTTCCGCCAACCAGCTGCTCAGCGCTCTGGTCCTTGCCACCCTGTGTGTCTTTATGAAGGTCACCGGCCGCAACAACAAGATGCTGTTCCCGCCGCTGATCATCATGCTCTGCGTCACCTTCACCGCTCTGGTCCAGCGGCTGATCGCCCTGGTCCAGGCAGTGGCCGCCGGCAGCGCCACCTTCTGGGTGGAGGGCCTGCAGCTGATCATCGCCGTGCTGCTGATCGCTCTGGGCCTGACCATCGTGGTCAGCTCGGTGAAAGCCTACCTCACCTCCCGCAAAAATGCCGAGAAGGAAGAGGCAGAAGTCAAGGCATAACAGCCTGATCCCAGGACAAGCAACATAGACAGAAAGGAAGGGCCGTCCCGCCGGGACGGCCCTTCCTTTTTATGGTGTTTGCTCTGAACAGGGAACCGGCCCATCAGAAGGTCAGGTTGCCGAATTCCGAAAGCTTCAATGCTTCGTTGTGCTGGGTGGCCCAGTCGATGCTCCAGGGGCTGGCGAAGAGCAGCAGGCGGTTGCCCTTCAGGTCCTCGATGCAGCGGGTGTCGCTGGTGATGTCCAGATCTTTGGGGTCCAGCTCATCCGGCGAGTTGAGAATCCAGCGGATATACTCGTAAGGCAGCGTCTGCATGCGGATGTCCACGTTGTACTCGTTTTTCAGGCGGTACTCCAGCACTTCCAGCTGCAGCACACCGACCACGCCGACGATGACTTCCTCCATGCCGGCGCCCAGGTCGCGGAAAATCTGGATGGCGCCTTCCTGGGCAATCTGCTCCATACCCTTGACGAACTGCTTGCGCTTCATGGTGTCCACCTGGGTCACCCGGGCAAAATGCTCGGGGGCAAAGGTGGGAATGCCGGCAAACTGCACATGCTGCTTGCCGGTGCACAGCGTGTCGCCGATGGAGAAGATACCCGGGTCAAACAGGCCGATGATGTCGCCGGCATAGGCCTCGTCCACAATGGCGCGGTCGTCGGCCATCAGGCTGGTGCCGGTGGCCAGTTTGATGTTCTTGCCCTCCTGGACGTGGTAGGCTTCCATGCCGCGCTCAAACTTGCCGGAGCAGATACGCAGGAAAGCAATGCGGTCCCGGTGGTTCTTGTTCATGTTGGCCTGGATCTTGAAGATGAAGCCGGAAAACTCCTCCCGGCAGGGGTCCACCAGTTCGCCGCTCAGCGAATCGGGACGGGCCAGCGGGGTGGGGGTCAGCCGCAGAAAGTCCTTCAGGAAGGGCTCCACACCGAAGTTGGTCAGCGCCGAACCGAAGAACACCGGCGACAGGGTACCGTTCTGCACAGCCTCCAGGTCAAACTCCTCGGCGGCGCCGTCCAGCAGCTCAATGTCGTCGGCCAGCTGGCGGTGGTTGTCAGCGCCGATCAGCTCGTCCAGTTTCGGATCGCCCAGCTCGGCGGCAATCTCGTCCACCATCTTGACGCCGTTGGCGCGGCCGTCGCCTTCAAAGGCCAGGACCCGGCGGCTGCCGCGGTCATAGACGCCCTTGAACCGCTTGCCGCAGCCGATGGGCCAGTTCATCGGGTAGGTCTTGATGCCGAGAATCTCCTCGATGTTCTCCATCAGGTCAAAGGGGTCCCGGGCTTCCCGGTCCATCTTGTTGATGAAGGTGAAGATGGGAATGTGGCGCAGGGTGCAGACCTTGAACAGCTTGATGGTCTGGGCCTCAACGCCCTTGGCGGCGTCGATGACCATGACCGCCGAGTCGGCAGCCATCAGGGTGCGGTAGGTATCCTCGCTGAAATCCTGGTGTCCCGGTGTGTCCAGAATGTTGATGCACTTGCCGTCATAGTGGAACTGCAGCACCGACGAGGTGACACTGATGCCGCGCTGCTTTTCAATGTCCATCCAGTCGGACACGGCGTGACGGGCGCTCTGTTTGCCCTTGACCGAACCGGCGGTCTGGATGGCTCCCCCGTAAAGCAGCAGCTTTTCCGTCAGGGTGGTTTTGCCGGCGTCGGGGTGCGAGATGATCGCAAATGTGCGCCGGCTTTCAATTTCTTCGCGCATGCTTGCCATGGGCTTCTATACTCTCCTTACTCATTCGGCGGGCGGCACAGGGCACGGCCCGCGGTCGGGTGTCCGGCAACGACTTCAGGCAGACGGTTAAGGCTGCATACCCGGCGACACTCCTCTCCTGGCACAAGCCCCGGATGGGGCGCAAAATCACATACCTATTTACTATACACGGTTTTGCGCCGGAATGCAACGCCCTTCGGTGCTGCCGGTCCACCTGATGTTGTAAAAATATGGCGACGGAGGGTGCAAACCTTGACGGATGCCCTCACCCTGCCTATAATGGGTTACAAGCAATCCGGCGGCAAATGAAAAATTTCTTCGGATTGCAAAATCTGCGCTGTCTGGTTCGTCTATATGGTCAGAGTCCTTTCCAAACGCAAGGCGCAGGGGCCGTATACCGGCCGCAGACCAAATATCTGACCTGCCTTTTGCACCGGAATCGGAAAAGGACGCAAAACAGTATGGCGGATGCCGGATCGATTCCCTAATCGGTCCGGCCCAAAACAAAGGAGCTTGTCCCATGATTACCTGGTGTAAGCGTCACCCGATTCAGTTCATGACGCTGTATCTGGTGTTTTACTTATCGTTTTTCACCCTGTTGGAAAAGAACATCGTCCCGCAGGTGATCCTGCACTGTGCGCTGGATGATAAGATCCCCTTCGTCAAGTACGCGATCATTCCTTATTATATGTGGTTCGTCTGGATTGTCGGCACCCTGTTCTGGCAGCTTTACCGGGCCCCCAAGCAGGAATTCTGGCGGCTTTGCCTGCCGCTGTTTGCCGGCATGACCCTGTCGCTGATGTTCTGTGCGGTGGTTCCCAACGGCGTCAATCTGCGCCCCGCCGCCATCCAGGGCAACGACATCTTCACCCAGCTGGTGCGCGGGCTCTGGAGCGCCGACACCTCCACCAACGTCTGCCCCTCCATCCATGTCTTCAACTCGATCACGCTGGACCTGGCCTTTCAGCGCAGCAGCCTGCTGCATGGCCGCCGCGGTCAGGTGGTACGCTGGGCAGCCCATCTTTTGGATGTGGCGGTGGTCCTTTCCACCATGATGCTGAAACAGCACTCGGTGATTGATGTGGTCTGCGGCATTCTGCTGGCGGTGGCGCTGGACCGTGTGGCGTCGGTGGTGGCTGCCCGTCTGGGCCGCCGTCCTGTGGGCCTGTCGGCTGCCGAACGGCCGCATGCCGTGCTGGAACACGAATAACCGCGCTTTTCTGCATGCCCTTTCTGCTTCTGGCAGGAAGGGCTTTTTTGTGGGGAAAAATCCGGGAAACTATCTTTTCGCTGCTGCAACTTTGTGTTATACTTGTGGATGGAAAATTTGCCGCAGACAGGATTTTTCTGCCGGAAATGTTGCGCCGGCAACGGCGGGCTGATTGCCTGCCGTAGTATACTGTCGGGTGGAAATTGACCGGCAGAAACTTGTCTGTCGCTCAGCCGCGGGGAGGTTGGATCCCCGCCATTATAGGGAGGTTACCGTTTTATGCACTGCACGCATCTGATTGCCGCCGACACCTGGTATGTGGGCGCCAGCGACCGCCGTCTGGCCAAGTTTGAAAATCTGTTCCCCATTCCGCGGGGCGTTTCCTACAACTCTTACCTGATCCTCGACGAAAAGACTGCCCTGCTGGACACCGCCGATGCCAGCGTGGCGGGTCAGTTCCTGGAAAACGTTACCTATGCGCTGGGCGGCCGCAAGCTGGATTACCTGATTGTGGACCACATGGAGCCGGACCATGCCGCCACCATCGCCGAGGTGCTGCTGCGCTGGCCTGAGGCCCAGATCGTCTGCAACGCCAAGACGGTGCCGATGCTCAAGGCTTACTATCCCGCCCGTGCCGGCAAGATGGACGAGGCCCTGCTGGTCAAGGAAGGCGACGTGCTCAGCCTGGGCAGCCATGAGCTGACCTTTGTCATGGCGCCCATGGTCCACTGGCCGGAAGTCATGTTCACCTACGACACGACCACCAAGGTCCTGTTCTCCGCCGACGCCTTCGGTACCTTCGGCGCACTGGACAGCAACATTTTTGCCGACCAGGTGGATTTTGCCCGCGACTGGCTGGATGATGCCCGCCGTTACTATGCCAACATTGTGGGCAAGTACGGCACCCAGGTGCAGGCTGTGCTGAAAAAGGCCGCCGGCATTCCCATCGAGGTCATCGCCCCGCTGCATGGTCCCATCTGGCGGGAGAACCTCGGCTGGTTCCTGGGCAAGTACGACCTGTGGAGCCGCTGGCAGCCGGAGGACAAGGGCGTTGTCATCCTGTACGGCAGCATGTACGGCAACACCGCCAACGCTGCCAAGGCACTGGCCGGCTGCCTGGCCGACCGGGGCGTTGAGGACATCGCCGTCCGCGACCTGTCGGTGACCGACGTGAGCGAGGCTGTGGCCGAGTGCTTCCGTGCCTCCACCATCGTTCTGGCTGCACCCACCTACAATGCCGGCATCTATCTGCCGATGGCCCACCTGCTGGAGGACCTGAAGTGCCTGGCACTGCAGAACCGCACCTTCGCCCTGATCGAGAACGGCAGCTGGGCCCCCATGTCCGGCAAGCTGATGGCTGAGCGTGTGGGTGAGCTGAAGAACTGCGCCCTGCTGGATACCCGCCTGACGCTGCGCGGTACGCTGTCCCCGGCACAGTATGCCGACCTGACCGCACTGGCAGACGCTGTGGCTGCCGCCGTCAAGGCATAAGCTTTCCCAAAACAGAAACAGGATTCCCTGCGCTGCGGACCGGTTGCCGGCCGCAGCGCTTTTTTGTGTCCGCTTTCAGGCGGGACAGCAGACCGCAGGACTGGCAAGACCTATTGCATCACAATAAAAATATATTGAAAAACGATAAAATAGACTTGAAAAACAATAAACCGTGTGCTATACTTCAGCCATACCGAAAGAAAAAGGAGGAATGCCCCATGCCGAATCTTGCGCCGGATGGCCAAAAAGGCGGCACCCACCCCTTCTGGGATGACCGCAAAAGCATTGCGCTGACCCGCCTGGTCACGGTCCTGGTGTTTGTGGTGTGTATTGTCATTGCCGCCTGCGGGCCCGCCATTGTGGACTGGCTGATCGTCCGGGGCCGGGTGGCGGTGCAGGGACCCGCCGTGCGGTGGGTCATGCTGGGACTGGGGTATCTGCTGGCGGTTCTGGCCCTGTGGATGCTCTACAACCTGTTTCGCTTCCTCACCCGGCTGGAACAGGGCGAGGTCTTTGTCCCGGCAACGGTGCGGGCGCTGCGGCGCATTGCCTGGTGCTGTGCGCTGGCTGCCCTGATCTGTGTGCCGGCGGGTGCGGTGCTCTACTTCCCCTTTGCCTGTATGGGCATTGCGGCGGGCTTTATGGCGCTGATCGTCCACGTCATCAAGAACGCCTTTGAGCAGGCCGTAAAAATGAAGGACGAACTGGACTATACTGTCTGAAGGAGCCGCCTTATGCCCATCAATGTGAATCTGGATGTGATGATGGCCCGGCGGCACATCGGCGCAGGGGAGCTGGCCGAAAAAATCGGCATCACCCCCGCCAACCTCTCCATCCTGAAAAACAACAAGGCACGGGCGGTGCGCTTTACCACGCTGGAAGCGCTCTGCCGTGCGCTGGACTGCCAGCCGGGGGATATTCTGGAATATCTGCCGGACCCCGACCCCGACCGGTAACTGCCGCCCTGATTTTTCGCTGAACAAAGGAGAAACTGAATATGGAACATACCCCGAAAGAGGGCGCAGGTCGTCCCCTCTATGTCAGTGCACCCATTTTACAAAATGGCGACCCTGCAAAACAGACGCAGCAGCCTTCCGCCGCCCCGGCATTGCCTGCCCGTCCGGCCTGGCAGCCGGGACCCGGTTATCTGGCGGCAGCGCTGCTCAGCTATCCGCTGGCCTGGTTCTACACCCGGTACCTGCTGTTTTCCGACAGCGAGACCTGCCGCTGGTCGATGCCGCTGTTTGCGGTGCTCTACCTGGCGGGGGTCAGCCTGTTTGCCTGGGTACAGAAGCGTCCTGCCTGCAAAGAAAGCACCTTCTGGGCGGTGTGCTGGCTGGTCCAGTCGCTGGCGGTTGCTCTCTACGGCAGCCACGATGTGCTGAGCCTGTGGCAGTGGGCTGCCTGGCATGCCACCGCCGTCCTGTGGACCATGAGCCGGACCGGCATGTTCGCCGCCGGCAAAAGCGGTATCTGGACGCCGCTGGACCTGCTGATGGGGGTCACGGTGCTGCCCTGGCGGGATTTTTTCCTTCGCATTGTGACCTGGTTTGGCAGCGCCGCAAAGGCACTGCGCAGCATGGCGGGCACCAGCCGCAAAAAGCTGCTGGGCATCCTGTTCAGCGTTGTGGTGGCATTGGTTCTCTGCCTGCTGGCCTGGGAGCAGCTGGCAGGGGTGGACGCCACCTTTGCCCGGCTGGCCGACCGGCTGCTGGGCTGGCTGGACTGGTCCCGCTGGCTGAGGCCGGACACCATCATCTACCTGATTCTCTCACTGCCGGTGGGCGCCTGGCTGTTCGGCCTGGCAGGCGGGGGACTGCGCCGCAAAGCCCCGCCGGTCCCGGCCCAGCGCGTCCGTCAGGCACTGGACGCGCTCCCTGACCTGCCTTCCTCCACCGGATACCTGGTGCCGGGGGCACTCTGCGCGGTGTATACGCTGTTCTTTGGACTGCAGGCTGCCGAGTTCGCCACAGCCCTGGGGCAGGGGGGACTCAGCGCCGGGGCAGCGTCGGAATTTGCCGTGACCGGCTTTTGGGAGCTGTGCCGGATTCTCATGCTGGATTTTGCGGTGCTGGTGGCTTTGGAACTGTTCGGGGGGCCACTGCGCACCCCCGGACGCCGGCGGCTTCTGCTGACGCTGTTCGGTGTGTACGGCCTTGCCTTTGTGTTCCTGGCGGGGGCCAAACTGGGTGCCTACATCTGGCTGTACGGCCCCACGCCGCTGCGGATGTTTTCCGGCTGGTTCCTGGCTGTGCTGGGGGTCTGGTGCCTGCTGGCGCTGGTCTGGCTCTGGCGGCCGGTCCCGGCGGCACGGTTGGGCATCCTGGTGCTGGCGGCCTCCTTCGCTGTGTTTTGCTGCCTGCCGGTGGAACAGATCTGCATTGACGAAAATATCCGCCGGTGCATGACCGGCCAGACCGAGGACATTGATGTTTCCCTCATGTGGCAGTGTGACAACGGCGGCCGGCTGGATGGCTATATTGCCGCCGAGCTGGTGAAGGCCGGCTGGTTTGAGGGCCGGACCGCCGACAGTGTGGGACAGCTGTACTATGACGCGGCGGATACCTGGAACGGCAACTGCACCATCTGGGTGCAGGGGGATTTGCTGCAGCTCACCTTCCAGCAGGGCGTCTGCACCGATGCCGTCTTGAACCGGGCAGCCGACCGGTAAACCCCCGGATCGGGACAACCGGCACTGGACGGCAAGGAAAATCCAAACTATAATAATAGAAATACTGCTGCGGGCGGGAACCATGGTTTCTGTCCGCAGCAGTTGCAGAGTTTGGCACAACAGGAGGATGACAACCATGCAGGATGACCAATACAGCCGTACCCGGCGGCTTCTGGGCCAGCAGGCACTGGACACATTGCGCGGCGCGCGGGTGGCGGTGTTTGGCATCGGCGGGGTGGGAGGCCACGCCACCGAGGTGCTGGCCCGCAGCGGTGTGGGCAGCCTGACGCTGGTGGACAGCGACACGGTGGCGCTGTCCAACCTGAACCGCCAGCTGGTGGCGCTGCACTCCACTCTGGGCCAGTACAAGGTGGATGCCATGGCCGCCCGCATTGCCGACATTGACCCCACCATTCAGGTGACGCCGGTCCGGCTGTTCTACGGCCCCGACACCGCGGATCAGATCGACATTACCGGCTTTGACTATGTGCTGGACTGTATCGACACCGTCACCGCCAAGCTGCTGCTGATCCAGCGCTGCCAGGCTGCCGGTGTGCCGGTGCTCTCCAGCATGGGGGCTGCCAACAAGCTGGACCCCACCGCCTTCCGGGTGGCGGACATCGAAAAGACCAGTGTGGACCCGCTGGCCCGTATTGTCCGCCTCCAGTGCCGGAAACGGGGCATCCGCAAGCTCAAGGTGGTCTTTTCCACCGAGCCGCCGCTGCAGCCGCTGCCGGACCCGGCGGCAGAGGTCCCTGCCGACCCGGACAAGCCCCGGCGGAGCATTCCTGCCTCCAACGCCTTTGTGCCGGCTGCCTGCGGCCTGGTCATGGGCGGGGAAGCAGTCAAGGATCTGCTTCGTGCTGCCGGAACCCTGCGAAAATAAAAGTATCCCGATGCAATAGAATACGTTTGTCAGGCCAACCCCGCCGCGGAACTCTATCCAGAGTTCCGCGGCGGGGTTTTGTTTCGGTTTCACATGCCAGGGACCGGCAGTGTCAGGCAATCTTTTGTCTTTTGCTGGAGCAAGATCCTCATAATTCGACCTTATTTGCAGGAAACTGCGTATATGATGAACAGGAACAGAATCCATACGCGGTTGTGGCGGGATTCTGTCGCGGAAGAAAACCGGCTCCCGGAAGGATTACATATCTGGCCGGACAGAGCTCTTCTTGCGGAGAGGACGGCATTTGCCGCCGGTACAGAAAAAGGAAAGCGGAGTGGCACAAAATGGAAAAACGAATCGCGGCATGCCTTCTGGTTTTGCCGATGATTTTTTTGACGGCATGCCGTCAGGGCAAAGATGTCTGGGCTACGCCTGGCGAGACTGTCAGCACGGCCTTGTTTGACTTTTCCATCGACAATGTCACCGTGACCGATAGCTACGGCGCCCTGACTCCTTCCGACGGGGAAAAACTGGTGCAGATGGATCTGACCGTCACCAATACCAGTGACCGGCAGCTCACAATGTTTGCAGAGGATTTCCAGCTCCAGTGGGGGGACGGCGATGAGGATTACGGCACCTGTCTGACCGCAGTGGACACTGACATGGTGCCGTATTCCTATACCCTGGAACCCGGCAACAGTCACAGCGGCATCATGCTGGTCGAGGTGCCGGAGGATTCCATGGCCCTGACGGTGGCCTATCAGGAAATGCTGGCCAGCGGCAAAAAGGGCAATGCCTATTTTGTGGAGGCTGCACTGTGAAACCAATCAGGCTGATGGCCGGAATGTTTCTGTCAGGGGTGGGTGCGGCGATTGTAGCCGCGCTGGTCTGGATGGCGCCGGGCTGGCTGGAGGAATACCAGCTGAAAAGCCAGCGCCCGCCGGAAATCACGTTGGCGGAAACGACGCAGCAGACAGATTCCCCGGAAAGCACCCCATCACCGGAGGAGATTGAAGCCGCCCAGCGTGCGCGGTTTGCGGATCTGCTGGCGGAGAACCCCGATGTGGTGGGCTGGATCACCATTGACGGCACCAGGATTGATTATCCGGTTTTGCAGACCACCGACAACCAGTTTTATCTGCGGCATGGTCTGGACAAAAGGTATGACAACCGCGGCCTGCCTTTCGCCGATTATGAGTGCGATGTGAAAAACGGCAGGCACCTGATTATTTACGGACACAACATGGGGGATGACGAGTCCGACCGGTTCACAAATCTTCAGGAATACCGTGACCCGGAGTATTATACCACCCACCCCACCATCCTGCTGGATACGCTGTACAGCAGTCAGATCTACAAAATTGTTGCGGTCTTTGCGGTCACGGCGCGTACCGGCGATGCGGATTATTTTGCGTACAACAGTTATATCAACTTCGCCGACGATGCTGCCGAACAGGACTACCTGGACCAGGTATCGCAGCGTGCCTTTTACACCACAGGCGATTATATGCAGGCGGATGAGAAGATCCTTTCGCTGAGCACCTGTATTTATGCAATGCAGGACGCCCGCATTGTGGTGATGGCCCGCCCTTTGCGGGAAGGGGAAAGCACCGAAGCCGACACGGTGAATGTGAATCCCGATCCATTGCTGCCGGCGCGCTGGCCGCAGGGCGCGTAAACACCTGCGGCATCTGACCCTGGTTTCAGGCGTTGCGGCCGGCAAATCACATGGGGGCAAGGTTGCGGCGGTTGAAATAAAAATGTATGCAAAGGAGTAATAACATGCAGAAAACGAAAAAGTTTCGTCGTCTGCTGGCGGCGCTTCTGGCGGTGCTGATGCTCAGCGTCTGCATCCCTGCCATGGCGTTTGCCACGGACGAAGGCAGCGAACAACGTATTGTTATCAGTTTTAACCGAGGCGAAGGCTCTTGGCCGGAAGGAAGCGCGCCGGAATATGATGTGTTTTCCTACACGCTGATTTCCGGCAGACTGAAAGATGGACAGAATACCCCCGACGTCGTTGCACCGGAGGGAATGCAGTTTGTCGGCTGGACGAATACCTGGAACAGTGAGGTTCTTCCTGCCGGCAGCTTTGTTTCCTTTGAGGATGCGAAGGCCACGATCGGGAAGGAATTCACCGACGCGGAAGAGCAGTATATCTCTTACACCGCAAAATTTGAACCGATTGACCCGGATGCAGGCAAGACCCTGAAAATCAACTGGGGAATTGACAATGCGGAAGGCGCTCACTGGAAAAATAGTAGCGAAGCAAGCTATACCGAGACCATTGCCTGGGCAGACCGTGGCAATACCCTTGTCATGCCGGAAATTGTTGTGGAGGAAGGCTACGAGCTGGCAGGCTGGTCTGTCAGCGGCACCCAATCCAACTACTGGGACCCCGAAACCACGACCTTCGGCCTGACCGGTCTGATTGTGGAGGATGAAGAGGGCGGCCAGGTGGCCATCACTGCCCACATCGTCAAAAAAGAGGAACAGGAAGAGACTTCCGGCAAGACGCTGAAAATCCACTGGGCCATTGACGACACCGAAGGCGCGCACTGGAAACTGTACGACGAAGCAAGCCGTACCGAGACCATTGCCTGGGCAGACCGCGGCAATACCCTTGTCATGCCGGAAATTGTTGTGGAGGAAGGCTATGAGCTGGCAGGCTGGTCTGTCAGCGGCACCCAATCCAACTACTGGGACCCCGAAACCACGACCTTCTGCCTGACCGGTCTGATTGTCGAGAATGAGGAAGGCGGCCAGGTGGCCATCACTGCCCACATCGTCAAAAAAGAGGAACAGGAAGAAACTTCCGGCAAGACGCTGAAAATCCACTGGGCCATTGACGACACCGAAGGTGCGCACTGGAAACTGTACGACGAAGCAAGCCGCACCGAGACCATTGCCTGGGCAGACCGCGGCAACACCTTTGTCATGCCGGAAATTGTTGTGGAGGATGGCTACGAGCTGGCAGGCTGGACCGTCAGCGGAACCCAGCCCAATTACTGGGACCCCGAAACCACGACCTTCGGCCTGACCGGTCTGATTGTCGAGAACGAGGAAGGCGGCGAGGTGGCCATCACCGCCCACATTCTCAAGAAAGAGCAGCCGGAAGAGGTTCCCGGCAAGACGCTGAAAATCTTCTGGGCAATTGACAATGCCGATGCAGCCCACTGGGAACTGTATGATGGCAATGCCCGCACCGAGACCATTGCCTGGGCGGATCGCGGCAACACCTTTGTGATGCCGAAGGTTGTCGTGGAGGATGGCTACGAGCTGGCAGGCTGGTCTGTCAGCGGCACGCAGGGCAACTATTGGGACGCCAATACTTATAACTTTGGCCTGACCGGCCTGATTGTCGAAGATGAAGAGGGCGGCTACGTTTCGATTACTGCCAACATTGTCAAGAAAGGCAATCAGAGTGTTGGCATCAACTTCTACGACGAAGGAAACCGGGAACAGGTCTGCGAGGACCGCATCGAAGTCCCCGCCGATGCCACCACAGTGAACATGTCTGATGTCGTTGTTCCCGAGGGGTACGAACTTCTCGACGACAGCCAGCAGGAACTCCAGATCAATGACGGCTGGGTCTATGTTGGTGTCAGCTGCAAGTGGACCCTGAAAATCTACTGGGCAATTGACAGCGATCAGGCCTGCTTTGCCAACGGCAATGAGGCTTCCTGGACCCAGGAACTGACCTGGAAGCATGTGGATGACGAGATGGCCATGCCTGAAATCAGCGTCAACGATGGGTACAAGCTCAATGGCTGGAAGGTCAGCGGCGCAAATGACGAGTTCTGGACGCCTGATCTGCTGAGCGTCAAGGATCTGTCCCAAAAGTGCGCAAAGGATGACAACGGCGGCTCCCTTTATGTCACGGCCAACATTGTCCCGGCGTCTGCGGACCCCACCACGCCTTCCACCGGGGATACCACAGGTAACAACAATACCACTACCGTGACCAGCACTGGCACGACCGCAGACAACACCGTTGTCAAGAGCGATGCTCCCGCCGACAACACTGCCAAGGTCCTGCCGCAGACTGGCGTTGAAAGCAATGCCCCCGTCATCGGCTTTGTTGTCGTGTTGCTGGCGGCCATGGGCGGCGCTGCAGGCTATCTCTTCGTTGTACGCAAAAAACTGAACTGAGTGCCTTTCGGTCTCCAGCACAATAGATCGATCCGGTACGCGGGCGCTTTTGCGCCAGGTTTCCCCCATGAACGGGTTTTCCCGTCCGCTTTTTGCCTCAGCGATTGGATAAGCAGGGACTCCTGAACAAAGTCCCAAAATTGGCACGTTCCGGATTTTCCGGGCCGTGCCTCTTTTTGCGAGCGAATCCCGAAATCCTGGGATTTTCCGCTTGTCAAGCCACGGACCACAGGGTATAATAAATTGGTCAACAAGTAAACAGGCGATCCGGACGGCTGTCATTCCGTTGACAGCCGTCCGTTTTTATGCAAAGAGAGGAACCTTTCATGAGACAACAGCAGGCAGCGGCATTGCCCGCCTACACCGGACGAGATCTGGGTGCATCCTGGCAGAAGGATCACACCACCTTCAAGCTGTGGGCACCCACGGCGGCGGTGGTGCGGATTCTTTTGTATGCCACCGGCTCGGATGATGAGGCAGGGGCGCAGCTGCTGGGAAGTGTGGTCATGCAGCCGTCCAGCCAGGGAATCTGGCAGGCGGTGGTGGAAGGCGACTGGCAGGGCACCTATTATGTCTATGCCCTGCAGTTTGCCGACACAGAAGGGGAGGTCCTGTCGGCCGATCCCTACGCCAAAGCCTGCGGCATCAACGGCCTGCGCAGTATGGTCATTGATATGGCCTGTGCTGTGCCGGACGGCTGGGCCGAGGACCGGCGCCCGGCCATTGCGCCCCATGCCCGGGCAATCTGGGAGACCCATGTGGCGGATTTTTCCGCAGACCCCAAAAGCGGTGTGCCGGAGGCCTGGCGGGGCAAATTTCTGGGCTTTACGGTGGAGGATACCTGCCTGGACGGAAACCCGAACAAACCCACCTGCCTGAATTATCTCAAGCGGCTGGGGGTCAGCCATGTGCAGCTCATGCCGATGTTTGACTTTGGTTCCACCGATGAAAGCGACCCGGATGGCTATAACTGGGGCTATGACCCGGTGAACTACAATGTGCCGGAGGGCGCCTATTCCACTGATCCCTGGCACGGCGAAGTGCGGGTCAGGGAATGCCGTGCCATGATCGCCGCCATTCACCGCGCAGGGCTGGGCGTGGTGATGGATGTGGTCTACAACCATACCTACCATGCTGACAGCTGGCTGGAACGCACAGTGCCGGGGTATTACTGCCGCCGCACACCCGACGGCAGCCTGACCAACGGGTCCGGCTGCGGCTGTGACATGGCCAGCGAGCATGCCATGATGCGCAAGTATATTGTGGATTCCTGCTTGTTCTGGGCAAGGGAATACCATGTGGACGGCTTCCGGTTTGATCTGATGGCGCTCATTGACACCGAGACGATGAACGCAGTCCGCGCTGCGCTGGATGCCCTGCCGGGGGGAGAGAACATCCTGATGTACGGCGAACCCTGGATGGGCGGCGGCACCTGCATGGCGCCCGGCACCCGCCCGTCGGGCAAGGGCGCACTGGATGTGCTGGACCCCCGGATCGGCTTTTTCTGCGACGGCACACGGGACGCCATCAAGGGCGGTGTATTCGACGCCAAAACCCCCGGCTATGTCAATGGCGGCCCTTATTACGGCGTGCGGGTGCTCCACGCGGTGAATGCCTGGATGGACGGTGCCGACGGGTTCACTCCCCGGGCCCCCGGCCAGGTGGTGCAGTATGTTTCGGCCCACGACAACTATACCCTGTGGGACAAGCTGAAACTGGTGGCCGGCCGGAAAAATTTTGCCGCCGCCGACGCGGATCTGCTGGCCCAGAACCGGATGGCAGCCGGAATCTATCTGACCTGCCATGGCCTGCCGTTCCTGCTTTCGGGCGAAGAGTTCGCCCGTACCAAACGGGGAAACCCCAACAGCTACCAGGGCCCCCTGACGCTGAACCGGCTGGACTGGCAGCGCGCCTGGAAGTTCCGGTCGCTGGTGGAATATTACCGGGGCCTTTTGGACATCCGCAGCCATTATCCGGAATTGTCCGGGGAGGAAGGGGAGAGCGCTCCCATCATGCTGGCGCTGCCCGGCTGGCTGGTGGGCTTTGTGCTGGAAAAGTCGGACGGCAGCGGCGAGCTGGCGGTCTTTTACAACCCTGAACCCACCGGAATGCAAGTGGAACTGCCCGCGGGGGGCTGGCGGTATCTCAGCGACGGTACCACCGCCCAGGCAATGCCCTACGGCAACCCCTGCACCGGCAGTGTGGAACTGGCCCCCACCAGTGTGACCATCCTGGTACGGCAGACGGAATCGGAGAAAACGTGAACAAAAGAGGCATGGCCTGCAGGCCATGCCTCTTTTGCTTGTCTGCCGGGCACCGGGGGCGAGTCCCTTCCCGTCCGCTTCCGGAAACAACAAAAAAGAAGAGGTTCTACGTTTTTTGTAAAATCTCTTCGTGGATGTGTTGGGGTGCGCTGGCAGGAGACTCTCCCGCGCTCTTTTCAACAGTCCGCAGGACTGTTGAAAAGCCGGGACGCAAAGCGGCCGGACGAGCTGTTCGGGTCCCTTCCCGTCCGCTTCCGGAAACAACAAAAAAGAAGAGGTTCTACATTTCTGTAAAACCTCTTCTTTGGTGCGCTGGAAGGGACTCGAACCCCCGGCCTTCTGATTCGTAGTCAGACACTCTATCCAGCTGAGCTACCAGCGCGACTGCAAGAAGTATAATACCATACCCCTTCCGGGAAGTCAAGCATTTTTCGGGGCTTTTTAAAATTTTTTTGAAAAAATTTTTGCCGGCTCCAAGGGCCGGTTTTGCCGGGCCTTTGGTTTACAGCCTGCCGGCTTTCAGCAGGTCCCGCACCTCCAGCAGATCCCTGCAGCAGGCGTTGTACAGTTGGCGGATCTCTGCATCCGGTTGGGCCAGGTCCGGCACCATCACCGTCACGGCGCCGCTGGCATGGCCGGCCCGCACTCCGTTGAAGCTGTCCTCCAGAACCAGGCAGTCCTGGGGCGGCAGGCCCAGCACCTGTGCAGCCTTCAGGAAAATGGCCGGGTTGGGTTTGGAGTACTGCACGTCCTGCCCGCTGATCCGGCCGGAGAAATACCGCTCAATGCCGGCAATGCGCAGATACCGGTCAATGGTCTCGTGGGAGCTGGAACTGGCCACCACCCGGGGCAGCCCGGCCTGGTCCAGGTATTCCAGCAGCTCATACAGCCCCGGTTTGGCGGGGGCGCCGTTGGCCAGCGCCGTTTTGCCGATGCCGTTCACCGTGTCCAGCAAAAGCTGTGGGTCCACGGCGGGATAATGCTTTGCCAGGTAGTGGAGCATGTTTTCCCCGGCCAGGCCCCGGGCCCCGGCCACAAAATCATCGGTGGGGGCGGGCTGCCCCAGCTGTTCCAGGGCAGGCGCCCACAAGGTGGTCCAGATGCGCTCGGTGTCAAACATCAGCCCATCCATATCAAAAATAACGCCACGGATCATGGCAAAACCCCTCTTCCTTCGGGCTGTGCCCGAAAACTGCCCCTATTGTACCGCATTTGCCCCGCCCGCTGCAACCCGGCAACCACCGGATTTGAACAGCCTTTTCGGACTTGTGCAAAGAATAAAAAAAGCCGTCCGGACGGGTTGACTTGTCCCCCTGCGGGGTGGTACGATAAAGCCGGAAGACGGTTGGTACATCCCGTCCCGGAATCAACAGAAAAAAAGGCAGGTGGTACGACGTGGAAAACCCCGGTAGTCCCAGTTACCGATGTACACAAAATCATACGGCAGCCGCAGTTTTGGTCACAGACGCACGGCGACAGGCGGACGGGAATCCGGACAATCCCCGTCGGCCTGCTGTTTGGCGCGTCTGAAAGGACGCGCCTTTTTCTTTGCCCGGATGCAGTGCGGGCAAAGTATGCCCGGACACCGGCTGCCCCAAGGAGGTATGCCCGATGTCTGATACTGCAATCCAGACCCTGAAGAAGATGCTGGCCCATCTGGACGACGCCAAAAAATACCAGAGCCTGCGGGACGTGATGGAGACGCTGCCCGCACCCGACCTGGCCGCCGTGTTTGAGGATCTTCCGCCGGAAAAGATGCCGGTATTGTTCCGGTTGATGCCCAAGGACCTGGCCGCCGAAGTGTTTGCCGAGCTGACGCCGGAAACCCAGGAGACGCTGATCCAGGGCCTGTCCGACCGGGAACTGAAGCTGGTCATTGACGAACTGTTTGTGGACGACGCCACCGACCTGGTGGAGGAGATGCCCGCCGGTGTGGTCAAGCGCATTCTGGCCCAGGCGTCGCCGGACACCCGTCAGATGATCAACGAGCTGCTGAAATATCCCGAGGACTCGGCCGGCGGCGTCATGACCACCGAGTTCATGGAGCTGCGCCCCGACATGACGGTGCGTCAGGCCATGGAGACCATCCGCACCAACGGCTTTGACAAGGAGACCATCAACAACTGCTATGTCACCAAATCCGACCGTACGCTGGCGGGGGTGGTATCGCTGCGGACGCTGGTGCTGGCAAAGGACCCGGACCAGCAGATTGCCGGTCTGATGGACGACAATGTGGTCAGCGTCAGCACCGACACCGACCGGGAGGATGTGTCCAAGCTGTTTGAAAAGTACGGCTTTCTGGCCATTCCGGTGGTGGACAAGGAAAAGCGCCTGGTGGGCATTGTGACGGTGGATGACGCTTTGACCATCATGCAGGACGAAATCAACGAGGATATCGCCAAGATGAACGCCATGGCCCCCACCGACCGGCCCTATTTCCGCGCCAGCCTGTGGGATCTGTACAAGAGCCGCACCCCCTGGCTGCTGTTCCTGATGCTCAGCGCCACCTTTTCCAGCCTGGTCATCCGCAGCTACGAGAATGCCCTGGCTGCCGTCACGGTGCTGACCGCCTACATTCCCATGCTGACCGATACCGGCGGCAATGCGGGCAGCCAGACCACCTCCACCGTCATCCGCGGTATGGCCACCGGCGACATCCGGCCGCATGACTTTTTCCGGGTCATCTGGCGGGAAATGCGGGTTTCGCTGCTCTGCGGCCTGACGCTGGCGGTCTGCAACTTCGGCAAGCTGATGTGGCTGGACGGCGTGGGCGCCGGTGTGGCGCTGGCCGTCAGCCTGACGCTGGTCTGCACCGTGCTGCTCAGTCAGATGATCGGCAGTGTGCTGCCCATTGTGGCCCGCAAGGTGGGCATTGACCCGGCGGTGATGGCCTCGCCGCTGATCACCACCATCGTGGACACCACCACGCTGCTGCTCTACTTCAATTTTGCCCGTCTGGTGCTGGGTCTCTGACACTCTGCCCGGCGGAAGATACAAAATGCCCCCGTGCTCCGGTTGCGGAACACAGGGGCGTTTTTGTTGTATCGGATCAGTCGTCAGAATCCAGCTTGAGGATGGCGGTGAAGGCCTCGCTGGGCAGGTTGACGGTGCCCAGCTTGCGCATCTTCTTTTTGCCTTCCTTCTGCTTTTCCAGCAGCTTCTTCTTCCGGGTGATGTCGCCGCCGTAGCACTTGGCCAGAACATCCTTGCGCATCGCCTTGACGGTCTCGCGGGCGATAATCTTGCCGCCCACGGCAGCCTGCACCGGAACCTCGAACAGCTGGCGGGGAATGTTCTCCTTCAGCTTCTCGCAGATGCGGCGGCCCTTGGCATAGGCGTTGTCGGCAAAGACGATCAGCGACAGGGCGTCCACCGGATCGCCGTTGAGCAGGAAGTCCAGCTTGACCAGCTTGGACTCGTGCCAGCCTTCCCACTCATAGTCGTAGCTGGCGTAGCCGCGGCTGCGGCTCTTGATGGCGTCGAAGAAGTCATAGACAATCTCACCCAGCGGCAGCTGATAGTGCAGGTCCACACGGGTCTCGTCCAGATACTTCATGTCCACCAGCACGCCGCGCTTCTGCTGGCAGAGATCCATCAGCGGGCCCACATAGTCGTTGGGGGTGTAGATGTGGGCGTTGACGAAGGGTTCCTCCTGCTTGACAATGCGGGTAGGGTCGGGGTAGGCGGCAGGATTGTCGATGATCTCCACCGTGCCGTCGGTCAGTGTCAGCCGGTACTGGACGCCGGGGGTGGTGGTGATCAGGTCCAGGTCAAACTCCCGCTCCAGCCGCTCGGTGATGATCTCCATGTGCAGAAGCCCCAGGAAACCGCACCGGAAACCAAAACCCAGCGCGGCACTGGTCTCCGGCTCAAAGCTCAGCGAGGCATCGTTCAGCTGCAGCTTTTCCAGTGCGTCCTTCAGGTCGGGATAGTCGGCGCCGTCCACCGGATAGATGCCGCAGAACACCATCGGCGTCACATTGCGGAAGCCGGGCATGGCCTCGGCGGTGGGATTGGCGGCCAGCGTCACCGTGTCGCCCACGCGGGTATCCCGCACCGTCTTGATGCTGGCGGTCAGGTATCCCACCTCGCCTGCCTCCAGCTTGTCGCAGGGGGTCAGGCTGGTGGCGCCCATGTGGCCCACCTCCACCAGCTGGAACTGGGCGCCGGTGCTCATCAGGCGGATGGTGTCG
>CAJFMB010000005.1 GCA_904390925.1 uncultured Subdoligranulum sp.
CGGCCAGACCGCCATCAAGCTGGCCAAGCACATGGACGAGATCGGCCTGCCCATCCTGGGCACCCCCGCCGACGCCATCGACGAGGCCGAGGACCGGGAACGCTTTGACGAGCTGCTGGAGCGCTGCGGCATCCCCCGTCCCGAGGGCCGCACCGTCTTTACCCTGGACGAGGCTCTCAAGGCCGCCCAGGAAGTCGGCTACCCGGTTCTGATGCGCCCCTCCTACGTGCTGGGCGGCCAGAACATGATCGTGGCCTACAACTCCGCCGATGTCATCGAGTATATGGGCGTCATCACCGCCCATGTGGATATGTCCCACCCGGTGCTGATGGACAAGTACATCTACGGCACCGAGTGCGAGGTAGACGCCATCTGCGACGGCGAGGACTACCTGGTCCCCGGCATCATGGAGCAGGTGGAGCGCACCGGCGTGCATTCCGGCGACTCCATCTGTGTCTACCCGCCCTACAACTTCAGCCGCGATGTCATCGACACGCTGGTGGATTACACCGGCCGCTTTGCCCGTGAGCTGAAGGTGGTCGGCCTGGTCAATGTCCAGTACGCCGTGCAGGACGGCAAGGTCTATGTCATCGAGGTCAACCCCCGGTCCAGCCGTACCGTGCCCTACATCAGCAAGGTCACCGGCGTTCCCATGGTGGACCTGGCGGTCCGCTGCACCCTGGGCGAAAAGCTCAAGGATATGGGCTACGGCACCGGCCTGTGGCGGGACGGCCAGAGCCCCTACTACGCCGTCAAGGTCCCCGTCTTCAGCTTCGAGAAGCTGCACGGCGTGGATACCATGCTGGGCCCCGAGATGAAGTCCACCGGCGAAGTGCTGGGCATTGCCCCCAACTTCCACGGTGCCATGCTCAAGGGCCTGATCGGCGCCGGCTACCGGTTCAAGCATCCCGGCCCCGGCAGCTGCGTCATCATCTCGGTGAAGGACAGCGACAAGGAAGAGGTCACCGACCTGGCCTGGAAGCTGCATGACTACGGCTACAAGATCTACGGCACCGCAGGCACCGCCCGGTACCTGAACAGCCAGATGATCCCCTGCAGCACCGTCCGTCAGATGAGCGGCGAGCGCCCCAACGTCATCGACCTGCTGGAATCCGGCCTGGTGGATTATATCATCACCACCAGCCCCCACGGCCGTGACCCCCACCGCGACAGCGTCAAGTTCCGCCGCAAGGCCACCGAGCTGTCCATCCCCTGCATCACGGCACTGGATACCGCCCGCGTCCTGGTGGACGAGCTGCGCGGCGACCACGATGTGAGCAAGATTGACCTGGTGGATATCAGCACGCTGCATCGCAAAAAATCCTGAGTGGGCGGCAAAATACGACAGCTTTTCATGTTTGATCACGCTGTTCAAGATTTGACAATCCGCAAAATACAGAAAAGCGGCCCTTTGCAGGAAGCGCTTTTTATCGGAAATGACGATTTTTTGCCGGACGACGCTCTTTTTGCAAAAAAACACTTGCCTGCCGTGACTGATTTTTCTATAATATGATACGTTAAATGGTAACGTGGTCCACCAGCCCCTTTGGCTGGGGCGGCCGCATCCCTGTGCTTGGCGCAGGGCGTATCACATAGAGGATCAGGGAGCAGGGAATATGACAAGATCTCAGTTGATTACTAAAGTTGCCGGCGACACCGGTTTTTCCGCCAACGAAGTCGAGACCGTTATGGATGGCATTTTCGACACCATCGGCGAGACCCTCAAGCAGGGGGAAAAGGTGACGATTGCAGGGTTCGGCCGCTTTGAGATGCGGCAGCGCCGTACCAAGAGCTTTACCAACCCCAAGACCAAGGTCGCCAGCCAGCTGGAGCCCACCGCGATCCCCGGCTTCAAAGCCAGCGGTCGCCTGAAGGAAAAAGTGGGAAAGTAATTGCCTGAAAAAGACCTCCGCGGTTGGCGGGGCGACATAAGAAACCGATACCGTTTTCTTGTGGAAGCCGCCTGGTTGCGGAGGTCCTTTTGCATTCTGCCGCCGGCGTCCCGGGTCCGGGGCCGGCGGTCCGTGTGGAACCGTTTGTCAATTTTTTGAGGGGGCGGTCTTTTGACTCGAAGTGAAGCAGCCGAACAGTACAGCCAGGCGCGTCGCCGTGGCATGAAAGAATACCGCGAAGCCGCCTTGAGCGGCCGCTATCCGTATCTGCCGGTGCTGGATGATATTCTGCAGAATGCCAATGTGGAAGCCCAGCTGCCCATCGGCATCGTGGAGGTGCCGCTGAAACTGGTGGTGGGCACCAAGACGGCCGGTCGTACCGCTGCATTTTCCTACAATTTCATGCCGCTGCTGGGCACCGGGACCGAGTTTTCGGTCAAGTGGATCACCCTCTGCCAGGCACATGTGGAGGAGGGCATCCGCGACCCCATCCGCTGCTACGAATATCTGGGCAGCTTCTATGTCCAGGAGGGCAACAAGCGGGTCAGCGTCATGAAGTACTTTGACGCGGCGTCCATCACCGCCAACGTCACCCGGATTGTGCCCAAATTTGTGGACAACCCGGTAATCCGTGCCTACTATGACTTCATGGATTTTTACCCGCTGTGCGGCATGTATGAGCTGAAGATCCTGCAGGAAGGCGGATACAGCAAACTGCAGGCCGCCATGGGCAAACAGCCCCAGGAGGCCTGGGATGACGATGACCGGGCCAACATCCGGTCGCTGCTGGTGCGCATCAGCGAGGCAATGTCCGGCCGGGGCGGCGACAAAATCACCACCACCCCCGCCGACGTGCTGGTGGTCCTGCTGCAGGTCTACGATTACAAGACACTGCTGGATGCCAGCCCCGCCAAACTGGCCGAGCTGCTGAAAGCCGCCTGGGATGACGTGCTGGCCCTTGCCAACCCGGATTCCAAGACGGTGAGCACCAGCCCCGCCACCCCGGCGGAAAAGCCGCTGATCCAGCGCATCCTGCCGGTCAAACGCACCAACGAGCCCGACCATCTGAAGGTGGCCTTCATCAACGAGCGCACCCCCACCACCAGCACCTGGACCAACTCCCACGAGTTCGGCCGTGCCCAGATCGACCAGGTCTTTGCCGACCGGGTGCAAACCAAAGCCTACAACGGCGCGGTGCAGGGCCAGAATGACGAGGAATTGATCGAGCAGGCCATCGCCGACGGCGCCACGCTGATCTTCACCACCACCCCCAAACTGGCCTCGGCCAGCCTGCGGGCGGCGGTGCGGCATCCCGACGTGCGCATCCTCAACTGCTCGGTGGATATGCCCTATGCCAGCATCCGGACCTATTACTGCCGGATCTACGAGGCCAAGTTCATCACCGGTGCCATCGCCGGCGCCATGGCCTCCAATGACCGCATCGGCTTTGTGGCCAGCTACCCCATGCTGGGCATGCCCGCCGACATCAACGCCTTTGCGCTGGGCGCCCGCATGACCAATCCCCGCGCCCGCATCTCACTGGAATGGACCTGCCTGCCCGGCGACCCGCTCAAGCGTTTTGCCCAGCAGGGCATCACCGTCATCTCCGGCCGCGACACCCCCGCGCCCGGCCATCCCAGCCGGGAATACGGCATCTTCCAGGTGCGGCCCGGCGGCGTGCTGCAGGACCTGGCCAGCCCCTTCTGGCACTGGGGTCAGTTCTACGAGCATGTGGTCCGCAGTGTGCTGGACGGCAGCTGGAACCAGGACAAGTCCGGCGTGGACGGCAAGGCGGTCAACTACTGGTGGGGCATGAACAGCGGCGTCATCGACGTGCTGTTCAGCCGGGAGCTGCCCCATGACCTGCGGCATCTGGCTTCGATTCTGCGCAGCGGCATCATGTCGGGCAGCATCGATCCCTTTGCCTGCCACATTGTGGGCCAGGACGGCAGCCTGAAAAACGACGGCCTGCACGGCTTTGCGCCGGAGGAGATCCTGCACATGGACTGGCTGTGCGATGCCGTGGACGGCCGCATCCCCGAATACGATGAGCTGACCGAGGAAGCCCGCCCCATGTACCGGGTGCAGGGCATTCACCGGGAACGCCTGCCCAAGGAGGCGCACGAGGTATGAGAATCCTGGCTGTGGCGGATGAGGAATCCAAGGGATTGTGGGACTATTTCCGGCCGGAAAAGCTCAACGGCATTGATCTGATCTGCTGTTGCGGTGACCTGGACGCCAATTATGTGACCTTTCTGGCCACCATGGCCCATGTGCCGGTGATCTATGTGCACGGCAACCATGACGAGGGCTATGACCGGCGCCCGCCGGAAGGGGCCGAGTGCATCGAGGACCGGGTCTTTACCTATCAGGGCATCCGGTTTGTGGGCCTGGGCGGCAGCTGCCGCTACCGGGCCGGCGCCTGGCAGTTCACCGAGGCGGAAATGAAAAAGCGCATCCGGCACCTGCGCGGCCGTATTGACCGTATGGGCGGCTTTGATGTGCTGGTTACCCATGCGCCGATGCACGGCTATGGAGACTTCTCCGACCCGGCCCACCGGGGCTTTACCGTCTTTCATGAGCTGCTGGACGTCTACCGCCCGCCCCTGATGCTGCACGGACACATTCACCTCAGCTACGGGGCAAATATCCCCCGGGAACATATCTATCACAGCACCCGCATTGTCAACGCCTTCGAGCGTTATGTGGTCGAGCTGGACCTGCCCCAGAGAACGGTCACCCCGGGTTTCTGGCAGCGGCTGTTCGGCATCGGACCGGTCCACGGGTAAACCTTATACACACAGCCAATCAAAGGAGAACATCATGACCAAAATCGGAGTACTGGGAGCAGGCACCTGGGGTATGGCGCTGGCACGTATGCTGGCCGTCAACGGCAAGAACGTTACCGTCTGGAGCGCCCTGCCCGAGGAGCTGAAACATCTCCGCGAGACCCGCCGCCATCCCAACCTGCCCGGCATGGAACTGCCGGCGTCGATGCACTACACTGCCGACATGGAGGAGCTGTGCACGGGACGGGATCTGCTGCTGTTTGCGGTGCCCTCGGTCTTTGTGCGGTCCACCGCCAAAAAGGCGGCTGCCTGCATGCCGGACGGCCAGCTGATCGTGGACGTGGCCAAAGGCATGGAGGAAAAATCCCTCATGACCATGTCGGAGGTCATTGAGGACGAGCTGGCCAAGGTTCCCGGCCATGAGCACTGCCGGGTGGTGGCGCTGTCCGGCCCCACCCACGCCGAGGAGGTGGCCCTGGACCTGCCCACCGTCATTGTGGCGGCAGCCAGCGATGAGGCGGACGCCAAAACGGTGCAGAAGATCTTCACCAACCCAAACTTCCGGGTCTACACCAACACCGACCGCCGCGGCACCGAGCTGGGCGGCGCCATCAAAAATGTCATTGCCCTGTCGGTGGGCATTGCCATGGGCCTGGGCTACGGTGACAACGCCAAGGCGGCGCTGATCACCCGCGGCAACGCCGAGCTCAGCCGGCTGGGCATCGCCATGGGCTGCAAGCCCGAAACCTTTGCCGGGCTGTCCGGCATGGGGGACCTGATCGTCACCTGCACCAGCATGCACAGCCGTAACCTGCACGCCGGCATGCTGATCGGCCACGGCGCCACCGCCGAGGAGGCCAAACAGGAAGTGGGCCAGGTGGTGGAGGGCATCAACGCGCTGCCCGCCGCCAAGAAACTGGAAAAGAAATACAAGGTGGAAATGCCCATTGTGAATGTGGTGGACGCCATCCTGTCCGGCCGTATGGACGCCAAGGATGCGGTGGATGCCCTGATGGGCCGCAACCTGAAGAAGGAATAACAGCCGGGCGGAGACGGGTACAGGAAAGTCCTTCCTGCATCTGTCTCCGCTTTTTTCAATCAGAGAAAGGATGTGACCCTGCCTTTTATGATCAAGGCGGTCTTTTTTGACATTGACGGTACGCTGGTCAGTTTCAATACCCACAAAATTCCCGACTCCACCCAGCAGGCCCTGCACGAGATGCGCCGCCGCGGGGTGAAGGTCTTTATCGCCAGCGGCCGTCCGCCGCTGCAGATGCGGTTTGTCAGGCAGCTGACGGATTTTGAATTTGACGGTTATGTGGTGCTCAACGGGCAATACTGCTACGACGACAAGGGACCCTTTTACCAGCTGCCCATCCCCGCCGATTCCATCCGCCAGCTGCTGCCCTGGTTGGAACAGAGCAGCCTGAGCTGCAGCTTTGTGGAGCTGGATTATATCTACCTCAACCGGCTCAGCCAGCAGGTGCTGGACCTGTATGCCATGCTGGGCGGCACCGCCGCCATCGAGCCGGTGGACAACCCCGCCCGCGCCCTGACCCACACCACCTACCAGCTCAGCGCCTTTCTGCCGAAGGAGCAGGAGGAAGAGTTCCTGCGGCATCTGCCCGGCTGCAAGGCCGCCCGCTGGAACCCCCATTTTGCCGATATCATCCCCGAAAACGGCGGCAAGCCGGTGGGGGTGCAGCGGATGCTGGACCGGTTCGGCATCGACCGGCAGGAGACCATGGCCTTCGGTGACGGCGGCAACGACATGGACATGCTGCGCTATGTGGGCATCGGTGTGGCCATGGGCAACGGCACCGCCGAGGTGCAGGCTTCCGCCGACTACGTCACCGACACGGTGGACGGGGACGGCGTGGCCAAGGCGCTGCGGCATTTCGGCGTGATCTGAAAGGAGAATCCCCCATGAAACTGGCTGTCATTTCCACCAGCCGCATTGTGGAAGAGTTTGTGGCCCATCTGGGCGAAATGCCGGAAATCCAGGTGACGGCCCTCTGCTGCCGCCCCCAGAGCCGCCCCAAGGCGGAGGCCTGGGCGCAGCAGTACCCGCTGGCCCGGATCTGGACCGACGAGGCCGCCATGCTGGCCGCCGGCGGGTTTGACGCGGTCTACATCGGCACCGCCAACCATCTGCATTACGACACCGCAAAGCGGGTGCTGACCGCCGGCTATCCGGTGATTCTGGAAAAGCCCTTCACCCCCACCGCGGCCGAAGCCCGGGATCTCTTCCGGCTGGCCGACGAGAAGGGAACCATGATCTTTGAGGCCATCACCACCCCCTACCTGCCGGCCTACCGGTTTTTGCAAAACATGCTGCCGGAGATCGGCCCGGTGCGGGGGGCAATGGCCAGCTTCTGCGCCCGCAGCCGCCGGTATGACGCTTACCTCAACGGCATCTGGAACACCACCTTTGACCCGGCCTGTGCGGGCGGCGCCCTGTATGACATGAATGTCTACAATCTCCATTACCTGTGGGGACTGCTGGGGGCGCCGGAACAGGGGGGCTACTATCCCACCCGGGGCCGCGGCGGCATCGACACTGCCGGCATGGCGGTGCTGCAATATCCCGACTTTGCCGCCGCCTGCCTGGCATCCAAGGACTCGGACGGGGAGAGCGGCTGTGTGATTCAGGGCACCGAGGGACGCCTGGTGCTGCACGGCGGCACCAACGCCCTGCCGGAGGTCTATGCGGTGCTGGGCAGTCACCGGGGCAGCGGCGAGCGCCTCGACGCCCCGAAAGCCGACCGCCACCGTATGGCCTACGAGTTTGCCGCCTTTGCCGACATGCTTGCCCGGCAGGACCACGCCGCCGAGGCCGAGGCACGCCGCCGCACCCTGGCGGTGGCGGACCTGGTGGATGCTTTGCGGGCCAGCGCGGGGGAGAACACCTGATTTTTTCGGAATACAAAAAGCCAGCCCGGAGGCTGTCAAAAGCCTCCGGGCTGGTGCTGTGTTTGCTTGCTTTCGGGGGAAGAAAGTCACAGATTACTCAATGGTGATGGTGTGGTTCTCCGGCTCCTTGGGTCCCTGCTTGGGCAGACGGACGGCCAGGACGCCATCGTTGTAGCTGGCGCTGATCTTGCTCACATCCACGCCGGTCACATCAAAGCTGCGGCTATAGGTGCCGTAGCTGCGCTCGCAGCGCAGGTAGGAAGCCTTCTTCTCCTGGTTCTCAAAGTCGCTGTGACGGGTTGCCTTGATGGTCAGCGTCTCCCCGTTCAGCGAGAGCTTGATGTCCTCCTTCTTGAAGCCGGGCAGGTCAGCCTCCAGCAGGAAGCCGTCGCCGGTGTCGCGGATGTCGGTCTTGAACTCGGCCAGAGAGTTGTCGCCAAAGAAGGCGCGGTTGATATCCTCAAAATCACGGAAAGGATTGTAACGACGATCCATCAGAAGAGCCATAAGTCATATCTCCTTTTTTAAATCGGCGGCCATGCGCCGGTGCTTTGCAGTTTTGTTGTTGTCGTTGGGGCTGTTTCCCTTTCGACGATTTTATGATACCGCCGATTTATGAACAAAGTATGAATAAACAGTGAATTTTTAGCACTTTCTTTGCTAGACTGCTAAAAACGTAAATATTAGACGATATAACGAAAATAAAAAGACATCTAAAATGCAAAAATCCGAAAATAAAATCTGGCAGAAAGCTGCGGACAACCTTTCTGACCGGCCCCAAAATGCGGTGCAGGGCAAAAAGCTCCCGCCGTTCGTCAAAATCTTGCAATTCCTGCGCCGCAGTGTTACAGTAGGAGATACCGGGATGCACGGACGGCTTCCGGCGGCAGGGCATAATATGCCGCAGAAACATCCGTGCCGACATCCCCATACCGATTTGTGGGAAGGAGTCTCCCTTGCGTAAAATCACATTGCTCGCCAAACGGCTGTACCGGGCGGTGTTCAGCCGGCTGGTCCTGACCGGCCTGCTGCTGCTCAGTCAGGTCATCTGGATTGCATTCCTCTTTTTCCGGCTGACCGACTACGCCCCCTGGATCAACGGCATCTGCATCGGGTTCAGCTTTATCATGTGCCTGCTGCTCATCCGTCTGGATTACATCCTGCCGGAGTTCAAGATCAGCTGGATGGCCCTGTTTCTCATCATGCCGGTGCAGGGCGGCATTCTTTATCTGTTGTGGGGCAACAAACGCCCGGCCTTCCGGCTGCGCCGCCGGCTGGAAAACGCCAGCATGCGCATCCATCCGCTGCTGCGCCAGGACCCGGAGCCGGTGCAGCAGCTGCAAAGCCGGGACCCCCGTGGCGCCATGACCGCCCATTATCTGGAACGGCAGGGCCCCTACCCGGTCTTTTCCAACACCGAGGTGCGCTATTATCCCTTGGGGGAGGATATGTTTGCCGACATGATTCCCGCCCTGGAAAGCGCCCAACACTTTATTTTCATTGAGTATTTCATCATTGGTCTGGGCCAGATGTGGGGCCAGATTCACGACATTCTCCGGCGCAAGGCCGCCGAGGGGGTGGATGTCCGGGTCATCTACGACGATGTGGGCAGCGTCAGCGTGCTGCCCATCGGGTACTGGAGCAAGCTGGAGGAGGAGGGCATCCACGCGCTGCCCTTCAATCCCTTTGTGCCGGTGGTCAACCTGGTCATGAACAACCGGGACCACCGCAAGATCATGGTGATTGACGGTCACACCGCCTTTTCCGGCGGTGCCAACCTGGCCGACGAGTACATCAATCAGCTGGTACGGTTCGGGCACTGGCGGGACACCGGCATCCGGCTGCGGGGCGACGCAGCCTGGAGCTTTACCATCATGTTCCTGGAATTCTGGAACGCCAACCGCCCCACCGACCATGACTTTACCCGTTTCCGCCCCGAAACCCACCTGGACACCCCCTTCGCCGCCGACGGGCAGGCGCAGCCCTTCGCCGACAGCCCGGTGGAGCGGGAAAGCCTCTCCCAGAACACCTATCTGGAACTGATCAACCAGGCGCGGCACAGCCTGTTCATCACCACGCCCTACCTGATTCTCAACAACGAGATCCAGACCGCTCTCTGTCTGGCAGCCAAGCGGGGAGTGGATGTGCGCATCTACACCCCCGGCATCCCCGACAAGAAAGTTGCCTACCAGCTGACCCGCAGCTATTTCCCGCCGCTGCTGGAAGGCGGCGTCAAGATCTTCAGCTACACGCCGGGGTTCCTGCACAGCAAGACCTGGCTGGTGGATGACCGGATCGCCGCGGTGGGGTCCATCAATCTGGATTACCGCAGCCTGTATCTGCATTTCGAGTGCAGCACCCTGCTGTATGGCTGCAGCGTGCTGCGGGACATCCATGCCGACATGCTGGAACTGGAATCCAAATGCCGCGCCGTGACGCTGAACGACTGCCGTACCAGCTTTTTCGGCACCCTGCTGTCTGCGGTGCTGCGCACTATGGCGCCGCTGTTCTGATCCCCCCGATGCCGGGCGGCACAGGCCGCCCCGAACCACAAGGAGGACAAATGAATTTGAATTTTCCACGGGAACTCGCCTTTGCCGCACTGGGCACCGGGTTCACCTGCCTGGCCACCGTGCTGGGCGCGGCGATGGTGTTTTTCTTCCGGCGGGAACTGTCCGCCCTGGCCCAGAAACTGTTCCTCGGCTTTGCCGCCGGCGTGATGGTGGCGGCCTCGGTCTGGAGCCTGCTGATCCCGGCCATGGAGATGGCCCGGGAACAGGCCGGCCCCGCTGCGCCCGAAGCGCTGGCCGTGGGCCTGCCGGTCTGCGGCGGTTTTGTGCTGGGTGTGCTGTTTCTGCTGCTGATGGACCGACTGATGCCCCATCTGCACATCGGCAGCGACCAGCCGGAGGGCCTGCCCGCCAACCTGAAACGCACCACCATGATCGTGCTGGCGGTGACGCTGCATAACATCCCCGAGGGCATGGCGGTGGCGCTGACCTTCTCGGTGGCGGCCAACGACACGGCGGAGGGGGCCTTTGCCGGGGCCATCGCGCTGGCCCTGGGCATGGCGCTGCAGAACTTCCCCGAGGGCGCGGCGGTCTCGCTGCCGCTGAAAGCCCAGGGCGCCGGCACTGGCCGGGCCTTTGCCTGCGGTGCGCTGTCCGGGGTGGTGGAACCGGTGTTCGGCATCCTGACGGTGCTGATCGCCGGGCGGATGCTGGCCGTCATGCCCTGGCTGCTGGCCTTTGCCGCCGGCGCCATGCTGTATGTGGTGGTGGAGGAACTGATCCCCGAAGCCCGCCTGGGCGAGCACTCCAACACCGGCACCATCAGCGTGCTGACCGGCTTTCTGGTCATGATGCTGCTGGATGTGTTCCTGGGATAAATCCGGGATACAAAAATTCAAAACGGAACTTTCTGCCGTCCGCAATTCCCCGCCCGGGTGCGGACGGTTTTGGTTTTCCCCAGGCAAAAAATGCCTCTCTCTTCTGCAGTCAGCAGAAAGGAGGGGCATTTTGCTGTCATATCAGGTGGAGCTGCCGTTGCTCAGCCGGCCGATGGCGGCAATGACCTGTTCCTCGCCGTAGCGGCGGTTTTCGGCAAAGGCGTAGTAGCCGCCGTAGATCCGGAAGGTCAGTGCAATGCGGAATTCCAGGTCATCCCGGCGTTCGGGGTAGTGCTGATAGATCAGCTCCATCAGCGCCGCCGCGATCTTGAGGCACATCTGTCCCTGCCGGCTGCCGGAAAACAGAATGTTCAGCTGCCGTTCCTGGGGGGCAAAGGCGGCAAACAGCTCCCGGGTGAACTGGACGGTATCCTGCAGGGCTGCCTCCGGGTGGGCGATGCTGTCCAGCACTGCCTGTACCGCCGCATTCTCCAGCCGGTCGGACAGGTCGTATACATCCTGAAAATGGGCGTAAAAGGTGGACCGGTTGACCTGGGCCCGCTGGCACAGCTCCCGCACAGTGATTTTTTCCAGCGGGCGGCGGGCACGCAGCGCCAGAAATGCCTCGGTGATGGCTTTTTTGCTTTTTTCGGTGCGCAGATCCATGGTATTCTCCAACACAATCATACAAATGTCGGTTATCCAACACATGCCGGAAACTGATGGTGGGAAACCCATTGAACACGGTGTATACTGGACCCGACAGAAGAGTAATTCTATTATACGGCATTCCCCGGCGGCCTGTCCAGCCGCCGCCTGCCGCCGCTGCCCGAAGGAGCTGACAAAAGACGTGAAAGCAATGGACTTTTACACCGGCCATGCCTTTGACGCGTACACGGTGCTGGGTGCCCATCCCGGCCCGGAAGGAACCCGTTTTGCCGTCTGGGCCCCCTCGGCACAGAAGGTGGAGGTGGTGGGCGACTGGGCGCCGGAGGGGGTACCGCTTTGCCGCGACAGCGAGATCAGCGGTGTCTGGTCCGGGGTCTGCCCGCAGGCGGAAAAGGGCATGTGCTACTTTTACCGCATCACCGGGGCGGACGGCAGCGTCGTCGATCACTGTGACCCCTACGGCTTTGCCATGACATTGCGCCCCGACGGCCGCAGCATTGTGGCCGGCCTGCCCGACTACCGGTTCGGGGACCGGGACTGGATGGCCTCCCGGACCAAAAATTTTGACAGCCCGCTGAATATCTACGAGCTGCACGCCGCCAGCTGGCGGCGCCACCCGGACGGCCGCTGGTACACCTACGACGACCTGGCCGCCGAGCTGCCCGGCTATCTTTTGGAAAACGGCTACACCCACGCCGAATTTCTGCCCCTGATGGAGCATCCCTTTGACGGCAGCTGGGGATACCAGATCACCGGATTTTACGCCCCCACCAGCCGCTACGGCAGCCCGGAGGGCCTCTGCCGCCTGATCGACGCCTGCCACCAGGCGGGCATCGGGGTGATTCTCGACTTTGTGCCGGTGCATTTTGCCTCGGATTCCTACGGGCTGGCCCGGTTTGATGGCACCCCGCTGTACGAGTATCCTGCCAGCGACGTGGGGGAGAGCGAGTGGGGCAGCGGCAACTTTATGCACTCCCGCGGGGAGGTGCGCTGCTTCCTGCAATCCTGCGCCGACTACTGGCTGCGGGTGTTCCATGTGGACGGCCTGCGGATGGACGCGGTCAGCCGCCTGATCTACTGGCAGGGGGACCCGGCCCGGGGCGTCAACGGCAGCACGCTGGACTTCCTCAAGACGATGAACGCCGGCCTGCAGGCGCTGCACCCTTCCGCCATGCTCATTGCCGAGGACAGCACCGCCTTCCCCAAGGTCACCGCACCGGTGGAGTACGACGGTCTGGGCTTTGACTACAAGTGGGATATGGGCTGGATGCACGACACCCTGAGCTATTTCCAGAAATCCCCCGCCGAGCGCCGGGC
The DNA here is from genome assembly GCA_904390925.1 of uncultured Subdoligranulum sp. GTDB lineage: Bacteria > Bacillota > Clostridia > Oscillospirales > Ruminococcaceae > Gemmiger. Next base: position 12,969 of record CAJFMB010000005.1, read on the forward strand.
CAACCCCAATCTGCTCACATTCTCGATGGTGTACAACTATCAGGAACACTATATTCTGCCCTTCTCCCATGACGAGAACGTCCACGGCAAGGCCACCATCCTGCAAAAGATGAACGGCGACTATGACGGCAAGTTCCCCCAGGGGCGGGCTTTGTACCTGTACATGATGCTGCATCCCGGCAAAAAGCTGGATTTCATGGGCAACGAGTTCGGCCAGCTGCGGGAATGGGACGAAAGCCGTCCCCAGGACTGGGAGCTGTTCCGGTATCCCAACCATGACAGCTTCTACCACTTCCGGCAGGAGCTGGGCCGCCTGTACCGCCAGTACGACGTCTTCTGGAACGGGGAGCTCAACCCCGAGCGGTTCGCCTGGCTGGACTGCGACAGCGCCGGCAACGGCACCTTTGCACTGCAGCGCCATGGCCCCGGCAGCAGCGTGTTCGGCGTCTTCTGCTTCGGTGACCAGGAAACCGATTACACCCTGACCATGCCCGGCGCGGGCTATGCCACCCTGCTGCTGGACTCCAACTGGCAGTGCTTCAGCGGCACCGCGCCCCGCCCGGATGCCCCCGTGACCCTGACCGCCAACATGGCCGGCCGGCTGACGCTGCACCTGGCCCCCCTCAGCGGGCAGCTGTGGCGCTGGCAACCCAAATAACCATTCTCGTTTGTTTTTTCCTTACAAGGCAGAATCCCCGCCTGCACGGTCGTGAAAAACCGTACGGGCGGGGATTCTGCTATTTTCGAAGGGAAGATCATTCATTGGGGGGAACCACAAAGGCGATGCCGGCCGCCGAAGGCCCAATGTGGGTGCCGATCACCGAGCCGATCTGGCTGATGTGCCCGGCGGGCAGCTTCAGGTTATGGGTCACATATTGCTGGATGGGGTTGAGCGCCAGCCGGCTGCTGGAATAGACCAGCACATGGTCGTAATTTGTATCGATGCCGCCCATCTTGTCCAGCTGCTTGAACATGGCCACATAGGCGCCCGGCCGGCCCCGGGCCTTGTCAGCCAGGTGAACCGCACCCCCGTACACCGACAGCACCGGCTTGATGCCCAGTGCACCGCCCACCAGTGCCACAGCAGCAGGCAGGCGTCCGCCCTTGTGCAGGTGTTTCAGGCTGTCCACCACCGCCAGAATGCGGATACGCCGCTTGAGCAGATCCAGCTGTGCGGCGATCTCGGCGGCGCTGATGCCCTCCTCCCGCAGGCGGACTGCCTCACGGATCAGGATATACTCGCCGGGGGAGGCGGTGTCCGAGTCCACAAAGTAGACATCGTGGAACTCGCACTCCTCGGCGGCCAGCTGGGCACACTGGAAGGTGCCGGACAGCTTGGAGGAGATCAGGATGGCCACCACCTCGTCGCCGGCATCCCGGGCCTCCTCAAAGGCCTGGATAAAGCTTTCGGGGGAGGGCTGGCTGGTGCGGGGCAGCTTGTCCGCCGCCTCCAGCCGGTCATAGAACTCGGCGCGGGACATGTCCACGCCGTCGCGGATGGTCTCGCCGTCCTCAAACAGCACGTTCAGCGGCACAACCACCAGCCCGGGAATGGCGGCGGCCTCCTTTGCCGTCAGATCGGCGGCAGAATCGGTCAGAATGCGGATCATGGCGCATCACTCCTTTGTATCTTGGTTGCGGCGGCCGCGGCGGCCGAACAGGGTGGACAGCAGATTGATGACGCCGCTGACAATCAGCGACACACCGATCACCTGCATCATCAGGATAGCGGATTCCAGCGGGAAGAAGAGCATCCACAGCCCCACCCCCAGCGCCAGTACGCCGATGATCAGCGGCACCAGCCACAGCCGGCTGTCCGCCCAGCTGTGATAAAAGAAAGCGGCCTGCATGCTGCTGGCACCCTCCATCAGCAGGAAAATGCAGAGAATCAGGCTGACAATGCCGGCCAGAATGGCAGGCTGGGTGACGATAAACAACCCGATCACAGTCCCCACCACGCTGAAGGGCAGCATGGGACTGGTCAGCATGGTGGCATGCTGGAAGGAGATGGCGGTGATGATGCCCACAACACCGGCCAGTAAAATCAGCCAGCCGATCAGCGAGCAGAGCGCCTCGGCAGCGGTGCCGGGGCGGGCCAGCAGATAAATGCCCAGCACAATGCCCAGAATCGGGGTCAGCAGGTTGTCCCAACGGAGTCCTTTCATGGCGGTTCATCCTTTCTGTGCGGCAATCCGCATCGGGACCCGCCGGCGGCAGCTCCCGTTTCTTTCTTTAGTATAGCACAAACCGGTACAAGTTTCCCGTATTATTTTGACGATTTTTGCATAAAAGTGCACAAAAAATGCCCGGATTCTGCTCCGGGCGGTCATTTTCTGAAAAAACAAAGCTTCCGTCAGTCCTCGGGACGCCGGCGCAGCCGCGGGGTGGCGGCGGTGGTCTCGGCAGCTGCAGGGAAGGCGGCTGCATTTCCTCCGGCGGCCGGCGTGACACTTCCGGCCAGGCCCAGCAGGTCGGCGGCCTCGTCGGGTTCCAGCTGCTGCACCTGTTCCAGCTTGCGGGTGATGGCCCGGCTGCGGGTGCCGATCAGCTCCTCCAGGTCGCTGCCGGTCTGGTTCAGATGCCGCTGCATCGCCTGCAGCCCGGCGCCGAACTTCTCAAACTCGGTCTTGACGGCGGCCAAGACCGTCCAGACTTCGCCGGACCGCTTCTGGATGGCCAGCGTGCGGAAGCCCATCTGCAGGGCGTTGAGCAGCGCCGCCATGGTGGAGGGACCCGCCACGCTGATCTGGTAGTCGTGCTGCAGGCTCTCGGTCACGCCGCTGCTGACCACCTCGGCGTACAGCCCCTCAAAGGGCAGGAACAGCACGCCGAAATTGGTGGTGTGGGGCACCTCGATGTACTTGTCGTGAATGTCCCTGGCCTCCTGCCGCAGCACCGTCAGCAGACGCTTCTGCGCTGCCTGGACCAGTGCCGGGTCACCCTGCTCCCGGGCCGCCTGCAGCTGGGCGTAGGTGTCGCCGGGAAACTTGGCGTCAATGGGCAGGTAGACGGTGCCGTCGGGCCCCGGCAGCCGCACGGCAAACTCCACCCGGTTGCTGCTGCCCGGCACGGTGGCCACGTTTTCCGCGTACTGGCCGGGGGCCAGAATCTCCCGCAGAATTGCGCCCAGCTGCACCTCGCCCAGAATGCCCCGGGTCTTGACGCCGCTTAATACCTGTTTCAGGCTGCCCACGTCGGCGGCCAGGCTCTGCATCTCGCCCAGGCCCTTGTACACCTGCTCCAGCTGGCTGCTGACGGTGCGGAAGGACTCGGCAATCCGGCTTTGCAGGGTGGACTGGAGCTTTTCCTCCACCGTGCCGCGGATCTCGTCCAGCTTCCGGTTGTTGTCGGTGCGGATGGCGTCCATGCCCTGGCGCAGCGCCCCGCGCATGGTTTCCAGCCGGGCGGCGTTGGAATCCTCCAGGTTTTTCAGCCGGTTTTCCAGCAGGGTCAGCTGGGCCAGGGTGGCGTCGCTGGCTGCCTTTTGGCGGGCGGCGCCGGAACGGTCAATGGCCTCCAGCCGGGCGGTGGAGCTGGCCGCGCCTTGCCGCTGGGCCTCCGCCAGCATGGTGCCCAGGTCCCGCACCGAGGAGGCGGTGTTGCGGCTGATCTCCCCCTGCACCGTGTGCAGCTGGTCGGCCAGCAGGTCGGTTTCCTGCTCCACCGTGTCCCGCACCGCCTGCAGCAGCTGGTCGTCACTGCGCCCGCCGCTGTGGCGGGACTGGCGCACCAGCACCACCGCCAGCATGATGTCGCCGGCCAATGCCAGCACCAGAAGAATACTCAACAGGATTTCCATCAGGATGTCTCCTCCGTGTCAGTGTGCTGCCCATCCGCCCCGGGCCTGCGCCACAGGTCGGGCAGCGGAAACTGCGGGTAGATGGAGTGTCCGCCGTTGCAGAGATACGCCATCCCGCAGACCAGGAAAAAGCAGCCAAAATACTGGCCGCCGAACAGTTCCAGCCCCACCAGAATGGGGGCCACCAGCGTGTTGGTGCCGGCGGCAAACACTGCCGCATAGCCCAGCGCCGCCGCCAGCCCTGCCGGCAGGCCCAGCGGTGCCGCCAGCACGGCGCCCAGCGCCGCACCGATGGTGAACAGCGGGGCAACCTCGCCGCCCTGGAAGCCTGCCGCCAGGCAGACCGCCGTCAGGCAGAGCTTGGCCAGCCAGTCCCAGGCATACAGCTGCCCGCCGCCCAGTGCCGCGGCGGACAGCCCCTCGCTCAGGCCGTTGTAGCGTCCGGCGGTCACAAGGCCGAACACCGCCACCAGCAGGCCCACCAGCGCAATCCGCAGGTAGGCGTTGGGCAGCCACCGGCCCAGCCGGTCCTTCAGCCCGTGCAGCAGCGCCACAAACAGCCATCCGGCCAGCCCGCAGGCAACGCCCAGCACCGCCAGCTGTGCCAGCGATCCGACCGTAAAGGGCAGCGGCTCCACCCCCGGCACCGCGGCGGCAGGTTTCAGCCCCAGCGCACCGCTCACCGTGGTAGCCACCAGCGAAGCCACCAGAGCGGGCAGCAGCGCGTCGTATTCCGCCATGCCCACATGGAACAGTTCCAGCGCAAAAAACACCGCCGCAAGCGGAGTGCGGAACAGCCCGGAAAATCCGGCCGCCACCGCGGTGATCATCAGCAGCCGCTTGCTGCGGGCGGTGCGCAGGGCGGGAGTCAGCAGCCCTGCCGCCGCCGCCGAGATCTGTACCGCCACGCCTTCCCGGCCGACGCTGCCGCCGAACAGGTGGGTCACCCAGGTGGCGCCGATGGCCAGCGGAATCAACCGGCGGGGCGGACGCTCCCGCTTGCCGGCCGCAGTGTCAAACACCAGTGCCATGCCCCGGCCGCAGTCGCCGCCCCAGCGGGCGTAGACAAATACGATCAGAAGCCCTGCCACCGGCAGAAGAAGCATCAAAAGCGGATAGGCTTCCCGGAAGGCGGTCACGGCCAGGATTCCCTGCCCGAACACCGCATCCAGCAGCCCGGCCAGGGCGCCCAGCACCGCGGCCAGAAGCAACAGCACCGCAAGCCCCCGTCCCTGCCGGAGCAGCTGCCGGGCGCGCTGTGCCATCTGATTTTCCATTTTGTCCCCACATCCCCTTGGCCCCGGTGCCGTTGCGGCGTCGGGGCAAATTTCTGACCTATATGATACCACACCTGCTGCGGCACGGCAATGTGAAACAGTCCCATCAGACTGCCTGCCAACCCTGTAAAACTTGTACGGCAGCTTGACTTGTTTTGTACCTACTGTTAAAATATAACTATCCGCCCGGACGCCGCGGTGCGCCCGGGCTTTTTTTCGATCATTCCATCATTTTCATGGTTCTGCATTCCAAACGACAGTGCAGGGCCGGTTTTGTGTCGGATGGACGCTTTTTTGCTCTAAAGCTAAAAAGCTCTGCCGCACCCCACAAGCAAAGGAGAGGCTGCCATGCGCACCCAAAAGACCCCCGGCGAACGTGACCCCCGCAGTCTGGCGCTGTACCAGGCAATTCTGCGTCTGAACACCCTGGAGGACTGCATCCGCTTTTTTGACGACCTCTGTGCCGTGACCGAGCTGCGCACGCTGGAACAGCGTTACGACGTGGCCAAATGCCTGCTGCAGGGCAAGGTCTATGCCGAGATCCGCAAGGAGACCGGCGCATCCAGCGCCACCGTCTCCCGCGTCAACCGGATGCTCAACTACGGGACGGGGGCAGTTTCCGCCAGCGTCCGCTTTGATCTGGACCAGGGCGCTGCCGCCGAGCAACCCAAGGCGGAGTGACCCGCCTTTGAAACAATGCCTGCGGCCATGCCGCAGCAAAGGGAGGTATCCTGCATGTCTGTCACCATCTCGGATTTCGGCTGCGCGGCCGACGGAACCCCTGTCCGCAAAGCGGTGCTGAAAAATCAGGCCCTGGAAGCCCACATCATCAGCTACGGCGCCGTTTTGCACCGGCTGTATGTCAAGGACAAAAACGGCAAACCGGTGGATGTGGTGCTGGGGTATCCCACCGCACCGGACTATGAACTGAACCACAGCGACGCCATGGGCTCGGTGGTGGGCCGCTTTGCCAACCGCATCGGCGGTGCGGCCTTCTATCTGTACGAGAAGGAGTATCACGTCACCGCCAACGAGCACGGCAACTGCCTGCACAGCGGCCTGCACGGCTTTGCCGGCACCGTCTTTGACATGGAGCCGCTGCCCGACGAGGACAACGCCGTTCGCCTGACGGCCGAAAGCCCCGCCGGCACCGACGGATTCCCCGGCACCGTCCAGCTGGAGGTGCAGTATTCGCTGGCCGGCAGCGGGCTGGTCATCCGGTATTACGCCACCTCCGACGCACCCACCGTCATCAACATCACCAATCACAGCTATTTCAATCTGAACGGACATGGCTCCGGCAGTGTGCTGGGCCATCGGTTCGCGCTGGAAAGCCCTGCCTATCTGGAAACCGACGACTACAGTATCCCCACCGGACGGATTGTCCCGGTGGCCAACACCCCCATGGACTTCAACGAGGAAAAGACACTGGGCCGGGACATCGGCGAGGACTATCCCGCGCTGATCCAGGGCAAGGGCTACGACCACTGCTATCTGCTGCCCGACAGCGGCCTGCGCCATGCTGCCTGGCTGGTCGGTCCCGAAACCGGTATCCGCATGGAGACCCTCACCACCCAGCCGGCGGTGCAGGTATACACCGCCAACTATCTGGCCCCGGTCACCGATTGCAAGGACGGCGCCCACTATGAAACCCGGGCCGGCGTCTGCCTGGAAACCCAGAACTATCCCGACAGCCCCAACCACCCGGATTTCCCCGACTGCACCCTGCTGCCCGACCAGACCTACGACGAGACCACCGTCTACAAGTTCGACCTGGCCGACCAGTAACACCATCTGCTGAAACAATGCACAGCGCCCCCTGTTCCCGCCGGGAACAGGGGGCGCTGTTTCAGTTTCGGGACATCAGCGTTTGATGTCGTAATTCATGTTCATCAGCTGACGGATGGAATTGGCATCGTCGGTGATGTTGGCGTCGCCGTGGATGGTGTGCTTGATGGCGCTGCTGGCCACCGCAAAGTTGACCATGTCCATGGGCTTGTAATTGTTCATCATGGCATAGATCAGGCCGCTGGCAAAGGCGTCGCCGCCGCCCACCCGGTCCAGAATGTTGAAGGTGAACAGCTTGCTCTCGAAGGTGTGACCCTCATACCACATGAAGGCTTTCAGGCTGTTTTCGCTGCCGGAATGGGCATAGCGCACATGGCGGGCAATGCAGGTCAGGTTGGGATACCGCTCGATGAAGTGCTGGAACACGTCGTCCTCCTGCTCGTAGCTGGGCTGCAGGGGAATGCCGTCCTTCCAGTCGCCCTTGGAGTGGTCCTCCTCATCCTTCCACAGGTGATAGGGCTCAATGCCGAACAGCACATTCACGTAGGGCAGGCACTGGGTGCAGAAGTCGCGGGCCTCCTCCCAGGTCCACAGCGAGCTGCGGAAGTTGCCGTCAAAGCTGACGGTCATGCCCTTCTCCTTGGCGACCTTCATGGCATCCATCACCAGCTTGCGGCAGTTGGGACCCAGCGCCGGGGTGATGCCGCTCAGGTGCAGCCAGTCAAAGCCGTCCAGCAGGGCATCCAGGTCCACGTTGGAGTAGTCGTACTCGGTAAAGGCGCTGTGTTTGCGGTCATAGGTGACCTTGCTGGCCCGGATGCCGTAACCGGTTTCCAGGTAATAGGTGCCCAGGCGATGGGTGGGGGTCTCCTCGGGGGTGGAGAGAATCATGGGGGTGCAGTGCACGTCGTTGGAGCGCAGCCACCGCACCGCACTTTTGCCCAGACTGTTGTTGGGCACCACACTGAAAAAGGTGCTGTCAATGCCCAGATTGGCCAGCGCCAGCGCAATGTTGGCCTCGCTGCCGCCGTAGCTGGCCTCAAAGCTGGAAGTCATGCGGATTTTTTCGTAGTTGGGCGGAGTCAGACGCAGCATGATTTCACCGATGGTGATGAATTTCTTGGAGCTGATACCGCGCAGCAGGGGATTGTAGTTCTCCATGGGATAACCTCCTGAGTGACGGGCCGCAGACGGCCGGACGGAAATCTTGTTGTTTTTATTGTACCTTTTTGGGACAGATGTTTCAACCTGATTCGCGGCGCAGGACCGCAAAACCATGGCTCTGCCGATGCGAAACGCCCCCAAAACAGCGCAAAAAAAGCGTCCCTGTACGTGAATGCACAGGGACGGCAGAATCCGGGAAAAAAATCGGGAATCGGCGCGGCGGGGAAAGATGGAAAATCCGTCTGTTTGCCGGGCCGGTTCAGGAAAAAACGGGCGGGTTACTGCGGAGCGGCAAAGCGGTAGACCGCCGCCTCATAGGGGCGCAGCGTCATGGTCCCGGCATAGGGGGCTTCCGGCCAGTTGCCGATCAGACGCTCGGCCTTGCCGGGCAGGACAGGCAGCGTCACCACCGCCGGTTCGGGGTAGAAGTTGCACAACACCACCAGGGTTTCGGCCCCCAGCGTGCGGGTGTAGGCAAAGACATTGGCACTGCCGGTCATCAGCGGGGCATAGCGACCGGTCTGGATCACCGGGTACTGCTTGCGCAGCGCCACCAGCTGGCGGTAGTAGTGCAGCACCGACTCGGGGTCGGCCAGGCAGGCTTCGGCGTTGATCTCCGCCGCGTTGGGGTTCACCTGCAGCCAGGGGGTGCCGGTGGTAAACCCGGCGTTGGGCCCGGCGGTCCATTGCATGGGGGTGCGGCCGTTGTCCCGGCTGCGGGCACCCAGAATCCGGAAAATCTCCGCCTCCGGCACGCCCTGCTCCTTCAGGATATGGTAGCGGTTGATGCTCTCCACATCCCGGTACTGGTCCAGAGTGGTGAAGTGGGCGTTGGTCATGCCCAGCTCCTCGCCCTGGTAGATGTAGGGGGTACCCCGCAGCATGTGGATGGCGGTGGCCAGCATCTTGGCCGAAACCTCCCGGTAGCGGCCCTCGTCGCCGAACCGGCTCACCGGGCGGGGCTGGTCATGGTTGCACCAGAACACCGCATTCCAGCCGCCGCCCTGCTGCATGCCCAGCTGCCATTTGTCCAGAAGCTCCCGCAGGTTGCCGAACCGGTTGGGCTCCAGCTGCCACTTGTCACCATTTTTGTAGTCGGTTTTCAGGTGGTGGAAGCTGAACACCATCGACAGCTCCTGCTCGTCGGGGTTGGTGTAGCGCACGCAGTTGTCCAGACTGGTGGAGGACATCTCGCCCACCGTCAGCGCATCGCCGAAGCCCCTGGCGTGCAGCTCCTTCAGGTACTGGTGGATGCGGGGTCCGTCGGTGTAAAAACGGCGGCCGTCGCCGGTGTCATCGTCCTGGAACATATCCGGCTTGGAAATCAGGTTGACCACATCAAACCGGAAGGCGTGAACCCCCTTCTCCCGCCAGAAGTGCAGGATGTCGTACAGTTCCCGGCGGACTTCCGGGTTTTCCCAGTTCAGGTCGGCCTGGGTCACGTCGAACAGATGCAGGTAGTATTTGCCCACATGTTCCTCCCACTGCCAGGCCGGGCCGCCGAATTTGGACTCCCAGTTGGTGGGCAGGACCCCCGGCACGCCGTCGCGCCAGATGTAGTAGTCCTGGTATTTCCTGTCTCCGGCGATGGCGCGCTGGAACCACTGGTGGGCGGTGGAGGTGTGGTTAAACACCATATCCAGCATGATGCCGATGCCGCGTTTTTCCGTCTCGGCACACAGCGTCTCAAAATCCTGCATGGTGCCGTACTGGGGATTGATGGCCCGGTAGTCGGCCACGTCGTAGCCGTTGTCCCGCTGGGGGGAAGGGTAGATGGGGGTCAGCCACAGGTAGTCCACCCCCAGCCCGGCCAGATAATCCAGCCGGCTGGTGACGCCCGGCAGATCGCCGATGCCGTCACCGTTGGAATCCTGAAAGCTCTTGACGTAAATCTGATAGACGACCTTGCCGGCCAGTTCAGACTGTTTCATGGTGATAAAAGACTCCTTTCCTCAGCAGAAAAAGCGGATGGTTCGGCCGGATTTCCGGCCGGGGCACAATCGCCGCGGGAAGGCTCAGTGCACGCCCTTTTTCTTGCCCACAATCAGGGTCAATACAAAGGGTATCACAATTGCGGCGGCCATGGCAAGGAAGAAGGGCACCCAGTACTGGGGCATGATGGACAAAAAGCCGGGCAGGCCGCCCACACCCACCGAGAAGGCCATGACGCCGCTGCCCACCGAGATGGTGGCGGCGATGGCGGACCCGATCATGCCGCAGACAAAGGGGAAGCCGGCTTTCAGGTTGACGCCGAACAGGGCGGGCTCGGTGACGCCCATATAGCCGGAGATGCAGGCCGGGATGGAGACCTGACGGTCGCGCTCGTTCTTCTGCAGCACGATCATGGCCAGGACCGCGGACGCCTGGGCAATGTTGGACAGGGCAATCATCGGCCACAGCATGGTGCCGCCGAACTGGTTGGCCAGGGTGGTGTCGATGGCGTTGGTCATGTGATGCAGGCCGGTGATGACCAGCGGGGCATACAGCAGACCGAAGATGGGGGCAAAGATCCAGCGCAGGTTTCCGGTCAGGCCGGCGTAGACCACGTTGGAGATGGCGTCACTGATGCGCCAGCCGATGGGGCCGACCACCGCATGGGCGATGATGACCGACAGAACCAGTGAGAAGAAGGGCACCACGATCATCGAGATGTATTCCGGGGTGATCTTTTTGAAGAAGCGCTCCAGATAGACCAGCACAAAGGCGGCCAGCATGGCGGGAATGACCTGCGCCTGGTAGCCGATCTTTTCCATGGTGAAGAAACCGAAATCCCACACCGGAATGTCGGTGGTGGAGGCCACCGAGTAGGCGTTCAGCAGCTGGGGCGACACCAGGCAGATGCCCAAGATGATGCCCAGCACCTCGGTGCCGCCCATCTTTTTGACCACCGACCAGCAGATGGCCACCGGCAGGAAGTGGAAGACCGCCTCGCCGATCAGCCACAGGAAGTCGTAGGTGCCGGCCCAGAACTGGGAGGTGTCGGCCAGCGACTGGGTGCCGTCGTTGAAAAGGTTGACCTCACCGATGAAGCTGCGGAAGCCCAAAATCAGGCCGCCGACGATCAGGGCGGGGATCAGCGGGGCAAAGATCTCGGCCAGGTTGGACATGACCCGTTGCACCGGGTTCTGGTTGGATTTGGCGGCCTTTTTGGCGGCATCCTTGCTGACGCCTTCAATGCCGGAAATCTTTGTGAACTCGTCAAAAAATTCTGCCACATCGTTGCCGATGATGACCTGGAACTGGCCGGCCTGGGTAAAGCTGCCCTTGACGCTGGGCAGTGCCTCGATCCCTTTGACGTCCGCCTTGGACGGGTCCGCCAGAACAAACCGCATGCGCGTCATGCAGTGGGTCACGGCGTTGATGTTCTCTTTGCCGCCGACCAGACCCAGCAGCTGTTCGGCGTCCGCTGCAAATTTTCCCATGGTAGTCGCTCCTTCACAATTGCACTTGTACGTGTTTTGACAGATAAATACATTAACATATACGTATATGTCTGTCGCTTGCCTGTATAGTAACATGTACGTATATGTTTGTCCATAGGCAAATTGCAACTTTGTTGAAAAGCACAAAGAAAAGCCGCCTGCTTTGTGCAAACAGACGGCATAGAACAATTGATGCTGTTGTGTCGGCGGTCAGGCCTTGACCCGGCGGGCAAAATCCACAAACCGGAACCGGTCCCAGCGGTGGCGGGACTCGGTATGCTGGAACAATGCCCCGTTTTCCAGGTACACATAGCTGCGCACCGCAATGATGATGTCGTTTTTGCCCAGGTCCAGGTACCGCCGGTCCTCCTCGGTGGGGCGGCAGGCGGTGATTTCCTTCTGGGCACAGCCGATTTTCAGCCCCAGGTCCTGTTCCAGATACCGGTACAGCGACCCGGAACAGTTTTCCTCCTGCAACTGGGGCACATACTTCCGGTTGAGAAAATCCTTGTCCAGGATCACCCGCTCGCCCTCGATCTCCCGCACGCGGTACAGCCGCCAGGCCTCGTCCTCGCTGGAAAGGTCCAGCGCCTTCATCAGCTCCCGGTTGCCCCGCACCGATTCCAGCAGCACCACCAGTGTCCGGGTGCGGTAGCCCTCCGCCTCGGCCAGCTCCTGAAAGCTGGTCAGCCCCGATACCGGGAACACCACCTTCTGCCGGTCCAGCACCAGTGCCTCCCGGCCGCGGGCCTTCTGGATGTAGCCCTCCTGCTCCAGCACCGCCAGCGCCTTGCGCAGCGTGTCCCGGCTGACGCCGTATTCCTGGATCAGCTGGTTTTCCGACGGCATGCGGCTGCCGGCCGGATACATGCCGCTTTTGATGCGGGTGGCCAGATCGTTGGATACAAGGATGTACTTGCTTGCCATGGAATTTCCTTTCCTGTACGAGTTTGTATACCATTTTATCATATCATATACGTATACTTTGCACAAGCGGAAACCAGGACCCGCACAAACACAAAAGCCCATCCTTTTCAGGATGAGCTTTTGTGCATAGAGGGGTGGGAAAGTATATAAAGGTGAGAAGTTGTCTTTAATGGCTGCCTTTGGAGGTTACCTTTGGCTTATGCTCTAAGTATACACTCAAATCTTAATATGTCAAATCGAATACTTGCTTTTTCATTTTGGTTTTATTATAATGAACAGGCTAACGCTTAAATATATTTAGTTTAGCGCTTCAAATCTTTGGTTTAGTAGTTTTGACAAAACAGACAAGTATATTTTCCTTAAATTTATTTTTTTGTGTGCATTGAACAAAAAACTGCGGAGGCTTCCGGATATGGATGAACTTGACCGACAAATTGTCCATCTCTTGACAAAAAATGCCCGCATGCCGGTGAAGGAGATCGCTGAGCACGTCAACCTGACCAGCCCGGCCATCTCCAGCCGGATCCGCCGCCTGGAGACCGACGGCATCATTGCCGGCTACACGGTGATCTGCCACAATCCCGGCGAGACCACCCGGGTCCAGGCGCTGATTTCGGTGTCGGTCAACGCCGACAGCCGGGAGGAATTTCTGGCCCTGGCCGAGCAGGAACCCCAGGTGCTGCAGTGCTGGCGGGTGACCGGCAGTTACAATTTCATTGCCAAGGTCAGCTGCGAAAGCATTGACGATCTGGAGCACCTGCTCAACCGTGTGCAGAAGCTGGGCTCCACCAACACCCAGATCATCCTGAACACGCCGGTTGACCGGCCACTTTCCCTGTAAGGCGGTGATTTTGTGAAAGCGAGTGTCATCATTCCCAACCTCAACGGTGCCGGGTGGCTGCATGACTCCATCGAGTCGATCTGGGCCCAGACCGAGCAGGACTTTGAGCTGATCGTCATTGACAACGGTTCCACCGACGAAAGCCTGGACATTGCCCGCAGCTACTGCGGCCGGCCCGGCTATACCCTGATCGAAAACGACCGCAACACCGGGTTTTCCCACGCGGTGAACCAGGGCATCGCCATCGCAAAGGGCGAGTATGTGGTGCTGTTCAATAACGACGCCTTTGCCGAGCCGACCTGGCTGGCGGAACTTTTGCGGACCGCCGATGCCGACCCGAAAATTTTTGCGGTGTCCAGCCTGATGCTGCGCTACTACGAGCCGGAACTGGCCGACGACGCCGGCGACTATGTGACCATCCTGGGCTTTGCCTGCAAGCGGGGCGACGGCCTGAAAGCCAGCCGCTACCAGAAGCCCTGCCGGGTGTTTTCCGCCTGCGGCGGCGCGGCGCTTTACCGAAAATCCATTCTGGATAAAATCGGCGTTTTTGACGAATTGTTTTTTGCCTACTACGAGGATGTGGACCTTTCCTGGCGGGCCAACAACTTCGGCTACAAAAATGTCTACTGTCCCACCGCCCGCTGCCGCCATATCTGCGGCGCCACCACCGGCGCGGTGCGCTACAATCCCTTCAAGAGCATCCAGAGCGGCCGCAACAGCATCCTGCTGCCCTACAAAAACCAGCCCGCCGGCATGCTGGTGGTCAACTTCATCCCCATGGCGCTGGGGTATCTGCTTAAGGTGGTCATGTTCCGCCACCGGGGCTTCGGCGACGATTACGCCAAGGGCTATGCCGAGGCCAAAATCGCCCTGCCCAAGGTGGACAAACCGAAATTCTACTGGCGCAACCTGCCCAACTATCTGTGGGTGGAAGGCAGCCTGATCGTGGGGCTGTTCCGGTATATCGTCTACCGGGTACAGCGGGCACTGCACATTACCTGACCGCCCAAAGCGGAAAATAATTTTCAAAAAACGGGTGCTGCCTGCAAAAACCGGCAGTGCCCGTTCGTAGTATGGTCAGAAGGCACCGTTGCGGGGCTGCCTTCCGGGAAGCCCGGGCCGGTGCGGCCGGATCGGAGTTCGGCTTCCCTGCGCAATGGTTCCAATAACCATGGGGAAGGGGGTGTGCCGGCTGAACAACGACCAGTTTGCCAGCATGATGCGTCAGTATCAGCGGCTGGTGTACACCGTGTGCTATCAGTTTGTGCACGACCCCCACATCGCCGAGGACCTGACCCAGGAAACCTTTCTCTCCGCCTACACCAACATTGACCGTTGTGATCCGGCCTTTTACAAGCAATGGCTGGTGCGGGTGGCGGCGAACAAATGCAAGGATCATCTGAAAAGCGCCTGGGTCCGCCGGGTGCAGGCCCAGCAGGACGATGCGCTGCCCGAACCCCGGGGCGCGCCGTCGGAGGAGACCCGCAACCCCGAGGAGGCACTGATCGCCCGGGATGAGGCCACAGCCCTGCAGCAGATGATCCGTACCCTGCGCGAACCCTACGGCAGCGTGGCAACCATGTATCTGCTGGAACACCAGCCGGTGGCGGCCATTGCCCGGGCGCTGGGCCGGCCGGAAAAGACGGTACAGAACCAGGTATTCCGGGCAAAGGTGATTCTACGGCAAATGATACAGGAAAGGAGGCAGGCATAAATGCAGAATGCACTTGTACCTTTTGACAATCAGAATTTGTTTGACGACGGCGGGCATCTGACCGGCAGCGGCCTGGACGCCATGGGCAGCGGCCGGCTGGATGAGCTGGGCAGCCTGGAGGCGGCCGAGCACATCAGCTTCTGCAACACCTGCCTCAGACGCTACACCAACTGGCTGGAGGCCGTCCCCCAGACCCTGCTGGCGCCGGCCCGGGACCTGGTGCCCCAGGTGCAGAACCTGATGCGGATGCGCTCCATCCGCGTTTTCACCAACAAATACATTTCCATTGCGGCGGCGGTCATTCTGGCCTTCTCGCTGTGGAATTTCGGCGTGTTCGATTTTGACCCCGGCAATGCCCAGCAAAAAGCCGAGCGCCTCAGCGAGGGGCCCCGTTTCTCGGTGAGCCAGAGCATCCAGCAGGTGATCGGCGGCATCGGCAAGACCATTGATCAGGTGCTGGAGGAACTGCAGGCCTGCGTGCAGAGCGGCTTTGCCCAGCTCAAGGACCAGCACCCGGACACCAACCAGAAATCCGGCGGTACCCAGCCCGCCAAGGGGGAGTAAACACCATGAAGAAAAATGGATTTTTGACATTTGTTTTTGCCTGCATCCCCGGCGCCGGGCAGATGTACTACGGGTATATGAAGCGTGGCCTTTCCATGATCACGATTTTCTGCCTGGGCGTTGTGGTGGCCGCCATCATTGCACCCATGGTGATTGTCTGCCCCATCGTGTGGATGTACAGCTTTTTTGACACCTACGACCTGATCCGCCGCATGACCCAGGGGGACCCCAAGCCGGACACCGTGTTTTTGCTGGAAAGCCGCAACCCGCTGAGCCGCCTGCTGCCCTCCGGCAGCCGGCTGCTGGGCTGGGCGCTGGTGGCGCTGGGCTGCTGGGCCATCTACAGCTCGGTGCTGGAACCGCTGATCATTCAGTTTATGGGTTGGTATGTTGCCAACCTGATCCCCACCCTGGTGGTGGCAGGACTGCTGATCGCCGGCGGCTGCTGGCTGATCAGCGGCCCCAGATCCGACGCCGGCAGCGATGGGATGCCCTCCTTCCCGAACAGTGCGTTCAACCTGGACGACAATCTGCCCGACCTCTCCGGCATGATGGACGAAACACTGGGCACCGGTCCCGCGCCCCAGTGGCCCAAAGCCGGGGTGCACCGCCAGAACCCTGCCAACTCCGCCAGTCCGGCCAACCCCGGCACCACCGACCCGGCCGCACCGGTGACCGACGCCGCCGACCCCCTGCCGGGCGACGGCACCGACCCGGACAACACCGCCTGCTGACAGGGAGGGAGACTTTGCCATGGAAGAGCAAAACAGACAACCCATGCCCGAGACCGGCACCCCGGCCGGAAACGTCGCAACGGCGACGGCTCCTGCCCCGCGCCGGGTCCGGCGGGTGGGTACCGTCACCTTTGGCCTGACCCTGATCGGGATGGGCGTGTTGCTGCTGCTGTCGCTGATTCTGCCCCAGATGGACCTGCTGTCGGCGCTGCGCTTTGCCCCGGTGGTGCTGGTGATTCTGGGCATCGAAGTGCTGGTTTACACCGCCCGCCCGGGGGAAAAATTCAAGTATGATGTGCTGAGCATCCTGGTCTGCATCCTGCTGATTCTGGGGGTGGCCGGCGCCGAGATTGTGTCCCGGCTTGCCGTGAACCACTATGCCTGGCAGAACCTGGAGGCCGACCTGGACCGGCAGGCCTATACCGCCCTGCAGCCGGCGGGCGATGTGTGGGAGGTCCTCACCAGTGTGACGCCCGGCCATCTGGCAACGGCGGACGAACAGGGCAACGCGGTTTTGTCTGCCGGGGACGAGGTCCGGGCTTATGTCCGGCTGGACGGCAATTATGCCGACGCGCTGCAGTTTGCCAAAGCCTGCCGCAGGGTCATGGATGCCGCCCAAAAAGCCGGGCTGCCTTATACCGCCTACCGGTTTACCAGCAATTGCAATGACAACCCCCAGGACAACAGCGTCACCTACGCGCTGGAGGCGGAGGGCAGCTGGGCCACCGGCCGCACCGCCGAACAGCTGGCCAAATCGGTGTACAGCTATCTCTGGTATAACGGGGTGGCGTTTGATTCACAGCAGGAGCTGGATGAGTACCTGAGCCAGTTTGAGGAGGATGATGACCTTCCCGGGGTGGTGCTGCAGTTCCCGGAAACCTCCGAGACCGCCTCCACCGATACCGCGTCCAATTGATTTTTCCGCCCGGACGGCATTGCCCGCCCGGGCATTTTTCTGCCCTGTGCTTGCGGCACCCACGGCGGCGTGCTATACTGACTGTATCTGTCCGCAGAAATCTGCGGCAGGGTGGGAAAGAGGCAGTCAAACAATTATGCAGACAAAACTGGAAAAACAGTTTACCAACAGCCAGCTGCTGCGGCTTCTGTGGCCGCTGGTCATCGAACAGGCATTGGCCGCCCTGGTGGGCATGATCGCCCTGTTCGGCACCGTGCACATCTCGGCCAACGCGGTAGCCAACAACCTGGACAATGTGGGCTGTATTGTGGGCCAGGCCATGGAGCTGGCCATGATCACGGTGGTGGGCCGCTGCATCGGCGCCGGGGACCCGGACCAGGCGGTGCATTACACCAAAAAGCTGATGCTGTGGGACTATGTGGTCCAGGGCATTGCCAATGCGCTGGTGATTGTGGGCCTGCTGCTGCTGATGCAGCTGTACACCCTCTCGCCCCAGACCGATCAGCTGTCCCGGCTGCTGGTTATCATCCACTGCGGCTGCGGCATCCTGCTGTGGCCGGCGGCCTTTGTGCTGCCCAACGCACTGCGCGCCGCCAACGACGTGCGGTTCACCATGTTTGTGTCGGTGTTGTCGATGGTATTGTGGCGGCTGGGCTTCTCCTACGTGCTCTGCGTCAACATGAAGATGGGCGCGGTGGGCGTCTGGATCGCCATGGTCATCGACTGGGTGTTCCGCGTGCTCTGCTTTGTGGTCCGGTTTGCCCGGAAAAAATTGAGGACCCGGGCGCTGCCCGCCAAGGGTTAACACGATAAGGAGGTTCCTCCCATGAAACTGATCAGCTGGAATGTCAACGGCCTGCGCGCCTGCCTGAAAAAGGGCTTTGCCGAGGCATTTGCCGGGCTGGACGCCGATGCCTTCTGCATCCAGGAAACCAAGATGCAGCCCGGCCAGGCGGACTTTGCCCCCGAAGGCTACACCGAGTACATCTATTCCGCCGAGAAGAAGGGCTATTCCGGCACGGCGGTCTGGACCAAGGCCCAGCCGCTGTCGGTGAACTACGGCATCGGCGTGGAGGAGCACAGCCACGAGGGCCGGGCCATCACGTTGGAGTACCCGGGCTTTTACCTGGTCAATGTCTATGTGCCCAACGCCCAGGAGGGGCTGGCACGCATCGACTACCGCATGCGGTGGGAGGACGACCTGCGCAGCTACCTGCTGGGTCTGGACGCCCAAAAGCCGGTGGTGCTGTGTGGCGACATGAATGTGGCCCACAACGAGATCGACCTGAAAAATCCCGGCCCCAACCGGGGTGCGGCGGGCTTTTCCGACCAGGAGCGGGGCAAGATGACCGAGCTGCTGGCTGCCGGTTTCACTGATACCTTCCGTTACCTGCACCCGGATGCCACCGGCGCCTACAGCTGGTGGAGCATGCGGTTCAGGGCCCGGGAGCGGAACGCCGGATGGCGGATCGACTATTTTATCGTCTCCAACCGGGTGGCCGACCGCATCCGGGAGGCCTCCATCCTGCCGGACATCTACGGCTCCGACCACTGCCCGGTGCTGCTGGACATCGACCTGTGACCAGGACCCTCTGAATACAAAAATCCCGCCTCCGCGGCCCCTGCCCATGCAGATGGTCGCGGGGGCGGTTTTGTGTATCTGTCCGGCGCTTCATTTCTCGGCGGGGGCAATCTCCCCGGGGAGCATCACCGGTGACCGGTACAAAAGGTCCATATCCGACCAGATGGCGACCTGATAGGCGGCTATGTCGATGCCGACTGCCTCCATGGCGGCTTTGGCCTGGCGCAGTGCCTCGTCGGCGGCAGCCTTCAGGTCACTGACACCGGCGGCGGGCTGCAGGTCCAGAACCAGCGCCACGGCGGGCAGGTTCTGTTTGTCGTAGGCCATATCCAGCGTGACGGGCGGATGATCCCCGGCGGGCAGCGAAACCTCGCTGCCCGCCGGGTCCTCCGGGGTGAACTGAACGATGAAGCTCACATTCTGCAGCGGAGTCCCGGCCAGTGCGGCGGACACATCCCGGTACAGATCATTGGCCAGGCGGTTTCGGGTATTCATGCCGCCGGTGACCTCCATATCGTAGGTATCCCAGGTGATTTTGCCAAAGTCGGTCCACACATGAAAGACGGTGTCCGGGCTGGTGGGGGACTGCATCTCAAACACATATTGAAATCCGGGGTCCTGCCCGCTGGCACAGACGGTGAAAGTCTGCCCGGGGTAGGCGGCTTCCAGATAGCGCAGCACAATCTGTTTGGACAAAAAGCGGCTGAACGGGTCGCCGTTGCAGTAGCACAGGCCGAACAGCAGCACCAGCACAATGGCAAACCCGCCCGCGGCGGCAAGCACCCGCCGCAGGCGGGTGCGGGGTTTGCGGGGCTTAGCGGTGCAGATCATCGGGGGCCTCCTTTCCGAACGCATAGACAAACAGTTTGGCGGCCAGCATGCCCATCAGGCACAGCGCGGTGTAGATGGCAGCGTACATCAGCGGCCCGGTGATCAGGATATGCCACACCGGACCTGCCACGTCCATGACCAGCGCATGCCAGACAAAGCCCAGCAGCGCCACGCCCAGCGGCGTGAAATACCAGCGGCGGCGCAGAAACAGATAGCCCAGCGCCCCCACCACCGGCATGATGATCAGGCTGTACTGCAGCGCATAGCCAAAGCTGTTCAGCCAGAAACCAACCAGAGCACCGGCGGCCAGGGCGGCAATCAGCAGCCGCTGCAGCCGGCGTCGGATCTTGCCCAGCACCTGGCTGTCATTGGGGGCGGCCGCTGTGGCGCCCGACTGCCAGAAGGCACGGCAGCTTTCGCAATGGGCAATGTGCAGCCCCACCAGCTGGACGCTCACCGGGCTGGCGGCGCCGTCCTGCACCAGCGGGATCAGGTCCCGGCAGGCATCGCAGGGCAGGTCGGGCAGGTTGGCGGCATCCGGCGCGGGGGCAGGGGGCGGCGGCACAGCGCCGGACCCCGCAGGGGGCGTGTCCGGCATCGGCACCCCGTCGGGGTGCAGGGATTCTTTCTCGGTCACAGGTATCCCTCCTTCTTCAGGATCTCCCGCAGCTGCTGGCGGGTGCGGTATTCAATCACCCGGGCGGACCCGGCACGGATGCCGCAGCGGGCGGCAATCTCCTCGTAGGGCAGGCCCTCGGCCCGCAGCCGGACGATGGTCCTCTCCCGCGGGGGCAGCTCCTCCAGAAGCTGCCGTACCCGGACAGCCAGCTGCCGGCTGTCCAAAGCGCTGCCCACCGTGTCCTCCACATACAGCCCCAGCAGGTCGCTGAGCTCCACCGTGGGGCGGTGCCTGCGCAGCGCCTGCAGCCACAGGTTGCGGGCAATGCCGAACAGCCAGGTGCGCTCGCTGCCCTCCCCGCGGAAGGTCCCAGCCTTCTGGATGGCACACAGAAAGGTCTCGCTCAGCAGATCCTCCGCCAGCACCGGGTCATGGGTCAGGCTGCACAGGTAGCGGAACACATCATCCCGGTACCGGTGGTACAGCTCCTCCACCCCAAGCATGGTGCATTCCTCCTTCCTGTGTTTCGGTCAACGGGTTCGCCTATATGCCGCAGCAAAACGCCGGATGTTACACCGGTCGGCAAAAAATTTTTGCGTTTTCCGGTCAGGATACAAAAAGGCCCGGGCGCCATGGCGCCCGGGCCAAATACGGTCAAAAGGGAAAAAATCAGGTGTGGTGATACTCGTTGCCCAGCGCCTCGAGGATACGGGGGCTGGATTCCCGGGTATCGGTCATGCGGACGGCATTGCGCAGCGGCAAAACGGCCCGCGGGCTGACCGACAGCTCGTCGATGCCGATGGCCAGGAAGGTCTCGGTCAGGGTCAGGTCGGCGCCCAGCTCACCGCAGATGCCCACCCAGATGCCGTTTTTGTGGGCGTTGTCGGCCACCAGTTTCAGCAGGCGGAGCAGTGCCGGATGATGCGGGTCATAGAAGCGGCCCAGGTCATTGTTCTGCCGGTCACAGGCCAGCGTGTACTGGGTCAGGTCGTTGGTGCCGCAGCTGAAGAAATCCACTTCCTTGGCCAGGCGGTCGGACATGATGGCGGCCGCGGGGGTCTCGATCATGATGCCGATCTGCACATCGTCACTGTAGGGAATGCCCTCTGCCTTGAGCTCGTTTTTGACATTCTCACAGATCTTTTTGGCTTCCCGGACTTCCCAGACGCTGGTGACCATGGGGAACATGATGCCCAGTTTGCCGTAGGCCGACGCCCGGTAGAGGGCGCGCAGCTGGGTCTTGAAAAACTCCGGACGGGTCAGACTGATGCGCAAAGCGCGCATGCCCATGGCGGGGTTTTCCTCCTTGGGCAGGTTGAAGTAGCCGATCTGCTTGTCGGCGCCGATGTCGCAGGTACGGATGATGACTTCCTTGTCCTCCATGTCGGACAGCACCTGCTTGTAAGCCTCGAACTGCTCGTCCTCGGTGGGATAATCCTTGCTGTTGAGGTAGAGGAATTCGCTGCGGAACAGACCGATGCCGCCGCCGTCGTTGACCTGCACGGCATGCACGTCATCGGGGCTGCCGATGTTGCAGTAGATGCGGATGCTCTTGCCGTCCTTGGTGATGTTGGGCTGGCCTTTCAGCGATTCCAGCAGCCGCTGCAGGCGCAGTTCCTTTTCCCGCTTTTTCAGCAGGTGATCGCGGGTCATGTCGTCGGGGTCGATGACCACGTTGCCAGTGCTGCCGTCAATGATGACCGGGCGGCCCTCATATTCCGGCTTCAGCGCGTTGCCCACGCCCACAATGGCGGGAATGCCCATGGTGCGGGCCAGAATGGCAGTGTGGCTGGACCCGGACCCGCCGGCGGTGATGAAGCCCAGAATCTTTTCCTTGTCCAGCTGGACCGTCTCGGACGGGGCCAGATCGTCGGCAGCCAGAATGACCGGCACCTCGGAGGCGATGCCGCCTGCCACCACGCCGCACAGAATGCCCAAAATCCGGTTGGACACATCCTTCACGTCGGCGGCGCGGGCCTGCATGTAGCTGTCGTCCATCGAGGCGAACATGTCGGCAAACTGGGCGGCCACATCGGTCACGGCAGCTTCGGCGTTGTTCTTTTCCTCCTTGATCTTGGCCTCGATGGCTTCCTCGTAGTCCAGGTCCTCCGCCATCATCTGGTGGGTCTCAAACAGCATGGCAGCCTCGTCACCGGCCTCGGCGCGGGCCTTTTCCGCCAGCTCGCCCAGCTGCTCGATGGCAGCGGTCTGGGCGCCCTTGAACCGGCTCCACTCGGCGTCGGTATCCTCCACCTGATAGCGGGTGATGGTGGTTTTTGCACGATGGTAGAAGTACAGGGGACCAACCCCCACACCGGACGATACACCCTTGCCCTGAATGGTGATCATAATACTCTCTCCTTCATGATTGCTTCTGTCAACACAGGGGGCATTACACAAAACAGCGACTGCCGGCGGCCGCTGCGCCATAAACAGGCGGTATCAGTCGGCGGGCAGTCGCTGTTTTGCATTCAAATCAGCATTTCGGCCAATCGCCCTGGATTACAGATGCTCTTTGAAGAACTGTTCCAGTGCGGGAGCCGCGGTCTCCTCATCGGGACCATCCACGGTGACAGTGACCGTGTCGCCGCACTTGACGCCCATGCCCATCAGGGCCATCAGCTTCAGGGCATTGACAGAGGCATCGCCCTTGGTGATGGTGATGGTGCTCTGGTACTTCTTGCATTCCTTGACCAGCAGTCCGGCGGGACGGGCATGGATGCCGACCGCCTCCTGGATGGTATACTCAAACTGTTTCATAGTATGCGACCTCCCAATCATCGACCCGGCAACAGCGGGCCAGACTTCGTTACACAGCTATAGTACCATTTTCCACGCGCATCGTCAACTGAAAAACGAAGGAAATTGTTCGCTTCTTTGTGCATTGATACAAAAATCGATCCTGCTTTCTCCAAAACGACAGCAAAATGCGCGGTAATTTCCGGAAAGACGGATTTTTTCTGCCAAAATAGGGTGCATTTTTTGTACTGGGAAAAGAAAATTCCTCCATCCGGCGGGCTTCACAGCGGCTGTTCCCGGTCCAGCTGCTCCAAAAATGCGGCCAGGGTGTCCTCCGGGCGGGGCGTGTGGTTGGCATAGCGCTGGAGCAGTTCCGGCGCGGCGCTCTGCATGATGTAGGGGTGCCCCACCAGGTCCAGCATGGCCACGTCGTTGTAATTGTCGCCGAAAGCCATCACGTTTTCCGGCTGCATGCCCAGCGCCCGGCAGAGCGCCTGCACGCCGGTGCCCTTGTTGGCCAGGGTGGTGTCGATCCATTTGGGACCTGCAACGGCACAGTTGGCGGCCTTCCAGCGGGGGACGAACCGTTCCGCGTAGGGGTTCACCCCCTCGTCAATGTAGACCGATACCTTGACGATCTCCTCGGGGATCCGGGCCGGGTCGTCAATCAGGGTGTAGTTGTTGCCGATGAAGGCGATCCGCTCCACCATGCCGCGGCCCCGGCTCATCAGGTAGCTGGTGTTCTCGCCGGAAAGCATCACCTCGCCCTTGCCGTCGCTGTCGTTCCAGAAATCCCAGGCAATGGCCTCCGCCAGCTGCCGGGGCATGGGGGTCTTGGCAATGACCTTGCCGCCGTCAAACAGCACGGCGCCGTTCTCGCACAGAAAGACACAGTGTTCTGCCACCGGGGCAAACAGTTTGCGCTCGCTGGTGTACTGGCGGCCGCTGGCCGGGCAGAACCGGATGCCGTGGGCAGCCAGCGCCCGGATCTGGTCAAAAATTTCGCCTTCCAGCCATTTCTTGCCGTATTGCAGCAGCGTGCCGTCCAGGTCGCTGCATACCATCTGAATCATACAATCCCGCTCCTTTGTGCCGGCAGTCTGGCCGGCGGTGTCCTTCCGAATTGTACCACAGCCCCTGTGGGCGTGCAAGGCGGGGGGATTGGCAATCCGGCGGCGCCGGTGTACAATGGAGACAGGATTTTATCGGGGGGAAAGAATATGGCATTGTGCAAGGCTTTTGCGGGAAAGGCCCCGCAGCTGGACCATCCGGCCTTTGTGGCGGAAAACGCGGTCCTGATCGGGGATGTGCGGCTGGAGCCCGACTCCAGTGTCTTTTACGGGGCGGTGCTGCGGGCCGACCATGACACCATCACGGTGGGGCAGGGCAGCAATGTGCAGGACAATGCGGTACTGCACACCGAGGCCGGCCACCCCCTGACCATCGGCAGGGATGTCACGGTGGGACACAGCGCGGTGGTGCACGGCTGCACGGTGGAGGACGGCGCCCTGATCGGCATGCACGCCACGGTGCTCAATGACGCGGTGGTGGGGGACGGCAGCATTGTGGCCGCCGGCGCCCTGGTCACCGAGGGCTTTGTGGTGCCGCCCCGCAGTGTGGTCATGGGGGTGCCCGCCAAGGTCCGGGGCGACATCCGGCCGGAACAGCTGGAAACCAACCTGGCCAACACCACCGGCTATGTGGACTGTGCCAGAGCCCACGCCGCCGCGCCGCTGCTGAACCCCGAAACCCTGGAAAAATAAGGCGAAACAATGCCGCCGGTCCTCTGACCGGCGGCATTGCCGCTTATTATAGGAAGAAAAGGGGCTGCATCAGTCCTTGCGTTCGTCGCCCCAGAAGAAGAGCGCCACCGTGCCGGGGCCGGTATGGCAGCCGATGGTGGTGCCGATGGGATTGATCTCCACCCTGCCCTTCAGATGGGGGAACCTGGCTTCCACCATGTCGGCCAGGGCTTTGGCATCCTCCGGGCAGGCGGAATGGGAGATATAGCACTTGCCGGAATAGTCCAGCCCGGCGTCGGCATGCTCCACCATCATTTTCAGGCATTCCTCCATGGCGCGCTTTTTGCCGCGGCATTTTTTGCGGGGAATCAGCCGGCCCTGGTTGTCCACATTCAGCAGCGGGCAGATTTTCAGCGCGGTGCCGAACCAGCCCGCCGCCTTGGTGATGCGCCCGCCCTTGACAAAGAAGGTCAGGTCGCTGGAGAAAAACCAGTGATGCACCTTCAGGCGGTTGTCCATCGCCCACTGGTAGACCTCGTCGATGGATTTGCCCTCATCCCGCAGGTCGGCCAGCTTGTCCATGAACAGCCCGGTGCCGGAGGAGGCGGACAGCGAATCCACAATATAGATCTTGCGGTCGGGGAACTGTTCGGCCAGTTCTTGCCGGGCAATGTTGGCCGAGTTGGACACGCCGGAAATGCCGCTGGACAGGCACAGATGCAGAATGTCCAGCCCCTGTTCCAGAAACGGGGTGAAATAGGCGATGAACTCGTCGGCGTTCAGCTGGGAGGTCTTGGTCTCGGCGCCGTTCACCATGGCGGCATAGAACTGGTCCAGCGGCATCGACTGGCCCAGGTCATCGGTATGCTGCACGTTGTCCAGCATGTAGTGGAAACAGGCATAGCGGATGTCCCTGGCCCGGAAATGTTCGACCGACAGGTCGGCGGTGGAGCAGCAGCTGAGAATATAGTTTGCCATACAGGTACCTCTTTCCCCGGCGGGGTGCCGGGCAGATTTTGCGGGGTGCGAATCCTGACGGAAAGTATACCACAATCCGGGGCGGGTCTGCCAGAGCTGCCCCGCCGGACAGGATTCGGTCTGAAACCATTGTATCAGGTTTGTGCCCGGCAAACGCTGCCGAAACAGATTTTCCGCAGTTCAGATAAAAAACAGATGTGAAATTTGTGCACAGCGCCAAAGCTGCCGAAAGGCCCGGCAGCGGGGTCAAATTGCTTCTGCCGCCCGCCGGAAAGCGATCCTTGCAGCGTCCGGCGGTTGAAATACAGGGCAAAATCGGTTATACTGATTTGTAACTCAAATGCAACTTTCTACCGAATGATTCTGAATAAATACGGAACCCGGCTGCCCCGGCCCCCGGCGGCGCCCCGCTCCGCAGCAAAGGAGAACTGCAACATGGCACATACCGTAATGGTGACCGGCGCCGACGGCTTTATCGGCAGCCACCTGACCGAGGAACTGGTCAAAAAAGGGGAGAAGGTCCGCGCCTTCTGCCTGTACAACTCCTTCGGCTCCCTGGGCTGGATCGACACCCTGCCCCCCGAGATCAAAAACGAGATCGACGTTTTCATGGGCGACGTGCGCGACCCCAACGGCGTCCGCACCGCCATGCGCGGCCAGGAGCGGGTGTTCCATCTGGCGGCACTGATCGCCATCCCCTTCTCCTACCACAGCCCCGACAGCTATGTGGACACCAACATCAAGGGCACGTTGAATGTGCTCAACGCCGCCCGGGAACTGGGCACCCAGCGGGTGCTGGTCACCTCCACCAGCGAGGTCTACGGCACTGCCCGCTATGTCCCCATTGACGAAAACCATCCCTTCCAGGGCCAGAGCCCCTACTCTGCCACCAAGATCGGCGCCGACCGCCTGGCCGAGAGCTTCTACCGCAGCTTCGACCTGCCGGTGTCCATTGTGCGGCCCTTCAACACCTACGGTCCCCGCCAGTCTGGACGGGCCATCATCCCCACCATCATCACCCAGCTGCTGGCCGGCCAGACCGAACTGAAGCTGGGCAACCTGACCCCCACCCGGGACTTCAACTACGTCAAGGACACCGCCGCCGGCTTCATGGCCATTGCCGACTGCGACCAGGCCATCGGTCAGGAACTGAACATCGCCACCGGCGTCGAGCATTCCATCGGCGACCTGGCCAACGAGCTGATCGCCCAGATCAACCCCGGCGCCCGCATTGTCTGCGAGGCCGAGCGCCTGCGCCCGGAAAAGAGCGAGGTCAACCGTCTGCTGGGCGACTCCACCAAGCTGCGCAAGATGACCGGCTGGGCGCCCAGGTACACCTTTGCCCAGGGTCTGGCCGAGACCATTGAATTCCTGCGCACCCACCTGGGCGACTACAAGATCGGTCAGTATATTCTGTGATGGCTATGCTTCAAAAACTGGCAAAAAAACCGGCAGCCCTGTGGGGGCTGGCGGGTCTGCTGGCCTGCCTGGCGGGGGTGGCCTGGGCCTACTACTGGCGGGTATTCTACTACCTGGACAGCCGGGTTTCGCCGGCCATTGTCACCGCCGGCTGCGTGCTGGCCTGCCTGGCTGCCGTGGCGGCGGCGGGTGTGCTGCATTACGGGCTGCGCAGCTTCACCGCCAAGGCCACGGCCTGCATTGCGGTCTGCGGTCTGTTGTTTGCCTTCGCCAATCCGCCGATGCAGACCCCCGACGAGTCGGAACATTTCCTGCGCACCTACGCCATCAGCATGGGCAGGTTTGACTTTGACGCCGAGCGGGGGTATCCCGACGATGTGGCGGCTTTGTACAATGCTTTCCCCGGTGCCTGGGTCAATGCCCACACCTCCGCCGGTGCGGTGGAGGACGAGAAAACTGGCGAGACCAAGGTCTACGACACCGCCGGCTATGCCCTGAAGCAGTACGGCGAGGACGGCCGCGTCGAGAGCGTGGCCGACAGCTTTGACGAATATCTGAATACCCCCGACATGACCCCGGTTAGCGAACCGGTCAGCTTTCTGGTGCTGCCCTTTCTGCCCGGGGCCATCGGCATGTTTGTGGCAAGACTTCTGGGCTTCGGAGCGCTGGGCTGTCTGTATGGCGGGCGCATCGCCAACCTGGCGGTCTACACGGTGCTGTGCTGGCTGGCGCTGCGCCGGGCGGAAAAATTCCGTCCCGCCTTTGTCTGTGTCATGCTGCTGCCGCTGTCGCTGTGGATGGGCGCCAGCCTGAGCTATGATGCGGCGCTGCTGGGCTGCTACTACCTGATGCTGGCCCAGCTGACCCGCCGCACCTGGACCACCCGGGACGCGGCTGTCTATGCCGCCGCCTGTGTCTGGGTCAATGTGGCCAAGCCCTACATCAATCTGCTGTGGGCATTTCTGCCGCTGATGCTGCTGCGGGAGGCGTTTTGTGCCCGCGGCCGCCGCTGGCACTGGACGGCCGGCATGCTGGCGGCCTCGCTGGCGGTGACCCGGCTGGTGGAATGGTACGGCGTTGCCTTCCGCGCCAATTACGGCGAGATCGGCCGCATGGGCGGCGGCGACGTGAACCAGCTGGAACAGCTGCTGTTCATTTTGAAAAATCCGCTGCGTTACCTGGCGGTTTTGCTGGGTACACTGTACGAAAACGACTTTTTTGTGGGACAGCTGGGACTGTTCGGCTGGAAGGACCTGCCCATCACGCTGCTCAGCCTGACCGGGCCGGTGCTGCTGCTGACCGGCGCGGTGCTGTCCGCCGGCAAGGGCCAGTCCATCACCCGGCGCCGGACGGTGTCGCTGGCAGTGTTTGCCGCCGTCTATGCGGTGGGCATGATGACCGCCATGTATATCACCTACACGCCGGTGTCGATGGTGCGCATTGTGGGGCTTCAGACCCGGTATTTCCTGCCGGTTTTGCTGCTGGCTGCCATGCTGCTGGCCGTCCCGCTGCGCCGCACCCTGTCCGCCGGAATGACCCCGGCCAGGGCCGAGCGCTGGGCACTGCGGATCTTTGTGCCCTGCGCCGCCATCGGCGCCCTGCTGCTGTTCCAGCACTATTTCATCGGGCCCATTGCAACCATCCCGGCCTGACGCGGCGGTGTTCCCGCCCGGCCGGATTTCGCCCCGAAAGGAGGCTTACCCATGTCCCTGCTCACCGGTATTCTGGTGCTTGTACTGGTCAGCGCGGCGTCGGTCGCGCTGGCGGCGGTCACCGGACGGGATGCAGCGGTGTTTCCGCTGCCTGTCTTTTCCGGGGCAGTCTGCCTGATTCTGGCGGGCGGCTACCTGGGGGTCATGCAGGGGGCACTGTGGCTGGTGTACCTTGTGCTGCTGGCCGGGTCGGTCCTGCTGCTGCGCAAGGCCGGCGCCCGGCGCATCCGGGATGCACTGAACAGCCCCGGCCTGCGCTTTTTTGTGCTGGCCTCGCTGGTCATCTGGTTTCTGTTTGCTGTTTTGCAGCCGATGTTTGTGGAATGGGACGAGTTCACCTTCTGGGGCATGGCTGCCAAGCTGCTCAAGGAGAAAAACGCCCTCTATCCCGCTGATCCGGTCAACCTCAAGGCATACAGCGGCCTGCCCGGGCTGGGGCTGGTGTCTTACTTTGTGCAGGGCTTTTCCTCCGAGTTTGGCGAATGGCAGTGCCTGGCCGGCTATGACATGCTTTTGATGTCCTGCCTGTCGGCAGCCGCCGCTTTGCCCCGCCGCCGCTGGCCCCACAGCATTGCAGTGCTGGCCGGCGGCGTGCTGCTGCCCTTTTTCTTCAGTGTGGTCCCGGCGGGTACCGCCAGCACCGTCTACGCCAACGCCATGGCGGATGTGCCGCTGGCGCTGCTTTTCGGCGGGGTGCTTTGCCTGTGGTTTGCCGTGGGGCCCGGCTGGCAGGGAGTGTTGCTCACCGCCCTGCCGCTGGCGCTGCTGACGCTGGCCAAGGACATGGGCTTTGCCTATGCGCTGATCGCGGTGTTTGTGATCTTTCTGGACCTTGTGTTCGGCCGGGCCTGGAAACAGCAGGGCAGGGGCCGCTTTTTCGGCGGTGCTCTGGGACGTGCCGCGGTGCTGGCGGTGCCGGTGCTGGCGGCTTTCCTCAGCTGGAACCGGTACACCGCCGCCCACCTGACCACCACCGGCGCTTCGGTGGGCAGCAGTGGGTTGAGCTACGGTCAGGTGGTGTTCGGGGGACTGGCACAGCTGTTCGGCGTCGGCCGCACCCAGAAATTCTCCGACCTGATGGGCCTGATGGCGGACGCCTTCTTCACCCGGGATGTCTGCCTGCTGGGGGCGCCGGTTCTGGCCGTCGCCGCCAGCACGCTGATCGGCGCGGCAGCCTTCCTGTTTGCCGGAAAAGGCGCGCCCCGCCGCCGGGTGGTTGCAACCTGGGCCGGGCTGGCGTTCTGCTTTGCCGCTTTTTATCTGTTCCACCTGATTCTCTACTGCTACAACTTCTCTGACGTGGAGGCCTACGCGCTGCAGGATTTTGACCGCTACATCGGCCCCTATCTGCAGGGGTGGATGCTGGTGATGCTCTGTCTGCTGGGGTATTCCGCCGCCCGGCGGGAAGCGGACGCCGCCCGGTTTGCCCGGCTGGGCAATCTGGCGCTGCTGGCGGCTGCGGCCTGCATTGCCCTGGTCTTTGCCTGGCGGGGCGTGCCTGCCTCCGGCTTCTGGACCGACAGCGAC
Source organism: uncultured Subdoligranulum sp. (assembly GCA_904390925.1). Lineage (GTDB taxonomy): Bacteria > Bacillota > Clostridia > Oscillospirales > Ruminococcaceae > Gemmiger. Next base: position 43,264 of record CAJFMB010000005.1, read on the forward strand.
AGCCGCTATCTGCTGCGGCAGGACGTGAAAAACCGCGCCGCCGCCGCCAATCAGGTGCTGGACTGGGACGACAATGTGCTGGTGCTCAGCCAGGGTGACGACGCCACCCGCTGGTACTATTACAACTACGAGCTGACCGCCCATGTGGCCCGGGGTTACGGCGGATTTTTCAACGGCGAGGATGCCTCCAGCCGGTGGGATTCCGACTTCATGAACCTGGTGGAGAGCGAAAACTGGACGCTGTATGACTACAAGGCGGTCTGTACTCCCCAGGCGCTGGTGGCCTATCTGGAGGAAAAAGACTGCGATTATCTGCTCATCGACCGGGCGGACGACTACCTGGAAAAGTCCTTCAGCCCGCTGTTTGAGGGCGGCCTGACCGCCGACATGCCGATGACGCTCTACCGGTTTGACGCCGACGCCCAGGTGCCCTTCACGCCGGTGGCCACGGCAGAAAGCGAGGGCTGACCCATGCGCAAGACAACTTCCACCCGGCGCCTGTTCGGTTTGTGCTATGCGCTGGCGGTGATTCTGTGGGTGGTGTTCTGCCTGGGCCGGTGTGCCGTCATGCTGGTCAACAAGGCAAACGGCACCATGCCCCAGACCACCCTGACCGCCGCGGACCTGCGCTTCGAGAGCTTTGAAAACTATCAGGATCTGGAGTGGGACACCCCGCCGGACGACGACCCGGACTGGTTCCTCTCCACCGACAACGACCCCCATATTCTGTATGACGGCGGCGGCTACATCGAGACCGTCCGCCTGTATGCAAAGCACCGCCTGCCGCCGGGCAGCGTGACGCTCTATTACCTGCTGCCCGGCCAGACCGATTACAGCGAGGCGCAGAAGGTCTTTGCCCGTGTGGCGGAGCCCGGCGTCTACGAGTTCGACCTGGGCGGCATCACGGTGGCGGGACTGCGCATCGACCCGGACAGCGTGGGCGGTGTGGCCACCCTGTTCACCGGCGTCCAACTCAACCCGCCCCGGTTCTGGCTGCTGCGGTTTGTGCCCTCCGCCGGACAGCTGCTGCTGCTTCTGGCGCTGCCGTCCTGTGCCGCCGCGGCGTTTGCACTGGTGCGGGGCAGACGCCAGCCGGAGGCCGAGAGGTAAAGGGCCGGGCCGGCTTTCCCGACCCGGTGCCGCGGATGATCCGCTGTCGTTGAAATCTATTTCCGAAAGGAGCTGCCCATGGAGCTGCTCTGTGTCTTTGCCGCCATGGCGGTACTGTTTCTGTTCGGCGCCTTCCTGACGCTGAAATGCGGCCTGCACAGTGCGCTGGCCCCGCTGGTTTCGCTGGCGGTGGCGGTGTTCTGGCTGACACTGTGGGGCATGGCCGGCCCCCTGCTGGCGGGGGCCTGGCTGCTCTACCTGCTGTTTGCGGGGCTGGGCATCTGGGCGCTGTGGCCCCGCCGGAACCCTGCCCGCCGCCCCGACTACAGGCGGCTGGTCAGCCCCGGTGCGCTGCTCTTCTGGGGGCTGACCGCGGCCTTTGCCGTCTACTTTTTCCTGCGCCAGCCCATGGCCACCGGCTTTGATGAGCTCAACCTCTGGGCCACCGCCGTCAAGGTCACCAAGGTCAGCAACAGTCTGTACTCCAATGTTCAGCTGGGCACCCCCTGGGCGGTCACTCAGAACCCCGGCCTGCCGATGCTCAGCTACTTTTTCAGCTTTCTCGGCGCCTATGCCGACTGGAAAATCTACCTGGCCTACAATGCCCTGGCCTTTGCGGTGTTCGGGGCGGTGCTGGGCACCCTGACCTTCTCTCGTTTTCGTGTGGCGGTGCCGCTGGCGGCGGCGCTGTGGTGCGTGCCCTACTTTTTCACCACCTACAACCACACCATCTACCTGAACACCGTCTACATGACCAGCTACGGTGATATCCCCGCCGGCCTGGTGATGGGCGGCGCTGTGGCACTGTGGCTGGCGCTGCGCCACTCGGAGGGCCCCAAGTGGGCGGTGTTGCCGGTGCTGGCACTGGCCGCCAACCTGAAAGCCAACACCTTTGTGCTGGCCCTGGTGGCCGCAGGACTGGTGGCGGTGGATGCCTGGCTTTTGCCCCAGGACCGGTTCCGTGTGAAAGCGCTGCGCCGTACCGGCTTTGCGGTGGCCTGTTTTGCGGCGCCGCTGGTCGTCTACTATCTGTGGAATGTGCGGTATGTGGGCTATCTGGTGGCACAGAAGAGTGCCGACACCGGTGTGGGCGAGACCACCGCGGCCCTGTCGGATGTGGTGGTCAACGGCATCCGGATTTTGCTGGGCCAGCCGGTGGAAGGCTTTTTCGCCGAGCGTCGGGACCAGTTTTTGCAGGCTATCTCCGACATGGGCACCCAGTTCTGGACGAGCGCCGGGTCGCTGAGCATGATCGGCCAGGGCCGCAACGTGGTGATTCTGATTCTGGCCGTCTTTCTGCTGGCGGTGCTGCTGGCAGGCGGGACCCGTCTCCGGCTGCGGATCGGCTGTGCCGCCGTCTGCAGCAGCCTGTGCTTTCTGGGTTACAACCTGATGCTGGCATTAAGCTACGGCTTTATCTTCAAGCCCTTCCAGGCGGAAAGCCTGACCGACTACAACCGTTACATTTACAGCTATTACATCGGCTGGTTCCTCATCGCACTGGCCTGCCTGGCGCTGGCCTTGCAGCCGGACACCCGCAGCTGGACGGTGGTAATTCGCGAGAAGGACGGTCCCACCATGGAATTTCACCGCCAGACCTGCCGGCCCCGCTTTGCACTGGCAGGGCAGGGGGCGGTGCTGCTGCTGGCGGCTGCGATGCTTTTCCGGCTGAATCAGCTGGTACTGCCCCAGCTGTCGGTGCTGGGCTTTTCCGACAGCGAGTTCGCCGACCGCAAGGCCGAGCGGGCCGAGGCCCAACTGGTTTGCAGCTATCTGCAGCCGGACGACCGGGTGTTCTATGTCAGCCAGGGGGACAACGGCGAAGGCTGGTTTTCGGCGGTGTTTGACTTTTACCCGATTTTGGTGGATTACTCCGGCGTCGAGTCCACCATGGAGGGCGGCGGCGGCACCTTCGGTCTGGAGGAGCTGAAGCCCACCGAAGAAGGCCCCAAGCAATATTACTATCATCCCTACACCGCCGAGCGGCTGGCCCAGACCATCCGGGACAACGGCTGTACCGTGATTTATCTGCAGCAGATCGACGATATTTTTGTGCAAAGCTATGCCGAACTCTTCACCGACGGACTGGCTGCCGCCCAGAATGGCGAGACGCTGCTCTACCGTGTGACCGACGCGGGCTTTGCCCCGGTGGAAATGGAGGTGACCCGCTGATGAGTGCCAGAGCATTTCCGGGTCCCGTTTCCGCAGCCGGGCGGCTGCTGTCCCGCCGCGGCGGGCTGGCGATTGCCTGTTACCTGCTGGCGGTACTTGTCTGGCTGGTGCTGGGCTGTGTCAACTTTGCGGCGGATGCCGCCGCCCGGGCAAACGGCTCGCTGGCGGAGGAAAGCCTGCCGCTGTCCGGGCTGCAACTGGTGGACCTGGCACCCGGGGAGGACGGCTGGTATACCACCACCAGCGGCGACCCCCAGATCATTCTGGAAAACGTGGACGGCCGGGTGGTGCGGACGCTGAGCTACACCGCCCGGTTTGAGGGCGAAGCCCGGGAGGTCTGCCTGTATTACACCACCGCCCCCGGCCAGCCCTACAGCCAGGACAACCGGGTATTCCCCAGCCGCACCGCCGACGGCAGCTATGTCTTTACGCTGCCCCGCACCACACTGGTGTCGCTTCGGCTGGACCCCTGCAGCCCGGACGAGAACGCCACCGTCCGGCTGAAACTGGACGGCGACGCCATCACCCTCAATGCCGCCGATGCCCTGCCGGGCGGGGCAAGCTACTGGCTGCCCAGCTGGTACCAGACCTTCTGCCTGATTTTGTACCCGGCGCTGGCCGCGGCTGCGCTCAGTTGGCTGCGGGCGGTATGGCGGACCTGCCGCCGCAAAACCGAATAATTCCGCCAATACCGTCTGCTGCCGGTGGTGTCCGCCGGTGGCGGGCGGTATTTTCAAAATTGTCACAGTTGCCCTGCGTATCCGCCAAAATATGCTGCGGCAGGTGCAACATCTTTGTCAAAACGTCAGCTAGGAAAATGCGCGTTGCCGTGCTAAAATGATTCAGAAAATTGAAGAATCTCCGGCGCCCGCCGCGCCGGTTTGTCACGGCAAATTGCCGGGAGGTATATTATGAATCCGCTGCGCAAAGTTTACTGCCGCACCTATCAGCTGGCGTTTCGCATGGCACTGCCCTTTCTGCCCTACCGGGAGCCCAAGCTCCTGGACGGGGTACAGGGACTGGCCGACCTGCTGGTCAGCCGGCACATCCATCAGGTGCTTCTGGTCACCGACCGGGGCATCCTCAGCCATGACCTGACCCGGCCGCTGCAGGATGCCCTGGCCGAAGCCTATATCGGGGTGTCGCTTTTTGCCGACACCGTCGCCAACCCCACCGTCGCCAATGTGGAGGCCGCCCGCGAACGCTACCTGGCGGACGGTTGCCAGGCGATCATTGCCTTCGGCGGCGGTTCGTCGATGGACTGCGCCAAGGCCTGCGGCGCCCGCATTGCCCGGCCGGGCAGGCAGCTGGACCAGATGGAGGGCCTGCTGCATGTGATGCGCCGGCTGCCGCTGCTCATCGCGGTGCCCACCACCGCCGGCACCGGCAGCGAGACCACCCTGGCCGCCGTCATCACCGACGGCGAGACCCGCCACAAGTATCCCATCAATGACTTCTCCCTGATTCCGGACTACGCGCTGCTGGACCCGGATGTGACCCTGGGTCTGCCGCCGCAGCTCACCGCCACCACCGGCATGGATGCCATGACCCACGCGGTGGAGGCCTACATCGGCGGCTCCACCACCAAAGGGACCCGGCAGGCCGCGGTGGAGGCAGTGCGCCTGATCCTGGAAAGCCTGCCGGTGGCCTACGAGCACGGCGGCGACCGCACCGCCCGGGCCCACATGCTGCGGGCGGCCTATCTGGCCGGCACCGCCTTCACCAAGAGCTACGTGGGCTACATCCACGCGGTGGCCCACTCGCTGGGCGGACAGTACGGCATTGCCCACGGCCTGGCCAATGCGGTGCTGCTGCCGGAAGTGCTGGAAGCCTACGGCACCGCCGCCCACAAGCGGCTGGGCCGGCTGGCGATGGAGGTTGGCGTGGCGTCGGTTCACGACACCCCCGCTGAGGCTTCCCGCAAATTTATCGCAAAACTGCGCAAAATGAATGAAGAGATGGGCATTCCCCGCACGCTGGCCGGCATCCGGGAGGAGGACCTGCCCCGGCTGGCCCGCAACGCCGACCACGAGGGCAACCCCCTCTACCCGGTGCCGGTGCTGATGGATGCCCACGAACTCCAGGCGCTTTACCGCCTGGTCATGCCCAAAACGGAGGATCAATCCCATGACACAGCAGGAAATTGCACAGGTGGTGCAAAAGCAGAGACGGTTCTTCTCGACCGGCAAAACACTGCCCCGGGCGTTTCGCACCAAAGCGCTTGACGATCTGAAGGCGGCACTGCTCCGCCATGAATCCGACATCGAGGCGGCACTCAAATCCGACCTGGGCAAAAGCCGGGTGGAAGGCTATATGTGCGAGACCGGCATGACGCTGGCCGAGCTTTCCTGGATGCGGCGCCATCTGGCGGGGCTGATGCGGGACCGGACGGTCTACACCCCGCTGTCCCAGTTTGCCGCCCGCAGCTTCCGCAGCCCGTCGCCCTACGGCGTCACCCTGATCATGAGCCCTTGGAACTATCCGCTGCTGCTGACGCTGGAACCGCTGATCGACGCGCTGGCCGCCGGCAACACCGCGGTGGTCAAGCCCAGTGCCTATTCCCCGGCCACCAGCGAGGTCATCCGCACCATCCTGGCGGAATGCTTCCCGCCGGAATATGTCTTTGTGGTCACCGGCGGCCGGGCGGAAAACCAGGCGCTGCTGGAACAGCGGTTTGACAAGATCTTTTTCACCGGCGGCAAGACGGTCGGCCGGGAAGTGCTGCGCCATGCCGCCGAGTACCTGACCCCCGTCACACTGGAGCTGGGCGGCAAAAGCCCCTGCATTGTGGATGCCACCGCCGACCTGAAGCTGGCTGCCCGGCGGATCGTGTTCGGCAAGTACCTCAACTGCGGCCAGACCTGTGTGGCGCCGGATTACCTGTACTGCGAGGCCTCCATCCGGGACGAGCTGGTGCTGGCTATCCAGAAGGAGATCACCGCCCAGTTCGGCGCCGAGCCGCTGGAAAACCCCAACTACGGCAAGATCGTCAACCGCAAGCACTTTGACCGTATCCGGGGGTTGATCGACCCGGCCAAGGTAGTTACCGGCGGCACCGCCGACGAGCAGACGCTGCGCATTGCCCCCACCGTCATGACCGACGTGACCTTTGACGACGCGGTGATGGGGGAGGAAATCTTCGGACCTGTGCTGCCGGTGCTGACCTGGAACACGCTGGACGAGGCCATCGCCGCCACCGAGAGCCGGCCCCATCCGCTGGCGCTCTACTGCTTCACCAGCAGCCGCGCCACCCGCAGACAGGTGCTGGCCCGCTGCCATTTCGGCGGCGGCTGCATCAACGATACCATCATCCACCTGGCCAGCAGCAACCTGCCCTTCGGCGGCGTGGGGGAGAGTGGTATGGGCAGCTACCACGGCAAGGCAGGCTTTGCCGAGTTCAGCCATACCCGCAGCATTGTGGACAAAAAGACCTGGCTGGACCTGCCCATGCGCTACCAGCCCTACACCGGGCAGAAGGACAAGATGGTCCGCATGTTCCTGAAATAAACGGAAAACCACAAAAAAGGCACGCCGCAGCGAGAAACTGCGGCGTGCCTTTTGGCATGTTTGACAGGGAAAAAGGATCAGCTGTTGCTCTCGGCGGATTCCGCCTGCTGTTCCTTCAGCGTTTTTTCAATCTCAAAGCTCTTGTCCAGCGCGGTGTAGACAATCAGCAGCGAGGGCACCATCGGCAGCCAGAAGTTGGTCAGCAGCAGCACCGGGAAGGAGATGGGGAACAGCAGCACCACCGCACCCCAGTAAACCGCCAGCACCACCGTGGCGCCCAGACTGACCGGCAGATAGGCGAGAAACAGAAACATTCCGTTTTTCAGAATGGTAAAAAACGGCAGATTCAGCAGGGCAATCTGGGCCCAGATGTAATTGGACACCCCCAGCGACAGCAGAACCGCCAGCAACAGCATGGTGATGATGCCGGTGCCGGCCTGCATGCTGGCCAGGTGGGTGTACAGGAAGATCTCACCGCCGAAAATCAGGCCGAACACCGCCCCCGGAATCAGGGATGCCCTGGCGTTGATCTTCCAGGTGCGGCGGTAGGTGTGCCACCAGAAGCCCGGCTCATCCCGCAGGCTGCGCAGCACCGTGTCCGCCATGCCCACAATCTGCGGGGCGGCGATCATACCGCCCAGGATGGCAGCAACCATCAACACCAGCAGCGAGTGGGTCATCACCGACAGCGCCACCCCCACAATGTAGGGCAACGCTCCCAGCACCGCCAGAAATCCGGCCTTGAAAAAGGGGCCCATGTCCCGGCCCAGAACCTCCAGCAGACGGGCGACGCCCCGCTTGCGGGGCGTGTCAGGCGAGACCCCCGGCCCCGGTTTGTCATAGGAAAACGAAAACAGTCCCATAGAGAAGCACTCCTTTGCCGACAAGGGAAAACCTTGTCGGAATCACCAGACAGGAAGAATAATTTTGTCGGAATTGCACAAGTTAAAAATCATCCCGCCTGTAAAATATAACAGTATTGTACCAAACCAGCCCGGGTTGTGCAAGTCCCTGCCCACCGGTAGGTCATACGGTGAACCCGACGGGAGGAAACCGGCGTTGTTTCGACATTTGGCCCCGGCACAACGACGGTTCGCACGGCGGAAACAGCTTCTATACGCTTGTAAAAATCTGGCCGCTCGCTTTACAAATCTGGCCAAAGCAAGTAGAATAGAAAAAGCAATCAGCCGTGGTGGAGATCCCGCGGCAGATCCACCGAATCAAACATGATCGGGGTCTTTGACCCTGTTTGGAACACAGAAAGAAATGAGGACTGTCCATGAAGCGCAAATTCCTTCCCGTTCTTGCCGCGTTGTCTGCCTGCGCCATGCTGGCTGCCTGCGCTCCCAGCGAGGAATCCCAGGCACCCACCGATTCCACCCCGCCCGCAACCGCTGACGAGCCCACCCCTGCCCCCACCCCCACGCTGCCCCCTTACGAGGCCAACGTGCTGACCGGTGAGGCCAAGGACGCCGACTACCCCGAAGGCCAGCGGATCACCGCCATCATGGTCAACAACATCACCGCAGCCCGCCCCCAGCGCGGCCTGTCCAAGGCGGATATGCTGTTTGAAATCAAGGTCGAGGGCGGCATCACCCGTTTCATGCCGCTGTTTGTGGACTACAATGATATTGAGGAGATCGGACCCGTCCGTTCCGGCCGTGACCAGTTCTTCCAGCTGATCCTGCCCTGGCAGGCACTGTATATCCATGAGGGCGAGAGTGTCTTCATGACCCAGTACGCCAAGAACTACGAGTACGGCAACCTGAACAACACCAACGGCGCCTACGGCTACCGGGACAAGAGCCGTGTCAACTGGCAGGGCCTGACCTTCGGCAACGGCCTGGCGCTGGAGCACACCATGTACACCAGCGGCGAGAACATTGCCAAGTATATCGCCGACGAAGATGTGGACATGAACCGCACCTACAATTCTACCTTCTTCAACTTTGTGGATTACCGCAGCGACAACCCGGTCCGTGACCTGACCAACAGCCCGGACAGCGGCTACAGCGACAAGTACGGCCCGGTGGTGCAGGACGGCGAGTATGTGGCCATCACCCATTCCGCCAGCTACAAGACCCGTTTCCTGTACGATGCTTCCACCACCACCTACAACATGCAGCAGTATTACTCCACCGACGGCTCCTGGCGGGATACCATCGACGAGGAGTATGACCAGCAGCTGAACTTCACCAACGTCATCATCCTCTACACCGATTTTGAGGCCTATCCCGGCGACAGCCACGACATCCAGGATGTGGATTTCGGCAACGGCGGTGTCGGTTATTACTGCTACGGCGGCAAGATCGAGAAGATTTACTGGCAGAAGGGCACCCCGCTGGAGGCCCTGCGCCTGTACTACCTGACCGAGGACGGCCAGTGCAGTGACCAGCAGCTGCCGGTGAACATCGGCAAGAGCTACGTCACCGTGGTGGATATTGACGAGGCCGACAAGCTGGATTGGGGCACCCTGGCCGAGCATGACCTGCAGGCCAAGGACGAGGCCACCACTGAGACCCAGGTGGACGAGGATGCCGTCGAATCCGGCGAAGGCGTCACCGGCGATATTGACGACTATATCGACTGATTATCGCAACCGTAATGGTCCCCGGAGCGGCAGCGTCCGCTTTGGGCGGCCCTGAAAAAGGGGAGCCGTGTCTGGCGGGCAAAAACCGCCCGCGGCAACCCTTTTTGCATTTTCCGGCCTGTGCCGAATCCTGTCGAGCCGGCACAGGCAGTGACTTCTCACAAAGAGGTAACCCCATGAAACGATTCCAGGCCGCATTGCTTGCGGCAACCATGGCATGTTCTCTGGCCGGCTGCAGCCTGTTGGGCGGCAAACCGGCCGCAACCCCCGGCATATCCACGCCGGAATCCACCCCCGAGAGCACTCCGGTGGTGACGCCCTCCCCGACGCCTGCACCCGAGCCGGGCATCAACCCGCTCACCGGCCAGGCCGACCCGGACGGCACGCTGCACAACAAGCGCCCGGTGGCGGTCCAGATCCGCACCGGCGACGGCACCCTGCCCCAGTGGGGCATTGCCCGGGCGGATGTGCTGGTGGCCGGCGTCACCGAGGGCAGCACCGCCGGTCTGATGGCCATTTTCTCCAGTGTCGACCAGATCAGCAAGGCGGGGCCGGTGGCCCCCGGCCGGGACCTGATGCTGCAGTTTGCCCTGCCGCTGAACGCCGTGCCGGTCTATATTGACAAGAATGTCTACGCCTACAACCTGGTCAACCTGCTGAACTATCAGGATGTGGACGGGCTGCACACCGGCACCGCAGCCTTTGCCTTCGACGATGCCCGGCAGGCCAGCGGCTACCGGGAGGAAAACTGCTGGTACACCACCGGGGAGCTGGTCAAGGCAGGCATGGACCTGTACGGAGCCTCCACCGACGGCGAGACCATCCAGCTGTTTGACTTCGGCGACCGGAATGACCCCGCCGCCCGCAACGGCACCGAGCTGCATGTCACCTTTGCCGAGGGCGACACCGAGAGCTTCTACTACTCGGTCAACGACGGTGTCTACTTCAAGACCAACCCGGACGGCAGCCAGGCCATGGACGTGGATGCCGGCCAGCAGGCCTCCTTCACCAACCTGTTTGTGCTGTATGCCTCCTCCGGCATCAAGGACGACGGCTATACCCGCCAGTACGACCTGTCCGGCGGCACCGGACTCTACCTGACCGACGGCGCCTGGCAGGAGATCCGCTGGTCCAAGGGCGACGCCACCGCGCCGCTGGTGCTCACCGACCTGGACGGCAACAGCCTGACCGTCAACCCCGGCAAGAGCTACATTGCTGTCTGGGGCGGCTACTACGGCCAGGGTCTGAGCGTCAAGGCCGAGGACGGCACCGAGCAGACGCTGCCCGCCAAGCCGGCACTGCTGGACTCCGGTGTCAGCGACGAGGCCGCCGCCCAGGCCAAGCAGGAGTATGACGACTTCCAGGCCCAGCTGGCCGCCTCACTGGCCACCCCCACCCCTGACCCGGCGGCAGCCACCGCCGCGCCGGAGGGCTGATTCTCCGCCCGATCCAAAAACGACCCCCGCAGCTTTGTGCCATACAGGCAAAGGCAGCGGGGGCTTTTGTTGTATTCTCACAAAAACTTCGGGATGACTTCGGGATGGCGGGAAAGATCATTCCTCCCCGGCGTCGTCCAGATAGCCCAGCGGCACCACGTCAAAGGCTTCCACCAGCCGGTCGCGCATCCACATTTCGGCGTCACAGCGCACCGAATAGCCGCAGCCGGGGTCGGTCATCCAGTCCTCCGGCTTGCGCTGGGGCAGGGCATGCTGGGCCAGCATGCTCATGATGACTCCGCCGTGGGTGATGCAGGCGGCCTCCTCGGTGTGGCTGCGCAGCAGGTATTCAAACAGCTTCAGCAGCATGTCGCCGGTGCGCTTGTAAAAGGCAGCACGGCCCTCGGCACCCTGGGGCACCTCCTGGCTGTTGGGGTCCATCCAGCGGGCAAAGGCGGGGTCCTTGACCAGCTGTTCCAGCGGCTGGCCCTCAAACACGCCGAAGGACATCTCCCGCAGATCCTGCAGCGGAATCTGATGCACGCCGGGATAGAGCAGGTCCGCCGTCTGTACCGCCCGCTGCAAAGGCGAGGTGAACACCACCGAGACCTGCGGGTAGGCGTACTTCTGTTTCAGCGCCAGCAGCCCGGCCTTGCCCTCGTCGCACAGCGGCAGATCGGTGCCGCTGCCGATGTAGCGGCCCTCCAGGTTGCCGGAAGTCAGTCCGTGACGGATTAAGTGCAATTTGTAATATTTCAATGGAATATACCTCCTGTACTATTTTGCCTGTTAGGGTCGGAACAAAACCTGCCATGTAGCGCCGGAATTGCCCAAAACCACAAAAAGATCCAGTTACAATGATTACAAAATTATTACAATTTTAGCATCCGAAATAGCTGCCAAAATTTTCCGGGTACAATATTTGCGTACAATTTTCCACTACAGTGCCCATATCTTGTTGAAAGAAGGCGGACACCGGCAAAAAGTACCAAAAACACTGTCAAACGGTGGCAGATTTTGTATTTACAAAATGTTTTTGCAAAGATATAATGTACAACACGTAGAACGATCTGAAACGGGTGAAGTGTGCCCGCAAAACAGGGCCGTGCGGCGGCCCGGCAAGGACGGCAGGAATCATGGCGGTCGAATTCAATCGCATCATCACATTGCTGCGCAAGGAGCGTGGACTGACCCAGAAGCAGGTGGCCCAGGATCTGGGCATCTCGCAGGCTCAGCTCTCCCACTACGAGAAGGGCATCCGGGAGTGCGGCCTGGAGTTTGTGGTGCAGGTAGCGGATTACTACGGCGTGTCATGCGATTATCTGTTGGGCCGCAGTGCCGAGCGCAGCGGCCAGACCATCACGGTGGACCAGCTGCCCGACACCACCGCCCACAGTGACAGCGTCTACCGGGGCAGTGTGCTGCCGGTGATGTACAAAAAGCTGATTGAAAACTCGCTGGACATCCTGTTTGACAAGCTGGCCCAGTGCCGGGACAAGGACATGGTCAACTCGGTCAGCAGTTACCTGATGCTGGCGGTTTACCGGATGTTCCGGCATCTGTACCAGGCATCCCCCAAAAATGTGGCCAGCATGTTCCGTGTGGGACGTACCCGCTGGCAGAACGACACCGACGCCGCCATGCACATGGCGGAAAGCGACCTGCAATCCACCCTGGCGGGGGAGGAGGGGTCCACGGCACCCCAGGCGGCGGCCATGCTGGACATGACCACCTCGGCGCTGGCCGCCGATTATCCCCGCCATGCCACCAGTCTGCTCAACCTGATCAAGACCAGCGAGGAGACGGTGCGCGGCATCCGCAAATAACCCCCTGTACACAGCACAGCGCGGCAGCCTGCAAAGACAGGTCAGCCGCGCTGTTTTTCGTTTTGGGAAAAAGGTTACAGCTGGCTGATCGCCTTGCGGCAGGCGGCACAGATATGCATGCCGCGGTATTCGATGGTATCGGCGGTCACTTCGCCGCAGAAATCACAACTTCCGGCCGGACGGTATTTGCGCAGCACAATGGAATCCCCGTCGGTGAAAATTTCCAACGGTGTGTCTGTGGTGATGCTAAAGGTTTTGCGCAATTCCTTGGGCAGCACGATCCGACCCAGGTTGTCGGTGCTGCGAATGATGCCGGTGGATTTCATGGCAAGAACTTCCTTTCTGTTCACAGTGGGGCCCTGTATGACGATCTGATGCAAAATATGCGGTCGCTTCGACGCAAATGGCCCAACTTCTTGTGGATAGTATACGATTTTTTTACAATAATGTCAATATTTGGAAAGCATGGAATTTGTAAAATCCCCGCACATTCTGCTTGAAGTCCCATACATTGGTCGAACCGGCAAAAACTTCGCCGAAAAAGCAGGCATAACGGCAATACCGGCTGTCTGCCCTTTGCAAACAGGGAAATTTTGCGGTATACTGGATACATGAAATTTCGCGCCCGTGCGTCGCCATGCCGGGCGCTGCAAGCAGGAGGAATCCAAATGCAGTATACCATTGAAAACGACTCCATTCGCCTGACAGTAGACAGCAAGGGTGCCGAGGCGGTCAGCGTTGTCAACAAGCATTCCGGTGCGGAGATGCTCTGGTGCGGTGACCCGGCGGTCTGGGGCCGGCATGCGCCGATTCTGTTCCCCTACACCGGCAAGCTGACCGGCGGCAAGATGATTGCCAAAGGGCTGGAATACACCGGCGGCCAGCACGGCTTTGCCCGGGATGTGCAGCACACCCTGACCCGCCAGACTGCCGACACGCTGGAATTTGAGCTGCACGCCGACAACCAGACGCTGCCGCTGTGGCCTTATGCCTTTGTGCTGCGCTCCACCTTTGTGATCGACGGTGTCACGGTGCATCACACCCTGACGGTGGAAAACCCGGTGGAACCCCAGCTGCGGTTTGGCATCGGCTACCATCCGGCCTTTGCCATTCCCTTTGACGACAAGCACACCGCCGATGATTATGAGTTCCGCTTTGAGGAGCTGGAAAGCCCGCTGTGTGTCAGCGCCCGGCCCAACGGCCTGCTCAACGGCACCGACTATTATTATCTGGCCCGCAATACCCGCCGCATTCCGCTGACCAGCGAGCTGTTTGCCAACGACAGTCACTGCATGGTCAATCTGCGGTCCAAGTCGCTGGCCATTGTGGAAAAGGACACCGGTCGCCGGGTCAGCTGCGACATTGAGGGCTATCCCTATGTGCTGATCTGGTCCAAGACCGACTGGCCGGCCCGGTTTGTCTGCATCGAGCCGTGGCACAGCCTGCCCGGTGAGGAGAACGGCCCGCTGGAATGGGAGCAGCGCCCCTGCGCCGCCAGCCTGCGTCAGGGCGAGAGCTGGTCCACCACCCTGTCCACCACCTTTGACCGCTGAAACTATGAGTATAAAAAGTAAGTCACCAGACGGTGCGGCAGCTTTCTGGTATCGGCAGCGGTATGCCCTTGCGGCGGCGCTACTGGGTGCAGTCTTCTTTCTTCTGCTGTACGGCGTGCGGGTGATCGTTCCCACCAGCACTGACTGGATTTTGAACCTGGGTTCGGACCCGTCCCAGCATTACCTGGGATGGGAGTTTTACCGCCAGAGTGAAGTGCGCCTGCCATTTCTTGGCATGTCCTATGCCACAGTGTACCCGTTCCGCACCAGTATCATTTACACCGATTCCATTCCTCTTCTAGCCTTGTTTTTCAAAGGTTTCAGCAGCTTGCTGCCCGAACGCTTCCAGTACCTGGGCATGTGGGGCCTGTTCTGCTTTATGGCCCAGGGATTTTTCGGCCAGAAGATCGTTTGGTGTATCAGCGGAGCAGAGTCGCGGGGCACTGCTGTCCGATGGGGTACCGTAGGAAGTTCCCTGCTGTTTCTGCTGTATCCGGTATTGACGGTACGCATGTTCGGCCACACGGCACTGGCAGGAAACTGGCTCATTCTCATGGGGATCTGGCTGTGGCTCTGCTGCAAGGATTCCCTGCCCAAGGCCTGTTTCTGGTGGGGGTTGATGGGAATTCTCTGCGCAGGCATCCATCAGTATTATTTGCCCATGCTGGGCATTCTGGTGGTGGGGTATGCCGTTTCCCGCCTCATGCAGGGCAAAAGTCCCGCTTTGGCCTTGCTGCCTATCCTGTCCTACTGCTGTTTTGCCCTTGCAGAACTGTTTGTTCTGGGAGCTTTCTCGGGGAATTTTGCCGATACGGCCCCCGCGGGATGGTTTCGAGGGGCAGACCCGTTGAGTCTGTTCATTCCTGGCCTTTACTCCAGCTGGGAAGTGGATCTTTACATGGGGACGGGTGCTATTCTGGCCTGTGTTCTGGCTGCGGTTATCTGGATTGTGCACAAAGTACGCCGGGGCTCTGACCAGGATATTCAAAAGCCTCTGCCCTGGTTGATTTCGGCGGTGCTTATCGCCGTTCTCAGCCTATTTGCCGCGGCAAGCAACTCTATCACCATCGGCGGCGTCCATCTGGGTGAACTGCCCATGCCGGATTTCCTGCTGAATCTGTGGCAGATGTTTTCCGTATGTGGGCGGCTCGGCTGGGTAGCTGGATATCTGCTGCTGTCCGTTGCCTGCGGTCTGCTGCTCCGGTACGGCCATCGTATCGGAGTTGCCGCTCTGGCTGTCTGCATTGTGGTGCAGGCAGGATGGATCAGCGGAAGTCTGATGGAAAAGGCCGAGGAATTTCACCAGGACCCCCTGTATCAGAATACCGCGATTCTGAAAGATAATGCCTGGCAGACCATTGCCCAGGACCAACACTTCCAGCACCTGGCCTTTGCTTCTTATGATATCGAAACACCGGCATACTGGCCTCTGGTATCCTACGCAGCGGACAATGGCTGGACAGTCAACTGCTTCTATCTGGCTCACATCCAGTATGACCTGATGTTGCGGACGGTGCAGGGAGAACTGAACAATCTCTCGGCAGATACCCTGTATGTTTTTCTGGAGGGAGATGCGCTCAATCAGGCACGTCTGTCCGACCAGCTGCATTTCTATCGTATTGACGGGATTTTGGTTGGCAGTGTGGATCCTCTGCCCCTGCCCGAGGCGGAACAGCGTGTGGCAGAAGTGAATCTGGCCCGCAGTACTGCAACCGAGGGTGGCACAACGGAAATCACTGCCGACAGAATCACCATTCAGCCGGGTGAGATGATCTCCACCAATTCTTGGCAGCTGAATCCCGGCGTTTATACCGTTACCATCCAAGGCTCCGGGTTGGACCACAGCTATATCCACAGCGGATATCAATGGGAGAGCCAGTGGGTCGACCAGGATATCGTATTTCTCACCGGGAAACCGGACGAGATGGTATTCCAGTTTACCCTGTCCCAACCTGTCATTGGATGGAGCATTCAAATCCATACCTTGGACGATACTCCGGTGGTCGTAACCGACATTGAAGTCTCAGCAGCCATGTAAGTACATAGGAAAAGGAAAGCCTTCCCCCCAGCGTACAGATGCTGGGAGGAAGGCTTTTTTGACCCTGACAGGAGGCTCAGGCGCCGGCGCGGGGGACCAGCAGCACGGCGGCCAGGTAGACCAGGTAGATGCCCAGGCAGACAACTCCCTGCCAGCGGTAAAGACGGCGGCGCAGCAGGGCAGGCAGCAGCAGGACCAGCGCCATCAGGATGCAGGCGGGGACCTCGTAGCTGCGGAACTGTTCGCCCACCGGCAGACGGCGGCGGTACATCAGGCTGGCAATGGGCAGCACCAGCGTGATGTTGAGGATTGCCGCATTGAGCACATGCATGGGAAAGGCAAAGGCGGGGTAGATGCGGCACCGCTCGGCAAAGCGCTTCCAGGCGGAACCCAGCGGATGATTGAAGGCCTCGGCCAGCAGCGGCAGGGAAAAGCCCAGCGACAGCATGCCCGCCGCCCATAGCGCCTGGATGGTGCCGGTCAGGTTGGCAAAGGTCACCGATGCCAGCACCAGCGCATAGGCGCCGACGATCAGCAGAAGGCCGCCCAGCAGCACACCGCCCAGATTTTTCAGCGAGTTGATGACATTCATGGCCGGAAACAGCACTGTGCCGTCGTCCCGCAACTCGGCGGGGGCGGGGACCGCGCTGTGGCGGGCAGTGATGATGTCCGGCGGTTGCTCCGGGTCCTGGTAGACAAAGCGGTGCTGGTAGACGATGTTTTCCAGCACAAACACCACAAACAGTGCCATCAGCAGCCCCACGCCGGTGTAGCTCAGCAGGCCGTCCCGCACAAAGATCAAAAGCACCAGGCAGGAGGCCAGCAACAGCAGGCATTTGCGCCAGAACTCGCCCCGGTCCACCACCACATCCCGGCGGATCAGACAGCAGGCCAGCACCAGGCCGATGTCAGCTGCGGCGCCGGCCAGCGCAGCGCCCACCGCCAGCGCCGTGATGGACAGCCCCGACGCCAGAAAGGCCAGCACCAGCTGGGGCAGGGCGATGCACAGGCTGGCCACCGTACCGCTGACCACCCACATGGGGAATCCGCACAGCGCAAAACACCAGGTGGCACAGCGCCCGGCCAGCCGGCTGCCCACGGCAGCCAGCACCATGCCCAGCACAAACAGCACAAGCGAGACCAGCACAATCATTGGCAACATTCCTCAAAAAAAGCTCTCCCCGCATTCTGCGCGGTTCCATAAGAAAACAAAGCCGCAAAATTCTGTCTGCAATACGGCATCTGCCGCGTTATCGGGCTTTGCATTCCACCAAGGAGTGCCGCAGCCCTCTGCCTTGCATCTGCCGCCTTGCAGCGATTTTGCGATGCTTCGCAGTTCTTGCAGA